>CAZIWR010000124.1:0-8175 GCA_964542805.1 uncultured Acidobacteriaceae bacterium
TAGGAGAAGCGCGTCCAGCGGTCCTTGCCGTCCCATTTTTCGCGAATCGTTTCGCCATTGTCGAACTTGATCTCCACCTCGACGGGGAAAATGAAATCGCCGAGGCGGCGCACCACCACGTGTGAGCGGTAGAGCGTCACGCCCTTCTTTTCCTCGAGTTTTTCCGCGAACCAGTCCACCGGATCGGAGAGGATGCGATCGACCGAGTAGTCGAGCACCTGCGTGCCGTACACGGCCTGGTCGAAAAACCAGCGGAGATTCTGGCCGCTGACCTCCTCGACTGTTTTCAGAAAATCCTCCTCGGTGGGATGAGTGAAGCGGTAGCGCGTGAAATAAGTGCGAATCGCGCGGCGAACGGTATCCTCGCCGATGAGCCCTTCCAGCGTGAGCAGCACGGTGGCGGTCTTGCCGTAGGTGACGCCGCCATAGGCGTTGCCGGTCATAAACTGCCAGCCGGAGCGAACCATCGGGTCGGTATCCGGCGCGAAAGTGTAAGTGAGGCGCTGAAAATCGGAATCGCCCAGCGTGATGCCCCACAGGTTGATAAAAGAGCGGCCCGAGCCGAAAAGCGCATCCATGATTTTTACTTCGGTGTAGCTATTGATGCCCTCGTCAAGCCAGGCATCTTCGAATTCATTGGAGGCCACCATGCCGTACCAATACTGGTGGCCGAACTCGTGTTCGACAACCAGCTCAGGAATGAGCAAGCCGCCGGGCATCAGCCAGTGCGTGTCGGCTGTGAACAACGTGGGATATTCCATGCCGCCGGCAGCAGAGCCGCGCGCGGGGTCCACGACAGTGATGCGATTGTAAGGATAAGGGCCATACCAGCGATCGAAATGCTCCAGCGTGCCCTTGAGCGCACGGATGTAACGCGCGGCCTGGCTTTCGTGGTCGGGCTGCATCAGGACGCGGATTTTCACCGGCCCGGCGCTTCCCTTCCAGGAATCTTCGACGACGCGGTAGTTGGGATCGGCAGTCCAGGCAAAGTCGTGAATGTCTTCGCCGCGAAGTGTGAGCGTTTTGGTGCCGTCGGGATTGACAACGCTAGCGAGTTCGTCGCCGCTGCTGCCGACGATGTAATTCTGCGGCACGGCGAGCTTGAGGTCGTAGGTGCCGAAGTCGGCGAAGAATTCGGTGGTCAAATGAAACTGGTGGCAATTCCATGCGCCGCGCCACCACACGCCGACCTTGGGAAACCACTGCGCGGCAAAAATGAAATCGCGCTTGTAGCCGGTGCGCGCCACGGTTTCCGGCAGCTTGGACTGGAAGGCGATGCGGAACTCGACCGAGGCGCCCGGTGCCAACGCTTTCGGCAATCGAACTTGGAAAACGGTCTTGTCCTTCGGATTGCCGTCGTCGGGCTGGATGAACTCGATGGCGGACGTGAGGTTGCCTTGCCCGGCGACTTCGAAAGATTTTACTTCGATGCCACCGCGATGCTTCTCTTCCCAGGGGCCACGGCTGCCGAACCGGCGAATCTCGCGGTAGAAAGTGGACTCGGGCTGGAAGCCGTTCAAATAAAGATGGAAAGGAAATGTTTGCTGCGGCTGGCCGGTAAGATTGCGATAGGTAACCGTCTCGGTGGCCGTGATGATTTTCTTTTGCGCGTCGAGGCGGGCGTCAATCTGGTAAGCGACGACGCGCTCGGAAAGCGCCGCGCGAGGCGCAGCGTCGGGGGGCGCAGCTTGCGGAGGACGCGGTGCGGGTGGCGCGGCCACACCCGCAGGCAGCAACAGAGCGGCACACAGGGCTGCACACAGCAGGCGTCTTGCCATCGAATCATCGCTCCGAACAGCGCAGGCGAAAACGCGCGGAGCATAACGCAGCATTGCGGCGAAGGCAAGAACGCTCCGAAAAAATGCCGGGCGCGTTGACAGCGGGGTTATACTGCTGCGCAGAGCAGGGTTGTGAGAATTATGACGCGACGGAAAAAGAAAGTTTTATTGACGACCGTCGCCGCCGGGCTGGCCATTGCGGCGTGGGAACTGGCGCCGCTGCTGGAACACACGGGGCCGCCGCAAGGGACTTCAGGCTGCGACGCCGCGCTGTGGAATGCGGTGTATCGTCCGGAGCGCTTGGAGATCATCGAGGCGTGCAAAACGGTGGAAGGCGTCATCCAAGAAATACTGCCCGAAGCCGACGGCGATTTGCATCTTCGGCTGGATGTCGAGGACAAGACACTTCTGAACGCGAGAAATTATTCCGGGCAGCACGGGATGCTGGTGCTGGAACCCATCTGCCAGAAAAAACCCACGCAGGCGAATGCCATCGAGCCGTGCCGGAATTATGCCGGGCCGTTCTTCGAAGTGCACAAGGGCATGCGTGTGCGAGTGACGGGCACCTATGTCCGCGACGACAAACACGGCGGCTGGATGGAAATCCATCCGGTGACGTCCATCGTACCGATTCCGTGACCGCTTACGCTTCGAGGATGGATTTCAGCTTGGCGAGCGAATCGCCCCAGTAGGATTTCCACTGCGCGACGGCTTTTGCATTGGTGAGCCGGGAGACGTCCACGGTCAGCAGGCTTTTCTTCGCACCCCTGGAGTAGAACATGGCTTCGACGTTCGTCGTGCCGTCTCCCCAGGTAATGCGCATGGACTTGTTGACGTTCGCCTTGCGGACAGTGAAATCGGGGTCCTTGAGCCAGCGGCGGCGCGCAGAGGAATCCTGCCAGGCGTCGAAAACTTTTCCGATTGGCACGCCGAGCGTAATGCTGCGGCCGGCGTGAAAGCCGGAGGCCGTCTCATGTTTTGCGCGGAGGCCGCGGGCGCGTTCGTATTCCACGGTGACCATCTGCCGCCACCAGCTCCGGCATTTGTGCTTGGAGGAGAGCAGCCGCACGATTTCTTGATGCGTCATTTTGCGCGCGCCGGCTTTGTCCAAGATGGAAAACCACTGCGACCAGTTTTTCCCAGTGGCTTTTTGAACAGCAGCGTCACTGAAGCTGGCGGATTTCTTCGACAAAGATGCTTTGGCCATGGCGCAAACCTCGCTGGCGGATTAGCCGGCAACGCGCAAGTATAGCGAAACGTCGCGGAAGACAAAAGTGGCATGAGCGGTGCCAGTCGCGCCCCTGCGCGTCCAACTCCTATGGGGAAAAAGACAAGAGGAATGCAACGGCAACCACGGCGAACACATCTATGCTCCGGTCCGCCGTAAAGTGGGCGCAACGGAACAAAAGGCCGCGGCGGTGCGTTGAAGCATAGAGATGCCATGAAGAGAGCTGCGAGCACAATGCTGGCGCTGGTCGCGTTTCTGGCAGGGAGCGCTTCCCTTCCCGCGCAGTCCGCTGAAAGCATCATCGAGCGGCACATCAAGGCGCTGGGCGGAAAAAAAGCGCTGCAGGCCATTGCCAGCGTGCGCATCACCGGCAGCGTGACGCGGAACGGCGCGGCCAACCAGCCGGGCGATTTCCTGTGGCAGACACGCGCGCCGGGATCGTTCTACGTGGAGACGCGTATCGGCGACGCGCTCCGCGTTGAGGCGTGCAATGGCAAGTCCGGCTGGGTGGAGGACACCGCCGGCGGACTGCGCACGCTGACCGGGCGCGAACAGGCGCGCGCGCGCGCTGCGGCGCTTTACCGCAACGACCATTTCCTAAACTACAAAAAAGCAAAAACAAAAGTGCGTTTGCTGGGTCGCGAGATGCTGTCGGGGCGGCCGGTGGCGGTCGTGGAAATGACCACGTACACCGGCTTGCAGAGAAAAGTTTATTTTGATGCAGAAAATTATCTTCTCTTGAAGGACGAAGCGGAGCGCGAAGGCGGGCGCGAGGAAATTTTCTTTGGCGACTATCGCGCGGTGAACGGCGTGAAGGAGCCGCACCGCATCACCCTGCGCCGCGGGGCGGAGACTCTGGACGTGGTGGTGCGCGAGGTGACACACAACGGCGACGTGGCAGCCAGCGTGTTCGATTTCCCCAACCGCTCCGCGCGGCCGCTCCCGGACCTGGGGGCGCTGCTCAACGCGCTGGCGAAAAACCAGAAGAAGATTGACGAAATCCGCGAGGACTACACCTATACGTCGAAGGAGACGGAAATTGAAATCGACGGCAAGGGAAACATCAAGCAGAAGTCGGAAGAGGAATACGAGGTGTTTTTCGTGCGCGGGCGGCAAGTGAAGAAGTTGATCAAGAAAGAAGGGCGGCTGCTGAACGAATCGGAGCAGCGCAAGGAACAGGAGCGCGTCGAGAAGCTCATCCGGGAAATCGAGCAGCTTAAGAAAGAACGGGACGCGCGCGTCGCGAAAAGAGAGGCGGCGGCAAAGAAGCGCGGCGAATCGAACGCGAACGAAGACGACGACGGTAACTTCGGGATTTCGGATTTTCTGCGCGTGTGCCAGTTGGTCCACCCGCGGCGCGAGCGCTTCAGCGGGCGCGAGGTGATTGTGTTCGAGTTCGAGCCGCGGCCGGGCTACAAGGCGCGCAACCGCGCGGAATCCATGGCGCAAAAGCTGGTCGGCGTGATGTGGGTGGATGAGGACGCGCAGGAAGTGGTGCGGGCCGAAGCGCGGACGACGGATGCCATCCGCGTGGGCGGGGGCCTGCTGGCGTCGCTGGGCAAGGGCGCGGAGTTCGTCTTCGAGCAGGACCGCATCAACAACGAAATCTGGCTGCCGCGCTATGCCGAAGTAAATTTGTCGGCGCGGGTGCTGCTCGTCGCCGGGATGAAAGTGCATCGCACCGAGCACTTCAGCGACTACAAGAAATTCCGCATCGAGACGCAGCAGGAAATCAAGCCGCCGGATGCGCCGAAGCCGCCGGTGATGTAGCACAGGCTCCGGAGGCTTTGGGATAGCCTGTGCTGCTCCCAACACCTGATAGAATACGCGGCCATGGCGACACTGACATTTCTGGGAGCGGCGGGGAGCGTAACCGGCTCGAGGCATCTGGTCGAAGCCGGCGGCAAAAAACTGCTGATGGACTGCGGGCTGTTCCAGGGCGGCAAGGAATTACGGTTGCGCAACTGGGACCCGCTGCCCGTGGACCCCGCGTCGATTGACTGGATCGTCCTCTCGCACGCGCACATCGACCACACCGGCTACCTGCCGCGGCTGCTGCGCGACGGCTTTCGCGGCACCATCTTCTGCAATTCCTCCACGCGCGACCTGTGCGGCATCCTGTTGCCCGACGCAGCACACATTCAGGAAGAAGACGCGGAGCACGCCAAGTTCAAAGGATTTTCCAAGCACGAAAGTCCGCAGCCGCTCTACACCGTCGAAGAGGCGCAAGCCACGCTGGGGCGCATGCAGGTGATCCCCGATAAAACGCCCGTGCGCATCAGCTCGCAGTTCAACGTGCGGCTGCTGGGCGCGGGGCACATTCTGGGTTCATCCATGGTCGAGCTGACCATCAACGAAAACGGCAAGCCCACGGTGGTGCTTTTTTCCGGCGACCTGGGGCGCTACGACCAGCCCATCCTGCGCGACCCCGAGCCGCCGCCGCGCTGCGACGTGCTGCTGTGCGAGTCCACCTACGGCGATCGCGAGCATCCCAGCGATTCGCCGCTCGACGCGCTGGCGGAAATCATTACGCGCGTGTCGAAACGCGGCGGAACCATCGTGATGCCGGCGTTCGCCGTGGGCCGCACGCAACTGCTGATGTACTACCTGCGCCAGCTCGAAGACTGGGACCGCATTCCCAGCCTGCCGGTGTATGTAGATAGCCCGATGGCCGTGCGCGTGACGGATCTCTACGTTCGGCACAAAGAAGACCACGACCTGGAATTCAGCCGCGAAGCGTCAAACGGCAACCACGATCCGCTGAACTGCCACGAGTTTCACCTGACGCGCAGCGCGGAGGAGTCCAAGCAGATAAACAAGATGAACATGCCGTGCATCATCATTTCCGCAAGCGGCATGGCCACAGGCGGGCGCGTGCTGCATCACCTGGCGCGGCGGCTGCCGGATTCGCGCAACGCCGTGTTGCTGGCAGGCTTCCAGGCGGAGGGCACTCGCGGACGGTCGCTGGCGGAGGGCGCGAGGACGCTGCGCATCCACGGCGAAGATGTGCCGGTGAAAGCAGAGATTATCCCGCTGCACCAGTTTTCCGGGCATGCGGGGCGCAGCGAACTGCTCCGCTGGATGAGCGGCCTGCCGGAAGCGCCGCGGCAGACGTACCTGGTCCACGGCGAGCCGGAGGCGGCCCGCGCGCTGCAAGGGAGCATCCGCGAGCAATTCAAATGGAAGGTGGACGTGGCCGCGTACCAGCAAGAAGTGAAGCTCGCGCCGCCGGCGTGATGTAGCGCTGCGATGCCCTCCCACCGCGTACCGTACGGTCCTTGTGCCGAGGAATGTAGAATGCAAGTTTCTACTTGAGTTAACAGCACATTCTTTCCTACAATCCGCTGCGAGGAAAGACTCTGAGCCCGGAATGTGCCGGGGCCACGCCCAGCAATTCTGGAGGCGACCGGTGAACGAGATGCTTTCCCCACACTTCGCGCTTTCCGAATTTACGCATTCGGTGACGGCGCAGCAGGCGCATATCGCAAACCTTCCGCCAGCAGAGGTGGTTGCTTTTGCCCGGCAGTTCTGCACGGAAATCCTCGAACCCATCCGCGAGCGATTTGGCAGCGTGGTGATTACCAGCGGCTACCGCAGCCCGGCTCTGAACGCGCTGGTCCACGGCGTTTCCACCAGCGATCACCAATGGACCTCGGAAAGGATTGCAGCGGACTTCTTTACCCCGCAAGCAGACCTCCAGCAAGTGTTCGATTGGATCCGGCTGGAGAGCAAATTGCCCTTTGACCAGGTGATTCGCGAGCATTCCTCGGGACGCGGCGGAGACTGCATCCACATCTCCTACCGAGCGGACCCCCGCCGCATGGCCATGGTGGGGGCCACGCACAATCAAAGCGGCTACGAGCGGGTGGAAGTGGCGTGAGACAAGAGTCAAGAGGCGGAGTGCCGGGGCTGGCGATGGGTGCTTGCCATGCCCTGCGGTGCTATACTCGGCGAATCAGCCTTGCAGCCCGGAGGTGATCATGAACCGGCGAGTAGCCTTCCCCGCCCTCTTGGCTACGCTTTTTCTCCTGCCTGCGTTTGCCGCTGCGCAACAAGGCCGCCTCCCCGGGACTACGGACCCGCGGGCGCGCACGTACACGGTGCGCGGAAACCTGCGCTTTGCGCATAACGAGAGGCCCGCGGAGAGCGTCAAAATCGAGCTGCGGCGGTTTTCAGGCGACCTGGCAGGCACCACATTCACGCGGAACAACGGGGAGTTCGAGTTCGCGGGCCTTTCCACCGGCCAGTTCTACCTGATCGTGGAAGAATCGGGCTACGAATCGGTGCGGGAATCAGTCGAGATCAGGGGTTCATCGCCTCTGGGTTTGATGGTCTATCTGAGAAAGATCGCCACAGCGCTGCCGGAGGACACCGGCAATTCCGTGTCCGCGCTCGAGCTGGGCCTGCCGTCCAAGACGCGCGCGAACTTCCGCAAAGGGATGGACATCCTCTATACGAAGAACGACCCGGCAGGCAGCTTGCTGGTGCTGCAAAAGGTGACCTCCGCCTCGCCGGACTTCTACGAAGGCTATTTCCACCTGGGTATCGCCTATGACCAGCTCCATAGGCCGGAGGAGGCCGAGGCGGCGTTTCGCAAAGCCATTTCGCTCAGTGGAGAGAAATACCCGCAAGCATTCATCGCACTAGGGTCGCTGCTCAACACGCTGCAACGAGCCGTCGAGGCGGAAGCCCTGGTGCGCCGCGGGCTGGAGATCGATGGCAGCCTCTGGCAGGGCCATTACGAAATGGGGCGGTCGCTGGCGGCGCTGAACCGGCTGGAGGAAGCGGAAAAGAGCCTGGGAGCAGTGCTCAAGCTGCGCAATGATTACGCTCCCACGTACCTGCTGCTGGCGAATGTCCACATCAAGATGAAAAACCAACCTGCGCTGCTAAGCGACCTGAACGAATTCCTGCGGCTGGAACCTGACGGCCCGCAAAGCCCGCAGGCCAAGAAATTGCGCGACTCCATTGTGCAGTCGCTGGAAAACGCCAAAAACGCGCCAGCAGCCCCGCCGAAGCCGTAATTGGGGGTGGATGGGCGCTCCAGAAAATCAAAAAAAGTTGTTGGGCGGCTGCAACTTTTGGCGGCCGTTTACGTCTATATAGGCAAGACCACTCGCGGGGTAGGAGGCTACCACCACAGGGCAACCGACCGTCGCCTTCTACCCC
>CAZIWR010000125.1:0-8134 GCA_964542805.1 uncultured Acidobacteriaceae bacterium
CTCGACGCGCCCAGCGTGCTGATTATTTTTGGCGCGATGCAGGTGATCACCGGACTGACCTACGGCATGCCCATGCCCGTGCAGCCGTTGAAGGCCATGGCGGTGATCGTCATCACGCAAAAGCTCGCGCCCAACGTGCTCTACGGCGGCGGGCTGGCGATTGGCGCGGTGATGCTGCTGCTCACGCTGACCGGACTCATCGGCTGGGTGGCGCGCATCGTGCCCAAAAGCGTGGTGCGCGGCGTGCAGTTCGGGTTGGGCATGCAGCTTGCGTCGCTCGCGCTGCGCGATTACGTCACCTCCGACGGCTGGCCGGGCTACGCGCTGGCCTTTGTCGCGTTCGCGATGACGCTCGCGCTGCTCGGAAACCGAAGATTTCCGCCCGCGCCATTTATTATTTTGCTGGGTGTCGCGTACGCGCTGCTCTTCAAGCTCGACGGCGGCTCGTTTGCGCATGCCGCGGGAATTTCGCTTCCGAAATTGCACACGCCGCAGTGGGCCGACGTGCTCACCGGATTTCTCGTGCTCGCGCTGCCGCAGTTGCCGCTCTCGCTGGGAAATTCGATTCTCGCGTCGCAGCGCGTCGCGGACGATCTGTTTCCGGAAAAGCGCGTGACGGTGCGCAAAATCAGCCTCACCTATTCACTCATGAATTTAGTGAGCCCGGTCTTCAGCGGCGTGCCGACGTGTCACGGCTCCGGCGGCATCGCCGGGCACTACACGTTTGGCGGACGCACCGGCGGCAGCGTGGTCATCTACGGCGCGCTGTATTTGACGCTGGGATTATTTTTCGGCGGCGGATTTTCCACCGCCGTGAAATTGTTTCCGCTGCCCGTGCTTGGCGTAATTTTGCTGTTCGAGGCGCTCGCGCTGATGAAGCTCGTCCGCGACATGCTCGCCAACGCCGCCGATTTCTTCATTGTGCTGCTGGTCGGCCTCATCGCCTTCGGCCTGCCCTACGGCTACGTCATCGGCGTGGTTTTTGGAACGCTGATTGCGTATTGGGTGAAAAGCCGGTTTGCAGCTGCGGAAGAACGCCGATGAAGGAGAGAGCTAACGGGAGTTGGCGGAGGTAACGGCGGAAGCTGGGAGAAGCGCCAGCGCGTCGGTGGCGACTTTGGCGATGCGGGCATCGCAAGCGGCGTCGTGGGTGGTCAGTGTTTTTGCGGCGAGAAAATACTTGGTGGCCTGCGCGTAATGGCCGAGCTTGACGTGCATGTCGCCGAGCACGAGCTGAAAAATCGGATTCGTCGGATACTCCTCGACGAGCGGCATGAGCAGCTCGATGGCGCGCGCATAGTTCTGGTCGTAGTTGCGCAGGTTTTTGGCGTAGTAGAAGCGCGCTTCGCCGACGGACATATCGCCCTCGCGCAGCGCGCGTTCCAGCAGGCGCATGCCTTCCTTCTTCGAGCCGCCGGGAATGCCCATGAAAAACCGCAGCATTTTGGCCCACCAGGAAAGCGCGTCCACGAAATAATTGTAGAGACCCAGGCCGGTGTAAGCGTCGCCGAGCTCGGGATCGAGTTGCGACGCGCGCAGCAGATACTCGCGGGCCTTCACGCCGGCGCGCGCGACGGGTTTGGCTTCCACGCGCAACCCGTGCAGCCGCGCCTTCAGCGCGTAACCCATGCCGACATACAAATTCATTTCCGCGCTCGGTGATTTCGCGAGCTGCGCGTCGCCGAGCGCGATGGCTTTGTCGGCGAGCGAAAAATAATAGTCGTCCTCGGGGAGCCTGCCGCGCTTGTAGGCGTCAATCGTGTTCCATTTGATTTCGCACGCCGCGCAATACGTCTTCCACCATAGCGCGTTCACTTCGAGCAGATAGCCGAGCGGAGAATCAGGCTGGGCCTGCTGCACTTTGCGAAAGAGTTCGATGGCGCGGGGCGTATCGCCGGCGTACATGTGGTGCAGGCCTTCGCGGGCCTCCGGCGGGGCATTGAGTTTTTTGGCGGCGGCGCCCGGCGCGCAAAGGGCGAGCGCAAGCAGAAAAGTAAAAATAGCAGCGCGGCGAAGCATCGAGATTAGTTTACACGAAACTCGCAGATCAGCCACAGAGGCACAGAGACACAGAGGGGGAAAATGGAATAGAGAGAAACGCTGAAAACTGACCCCTAACCCCAAACCCCTAACCCCTGGGTTTAATCCAGCCGAGCAAGCGCGCGGCGGCGACGTACATGGCGAAACATTCCAGCGCAAAGGGCGGAAAACCGAGGAAGCCGGGCGCGGGCATCTCGAAAAGTTTCCATTGCTGGAACATCGGAAAAATATAGACCCATTTTGCCGCGGCCCAGTTGTTCCAGAATTCCCAGAAGATGCCGCAGACCCAGCCGGAAATCAGCAGCGCGTAAACGCGATCGCGGTAGCCAAGCTCGAGATCGCCGAGCAGCGAGGGCAAACGCAAGCGATAATTGGCGGGGTCAAGGAGCAAGGCGAAACCCAGCCAGACGAATGCAAAAAGATACGCAGCGATTTCGCGGGGAAGCGTAAGAGGAAGTATGAGCAGCAGCGCGCCGGAAACGATCAGCGCGCGGTGCACGCTCAGGGAAAACTTTACCGGCTTGGTGGGCTTGAACCAGCCGAACGCGCGAATGAGATCGGTGGTGACGAAAATCGCCGGCGTGATGGTCATGAACGACCAGGCGTAGCCAAAATATTTTGCCAGCCAGAATTTCGGCAGGCCGACGTAGGTCCAGTTTTGCAGGCGCAGGTTGTAGGCTTCGAAAATGAGCCACAGCGGCAGCGAAAGCAGAGCGATGCGCGCAAATTGCAACGGCGCCTGCTGGAGACGCGATTTGCCGTTGATGGAGAAGACGGCGGCGTCGGCGATGAGGATGTAGCAGGACCAGGCCAGCGGCGTGAAGTACGTGGCCACCGGCTCGACGTGATGGAACATCAGCCACTCGAAACCCGTGAGCGCGGCGAGGCCCATCCATCCGTAAAACGGAAAGGCGCGCGAGCGGTGGCGGAAGAATTCCGCGACGAGGATGGTGGCCGTAGCGGCCGTCAGCGCAACGCCGAGCGTGGTCATGGCGAGGAGAGAATATCTCAAAGAAAGGCGAAAGACGAAGGATAGCCACAGAGGCACAGAGACACAGAGAGAGAGGAGGGGAACGACGAGACATAGAACGAAGTGTGGCGTGCGGGAGCCGGATGTTTGCTATTCTTGCTGCCTCTTTGAAAGCGCTCATGGGAACAAACGTGAATTCGGTGAAGTTGGAGCGGGGGCTGGGGTTGGCGGAAGCCACGTCGCTCAACATGATCGACATGGTGGGCATTGGTCCGTTTGTCGTGGTGCCGCTGGTCATTCAGGACATGGGAGGGCCGCAAGCGCTCGCCGCGTGGGTGGCAGGCGCGGCGCTGTCGCTGCTGGACGGCTGCGTGTGGGCGGAGCTCGGCGCGGCCATGCCGGAGGCCGGTGGGAGCTACGTTTTTTTGCGCGAGGCCTACGGGCCGCAGCGGTGGGGACGCGTGATGTCGTTCCTGTTCATCTGGCAGACGATGTTCCAAGCCCCGCTGGTGATGGCCAGCGCGGCGATCGGGTTCGGGGAATACCTGATGTACCTGGTGCCGCTGGGGCCGGTGGCGGAACGCGCGGTGCGCGGCGGGCTGATTGTGTTTCTGATGTTTCTGCTGTACCGGCGGATTACCACCATTGGGAAAATTTCCATGCTCATCTGGGTGGGCGTGGTGGCCACGATGGTGTGGCTGATTTTCGGCGGCGTGACGCACTTTAACGCCGCGCAGGTGTTCACCTACGAAGCCGGGGCATGGGATTTTTCGTGGGCATTTTTCGCGGGATTGGGCGCGGCGACGGTGCGCACGATCTACAGCTATCTGGGCTACTACAACGTCTGCCACCTCGGCGCGGAAATCCGCGACCCGCAGAGAAATATTCCGAAGAGTATTTTTATTTCGATCATCGGCATCGCCGTGCTGTACCTGCTGATGCAAACCAGCATCCTGGGCGTGGTGCCGTGGCAGGAGGCGCGCACGTCCAAGTTCATCGTAAGCACGTTTGTGGAGCGCATCTACGGAGCCGGTGCAGCGCAGGTGGCCACGGTGATGATTTTGTGGATTGCGTTCGGGTCGCTGTTTGCACTGACGCTGGGCTACTCGCGCGTGCCGTACGCAGCGGCCGTGGACGGCACATTTTTTTCGGTGTTCGGGCGCGTGCATCCAACGAAACATTTTCCGCACGTGTCGCTGCTGGCGCTGGGCGCGACGGCGCTGGTGTTCAGCCTGCTGTTCCGGCTGCGCGAGGTGATCAGCGCGATCCTGGCGATGCGCATCCTGGTGCAGTTCATCGGCGGGGCGGTGGGGTTGATGGTGCTGCGGCGGCGCTGGCCTCCCGCACGCTTTCCGTTCAAAATGTGGCTCTACCCGCTGCCGGTGGTGCTGGTGGTGGCGGCGTGGCTGGCCGTGTTCGTGGCCACGGGCAGCATCACCGTGCTCGATGTGCGCATTGATTTGCGGCTGGCGGCGGTGCTGCTGATGCTGACGGGAGCGGCGGTGTTTTTGGCGAGGGCGAAAGCGCAAAAGGAATGGCCATTCGATGCAAAACCTTTGGGAACCGCAGATGAACGCAGATGAAGGAAGGGGTCAGGGATCGGGGGCCAGGGGTCAGGGAAGGAAAGTACAGAACCGAAAACTAAAAACATGAACACTTCAAAGAAGAAATTCGCATTCGTAATTCTGCTGATGACTCTGGTGGCGGTGGGGCCTGTACAGGCGCAGACCGGCGCACCGAGCGGAAACGGGCAGAGCCTGCCGGAGGTGATCGAGGCAATTGAAAAGGCGCGAGTGACCACTCGCATCCTGTACGTGACGGCGCATCCGGACGACGAGCCGGGCGCGGTGCTGTCGTATCTGGCGCGCGGGTTGCATGCGGACGTGGCGCTGCTCTCGCTGACGCGCGGCGAGGGCGGGCAAAACGCGCTGGGGCCGGAACAAGCGCCGCAGCTCGGCGTGTTGCGCACCGAAGAGTTGATGAATGCCACGCGCGTGTACGGCACGCGGCTGTTTTTTACGCGCGCGGCGGATTTTGGGTACACCAAGACGGCGGACGAAGCGCTGAAAGTGTGGGGCGATCAAACGCTGGAAGACATCGTGCGAGTGATCCGCACGTTTCGGCCGCACGTGATTATCAATAACTGGGGAGGAGTGAGAGGTGGACACGGGCAACACGTAGCGTCGGGGTTGCTAACTCCGCAGGCGTATGCGATGGCGGCGGACGCGAAGGCGTTTCCGAAACTGATGGAAGAAGGCTTGCAGCCGTGGAAGGCAGATGCGCTGCTGCAACTTTCGCGCGGGAATGCGCCGGCGGAAGGATTTTCGATTCCCGTAAGCGAGATTTCGCCGCTGTGGGGAAAAAACTGGGGAGAAATTGGAGTCGAAGGTTATTTGAATCATCGCACGCAGGGCGTGGGCGGAGTGAGGAGTTCGCCGTTTTTCCGGAGGCCAATCACGCTGGTGGCAGTGGAAGGAGCGAAGCCGGATGCGGCACTGCTGGCCGCGACGCTCGATTCCTTTGTCAGTAGATTTCCCGCGTTTGAAAGTGCGTTTCGGTCCGACTTAGAAAAGTCAAGTGCAGCACTGCGACGCGCAGAAGAAACAGCGCGGAATCTTGATTGGGCCGCGACGGTGAAAGAGCTTGCGGAAGCAGGCCGGCCGTTTTTCGGCACCCGAGCTGTGGTCACGGTTGGAAACCGCATGGAGGAACTCGCCAATGGCGCGAGTGAGATTCGCCAGATTACGCAGCATATTCGTGCCGCGCTGACGATGGCAGCGGGAGTGCGCATTGACGCGCAGGCGGAGCGCAGCGAGGTGGTGACGGGCGAGTCGTTCACGGTGACGGTGAATTGGCTCAAGCGAAACGACGTGCCGGTGGAGATTGAAGGCGCGAGCCTGGCGCTGCCGGAGGGATGGAGCGTCACGAAAGAGGAGAAACAGCCCACGGGCGGCGTGCGGTTCACGGTGGCGATTCCGAAAGACGCGAAGGCGAATGCAGCCAATGGCGAGTGGATTTATCCGTCGCCGGGGGCGCTGGTGAAGGCGCGGTTGAAGGCGAAAGTTGAAGAGTATGTATTCGAGACGGAAACGGAAGTGACGGCGACGCGAGTGACGTCGGTGAGCGCGGAAACGCGGCCGCTGATGCTGGTTCCGGCAGTGACGCTGACGGTGGTGCCGAAAGCGTTCGTGTTGGTGCAGAGCAAGCCGCCTAAAGAGGTTTCGCTCGTGATACGCGTTAGACATTATTCGACAGCGAAAGAAAAAGTCACTGTCGGTGTTGATGTGCCAGCAGAATGGGGCTCAGGTGTAGCTCAAACAGTGGAGTGCGATGGCCCGGGGGATCAATTCGTCTGGTTTCATTTGATTCGCCCGGCACAATTCAAAGCCGGGCACTCTGCATTTCGGGCTTACGCTAAACGAGACAGTGGCGAAGAATTCCGATCTTCGCTGGAGCCTCTGCCGACCCTTCCCACACGCTCTTGGAGCGAGCCAAGCGAGGCACGCGTGCACATCGTGGACGTGAACGCGCCGCAGGACTTGCGCGTCGGATACATTGCTGCAGAAAATGATCCTATTCCAGAGGCATTGAAGCAGATTGGCATCCATGTTGAGATGCTCGATGAATTTGCACTCTCGTGGCGGCGTCTTGCCGATTTCGATGCCGTCTGCGTGGGCATCCGCGCGTACGAATTGCGCAGCGACCTGGCGCGGGCCAATCAGCGGCTGCTCGATTACGCGGCAGCGGGAGGGACGCTGGTGGTGCAGTACCAGCGCGAAGGCGTGTGGAACCAGCTCAAGCCGGCGCCGTATCCGGCGACGATCGGCAACGGATTGCGCACAACGGATGAAAATTCGCCGGTGCGCATCCTGGAACCTCTGCATCCGCTGCTGAACTTCCCCAACGCCATCCGCATCGAAGATTACAGCGGCTGGGTGCAGGAGCGCGGACTGTATTACTGGGGCACATTCGACGCCAAGTACACGCCGGTGCTGGCGATGAAAGATCCGGGCGAGCAAGAAGCGCTGGGAGCGCTGGTGTACGCGAAGCATGGAAAGGGCGTGTACATTTACACGGGCTTGTCGTTCTTCCGGCAATTGCCGGAAGGCGTGCCGGGCGCGTACCGGCTGTTTGTGAATCTGCTTTCGCAGGGAATGAAAAAGTGATGAAGAGTGGCAGAGTGACAGAGTGGAGGAAGCGATGAGAACGAATTGGCGGCGTGGAGCGGTGGCGGGAATGATGGCGCTGGCGATGATGCTGGCGGGGGTGGCGGTCGACGTGGCGGTGGCTCAGGAGAAGCCGCAGAATCCGCCGAAGGACAAGAAGGCGCCGAAAATGAAGGCAGAACAGGTGGAGTCGCCTGCGCAAGGAGTCATGCCGCAGGCCAATGACAACAATGTGATCGACTACCGCATCGCGGAGATGCTGGCGGCCTGGCAACTGGGGGACACCAACCTGCTGCACAGCGTGTACGCGGACGACGTGTCCGTGGTGAGCGGGGCATTCGAGGCGCCCATCCTGGGATGGCCGAATTTTCTGGCCACGTATCAAAAGCTGCGCGCGCGCGTCAGCTCCGTGCAGAAGGACCGCTACAACACGTACACGGTGGTGCGCGGGACGTTGGCGTGGTCGAGCTTCCAGTGGGAATTCAACGGGCAAGTGGACGGCAATGCGGCGCGCTGGCGCGGACAAACTACGCTGGTACTGGAAAAACGCGCGGGGAAATGGATGATCGTGCACGACCACACGTCGGTGGTGGCGGATATGTCGCCGCCGCCGGCAGCGCCAAAACCGTGATCAAGCAAGGGTGTAGGGTGTAGAAAGGAGAAAAGCGCGAAAACCGAAAACCGAAAAGCGAAAAACGGAAAGAGCAAAACATGAACGCAGAGTTCACAGAGGGCCGCAGAGGGCGCAGAGAAATCCGAACGGCGAAGATAGAAAAGCGAAAACAGAAAAGAGCGAAATCCGCAATTCGAAGAGTCACCCCACCGAACACACCGAACGACCGCGACGCCTGAAAATCCGCGCGCGAGCCAGTCCTATTGAGGCAACTCCCCGCTGCGCATCAAAACGTTTTCAGCCCTTCATAGAGCCACAAGCCGGCGATGGCCAGCAGGAGCACGC
>CAZIWR010000126.1:0-8118 GCA_964542805.1 uncultured Acidobacteriaceae bacterium
TGCCCGGGTGCATCGTGCGCTCGGTGCATGCCTGGGTGAAGGACGACTCCATCGTCTTCGAGGAAGACCTGCTCGGCGGCTGGACCGGCGCAGCCGGCGACGGCGACACGGTGGCGATGACCTTTGTCCGCGGCGCGGACAACAACTACATCGTGCAGTACTCCGACAAGGAATCGCACGGCATTTTTGAGGGCAAGCTGGCGAAATTCGGCACCGACTACTACATGGACTTTCGTCCCAAAGAAGCGGCCGAAGGCGTGGACGGCATGCTCCTGTTCCCCATGCATACCGTGGCACGGCTGGAAATCGGCGCCGGCCAGCTGGCGCTGAGTTTGTTGAATTACGACGCGCTGAAATCAGCCGCAAAGATGGACCGGCTGCGCGACCTGAAATACACCTGGGAGGATGACGAGCTGCTCATTACTTCCAGCTCGGCTGACCTTGAGCGATTTCTGCTTGGTCTGGGGAGGGATTCGAAGCTGTACTCGGAGCCAATTCGTCTGGCGCGGAGAAAGTAAATCGTTCAGCGCTTCGAGAGTTCGGCAATCACAGCATTGGAAAATTCTTCGGTGCTCGCGGTGCCCCCCACGTCCCGGGTCAGTTGTTTCCCCTCGCGATAGACGGCGTGCAGCGCCTGCTCCACGCGGCGTGCGGCGTCGAGCTCGCCCATGTAATCCAGCATCATGATGCCGCTCATCAGCAGGGCCGTGGGGTTGGCAACGCCCTTGCCGGCGATGTCCGGCGCGGTTCCGTGCACGGCTTCGAAGATGGCCACCTCCGCGCCGATGTTGCCGCTGGGAACCACGCCCAGCCCGCCCACCAGCCCCGCGGCGAGGTCGCTGATGATGTCGCCGTACAAATTGGTCAGCAACAGCACGTCGAACTGGTGCGGGTTCATCACCAGTTGCATGCAGGCGTTGTCCACGATCACTTCGCGATATTCGATGTCCGGAAAATTCGTCGCCACCTTGCGGCACGAGGCCAGAAACAGCCCGTCGGACTGTTTCATGATGTTGGCTTTGTGCACCGCGGCGATCTTTTTGCGCCCGTGTTTGCGCGCGTACTCAAACGCGTAGACGGCAATGCGTGTGGAAGCCTTTTCGGTGATGATTTTCAGGCTCTCCACCACGCCGGGCACGATGGTGTGCTCCAGACCGGCATAGAGGTCTTCGATATTCTCACGGACGATGATCAGGTCGATGTTTTGCGCGACCGACTTGACCCCGGCGAGGTTCTTCACCGGCCGCAGATTGGCGTAGAGCTCCAGGGCCTTGCGCAAGCCCACGTTAATGCTGGGAGGTCCTTCGGCGATGGGGGTGGCGATGGGGCCTTTCAGCGCCACGCGGTTGCGCTTCACCGAGTCCACCACATCGAGGTTCAGGTAAGCTGAGCCGCGGCGATCGGCCTCCGGCCGCGCGGACACCTCTTCCCAATTGATGTCCGCCCCGGAGGCATCCAGCATGCGCTTCACGGCATGCGCCACTTCGGGACCGATGCCATCGCCGGGGATGAGCGTAACTGTATGTTTCATGGGGTGCGACCGGACGAAGCATTCTAAGGCAAAGCCCCCCGCTTGCCTACCCCTGATGCGCCCCCAGAAGAAATAGATCCCGCGTCACCAGTACGATACCTGAGTGATTGCCACCTGGACCGGGGATTTGGTATAATGGCCGTGGGATGCATTGAGCCGGTCCCTGGCAGAACGGAGAAAACCAGAATGATTCACATGACGCCGACAGCAGTTGGGAAAGTGAAAGAGATCCTGTCCGCCCAGACCCCGCCAGCCTCGGGGCTGCGCGTGGCCGTGGTGGGCGGAGGCTGCTCGGGATTCCAGTACCACATGGCCTTCGAGAACAACACCACCGGAATGGACCAGGTGTACGAGTTTGAAGGCTTGAAGATCTTCGTGGACCAGATGAGCGAAATGTACCTCAACGACGTCGAAGTGGACTACGTCGAGACGATCGAGGGCGCCGGATTCAAGTTCAACAACCCCCAGGTGAAGAACACCTGCGGCTGCGGCAGTTCTTTCAGCGTCTAAGCTACCGGCGCGCATGAATTTTTCGGGGCTTCTGGATGGCAGCACGTCCAGAAGCCCCGTTTTCCTTTTGGGCCGCCTGGCCGCACACTGAAATCAACCTCGATGCCGTACGACACACAGGAGTGGGACGACCGCTACCGCCAGCCCGGCTATTGGGCCGGCAAGGAGCCCGCGGAGTTCCTGCGCGAAGTGCTTCCACTGTTGCCGCGCGGCACGGCCCTGGACTTGGCCAGCGGCGAGGGACGTAACGCCGTCTTTCTCGCCCAGCAGGGCTACCAGGTCTTCGCGGTGGAACGCTCCCGGGTCGGGCTGGAAAAAACGGAAGCGCTCGCGCGAGAGAGCGGCGTAGCCTGCCATTGGGCCACGCAACTCACTCTGCCGCACAAGCACGACGCGCAACTTCATCTCGTGCAGGCGGACCTCGAGTCGTTCACTCTTCCTTCCGGGCAATTTGACGTTCTGTTGTGCTTCAAGTATCTGCAGCGGCCCTTGTTGCCATATCTCCATGGAGCCCTGCGGCGGCGCGGCATGCTGGTCTACGAAACCCACACCCTCGAACAATTGAAGTTCGCCAGCGGCCCGCGCAGCCCGGAGTTCCTGCTGCAGCCGGGCGAACTGCGCGCGGCGTTCAGCGCCATGGAAATTCTCTTTTACAGCGAGCTGTGCGCCGGGAAGGGAATGGCCAGCCTGTTGGCGCGCAATGCTTAGCGGCGGCTATCGTCAGTTCAACATGGCCTGCAGCCGGCGGATGGCGGTCAGCGCGCCAAGATGCTGGGAGTTTTCCGCGAACGCTTTCCTGTATTCGATGAGCGCCCGGGCGTACATCCGCTTGCGCTCCAGCACGCGGCCCAGGTTGAAGTGCGGGAAGCAGTAGCTCTCGTAGCGCGACGCCTTGAGCGCGCGCATGAACCAGGGGATGGCTTCGTCGAGCCGGTCTTGTTCCACCAGGTAAGCCCCAATGTCGTTGTAGGGATTGCCGAACGTGGGGTCCACCTCGATGGCCAGCAGGCATTCCTGAATGGCGTCTTCCCAGCGGCCTTGAAAGCTGTACGTCCAGCCGAGAAAAGTGTGGCTTTCCGCCGTAGGGAAAAGTTCCAATGACTTCTTGTACAGTTTGACGGCCTCATCGAGGTCGCCGCGCATCTGATGCTCGTAGGCCAGACGGAAGAGTTCCATTGCCTCGGTGCGCCGTTGATCGCCGGACTCGGACGACATTCTGTTGTTCCTTTGCCCCGATTATACAACGGCACCAGTGATGGACCGCAGAAACCGCAGTCGTATAGATTGAAAAGCGGGCGGCACGCCCGTATGCTTAGGCCCCATGAAGATTGCGCTGGCACAGTTGAATCCAACCGTCGGTGACCTGGAAGGAAACGCGGCCAAGATCCGCAAGTTCGCTGACGATGCCCAGGCGCGCGGCGCGCAACTCGTCGTCTTCTCGGAACTCTGCCTGTGCGGGTATCCCCCGCAAGACCTCATCGAACGGCCGTCCTTTCTGAAGCGAAACGTCGAAACGCTCGCGAAACTGGCCCGCGATCTTTCCGTCCCCGCCATCGTCGGCTACGTCGGCACGCCGCAGAACGCCGATGCAGGCAAGTCCGCGGCCAACTGCGCTGCGCTGCTCGCGAATGGTCGCGTGCTGTTCGAGCAGCGCAAGATGCTGCTGCCCACCTACGACGTCTTCGACGAATCGCGCTACTTTCAGCCGGCGCGCTCGCAATCCGCGCTGGAATTCTGTGGCACGCGCCTGGGCATTACGATCTGCGAAGACGTGTGGAATGACAAAAACTTCTGGGCCAAGCCGCTCTATGAGCGCGATCCGGTGGCGGAGTTGGTGGGGCAGGGAAGCGAAATCGTCATCAACATCTCGTCCTCGCCCTATCAGATTGACAAGCGCGAACAGCGCCGCGCCATGCTGCGCGCGCTGGCGCAGCGCCATGGCCGGCCCGTGGTGTACGTAAATCAGGTGGGCGGAAACGACAGCTTGGTGTTCGACGGCTCCAGCATGGCCATCACCGCCGACGGGCGCGTGGCTGCGCAGGCGCGTTCCTTCGAAGAAGACCTCGTGCTGTTCGACACCGCGAGCGGCACAGGCGAAATCCGCGCGCAGGCCGGCGACGAACTGGAAGCTGCGCTGCAAGCCCTGGTCTGCGGCACCCGCGACTACGTGCGCAAGTGTGGCTTCCAGCAGGTGCTCGTGGGACTGAGCGGCGGCATCGATTCCGCTGTGGTGGCCGCGATTGCCGTGTCTGCGCTGGGACCGCAAAATGTGCTGGGCGTGACCATGCCCGGCCCCTACTCCTCGGAGGGCAGCGTACGCGACGCGCGCTTGCTGGCAGAACGCCTTGGAATCCGTTGCCTCACCTTGCCCATCGCCGAAATTTTCGCCGGCTACAAGAAGACTCTCGCGGCGGCGTTCGAGGGGCGCGCGGAAGACGTCACCGAAGAAAATATCCAGGCGCGCATCCGCGGAAATTTCCTTATGGCGCTCTCCAATAAATTCAACGCGCTCGTGCTGAGCACCGGCAACAAATCCGAGCTGGCGGTGGGCTACTGTACGCTCTACGGCGACATGGCCGGCGGTCTGGCGGTCATCTCCGACGTACCCAAATCGATGGTCTATGCGCTGGCGCGGCTGATCAACCGGGGCGGGGAAGTGATTCCCGCGGATACGCTCACGAAACCGCCTTCCGCGGAATTGCGCCCCAATCAGACCGACCAGGATTCCCTGCCGCCCTACGACGTGCTGGACCGCATCCTGAAAGCGTACGTGGAAGACATGCGCAGCCCGGAGGAAATTGCGGACCACTATGGCTTCGAGCTGAAGCTCGTGCGGGAAATCGCCGTCAAGGTGGATCGCAACGAGTACAAGCGGCAACAATCCGCGCCGGGGCTGAAAATTACTTCCAAGGCCTTCAGCATCGGCCGGCCGTTTCCCATTGCGCAGAGATTCGTGCCGTGAAGTCGCGCGTCTCTTGGAGCATTCGCCGCCTTCAACGTATACTCTCTCCTTCGCGCAGCGGCAGGGAAGTCATCCAAATCAAAGGAGCAGTAGAGTGCAGCGACTTCTGACAGCAATCATGGTGTTCTTAATGGCCGCCTCCTTCGCGGCGGCACAAGCCCCGGCAAGTCCAGCGGAGCCGACCCCGGCTCAAATCCAGAAGCAAGTCGAGGCGCAGGTGCGTAAGTTGTACGCGCTGGGCCCGTCGTTCAGCATCAAGGTCGGGGCGCCGTCGGAATCGCAGCTGCCCGGCCTGCTGAAGGTCAATGTGGAAGTGACCTCCGAGGGCGGCAGCGACTCCGTGCCGTTCTACATTAGCAAGGACGGCCGCTACCTCATGCGCGGAGAAATCTTCGACACCACCAAGGACCCCTTTGCGGACACCCGCGCGCAAATCACCCAAGCTGGAGCGCCCTTCAAGGGCCCAGCGAACGCGCGCGTCACCGTGGTCGAGTACTCCGACTTCCAGTGCCCCACGTGCCGCGGCCTGTACAGCATCATCAAGGCGGTGCAGCCACAGTTCCCCCAGGTCAAGTTTGTCTTCAAAGACTTTCCGCTGGAGCAAATCCACCCCTGGGCCATGACCGCCGCCTCAGCCGGACGCTGTGCCTACCAGCAGAAGCCGGAAGCGTTCTGGCAGCTCCACGACAAGATTTACGACAATCAGGAAGTCATCAGCGCCACCACGGTCTGGCAAACGATGTTGGATTATGCCCGCGATGCCGCGCTGGACGTTGACGCGTTCCGCACCTGCATGTCGCTTCCCGAAACCAGAGCCGCCATCCAGAAGAGCGTCGACGAGGGCACCAAGCTGAAGATTGCCAACACGCCTACAGTCTTCGTGAACGGTCGGCGATTCATCGGCGCCGACCGTCAGACGCTGGAGCAGTACATCCGCTTCGAACTTGCGGCCGCTGCGCCAGCTCCCGCCAAGCCGTGAACCGAGCATAGAGAGACCCAACTAGGAAGGGGAGCGGGGCGGTGGGGCCTAACCCCCGCAAACCTATTGCATCCCCATGCTTGGTTCGTAGTTATCATAATATCCCTTATCAGACATAAGATAAGCTAGAGCCTATTTTGCCCATTTGCCGCAGGCACGCCCCTCCGCTCGCCTCCAGACCTCGGCAGACCTTGCACCCGCATTCCCGACGGTGGGACACCTCCGTGTTTTCCCGCTGCGTGGTATGCTCAGCCTCTACACTTTTCTCTGAATCGCACAGGAAGTTCGGAGCACCGCCATGAAGACGCGCATCGAGGAAGATTCTCTAGGCGCTAAGCAAGTCCCGGCAAAGGCGTATTACGGCATTCAGACCTGTCGCGCCATGGAGAACTTCCCTATCAGCGGCTACCGTGCCCATCCCCGGCTCATCCGCGCCATGGGGATGGTTAAGAAGGCCGCCGCGATGGCCAACCGCACCCTCGGGCTACTCGACCGTCGCCGTAGTGCAGCGATCGTCCGCGCGGCTGAGGAAGTCATCCTTGGCAAACTGGACGACCAATTTGTCGTGGACGTGTACCAGTCCGGCGCGGGCGTCTCCTTCCATATGAACGCCAACGAGGTCATTGCCAACCGGGCCATCGAGCTTCTTGGCGGGCGTCGCGGTGACTACGCTCGCTGCCATCCCAACGACCACGTGAACTACGGGCAGTCCACCAACGACGTTTTTCCGACAGCTATGCGCCTGGCGGCGATTCTGCTCTTCGACGATGTGGGCGCCGCTTCAAGCGTGCTCGAGCGCTCGCTGGCGCGTAAGGGCAAAGCCTTCGACCGCATCTTAAAGTCTGGCCGGACGCACATGATGGACGCCTCGCCGATTCGTCTCGGCCAGGAGTTCACCGCATACGCAACAGCCGTCAAGCGCTGCGGCGACGAGCTGCGCCATGCGCAGGATGTGCTGCGCGAGGTCGGGCTGGGCGGCTCGGCCGTGGGCACGGGCATGAACACGCATCCGAAGTATCAAAGGCTCGTCGTCGGCTACCTCAGCAAGATCTCGAAGCAACGGCTCATCGCCACGCACGACTTGCGCTACACCATGCAGTCCAACCTGGCCATGGCCGTGGCTTCATCGGCACTGCGCAACCTGGGCCTTGAACTCATCCGCATCTCGAACGACCTGCGCCTGCTGGCCAGTGGTCCCAACACGGGTCTTGCGGAAATCGCGCTGCCGGCGCTGCAGCCGGGGTCATCCATCATGCCCGGCAAAATCAATCCAGTGATGGCGGAGTTGACGGCCATGGTTGGTTTTCAGGCGGCAGGCGCGGACCTGGCCACCGCCTTGGCCGCGCAGGCCGGGCAGCTCGAGTTGAACGTAATGATGCCCGCGATGGCTTGGAACGTCCTGCACTCAGCGGAGATTCTGAAGAACACCATTCGCGCGTTGGCCGAAAAATGTGTGGACGGCATCACCGCCAACGCGGCGCGCTGCAGGTTCTATGCGAGCGCGACCGTCTCCATTGCCGCGGCGCTGAACCCCTATATTGGCTATGCAGCCGCGGCGGAGATTGCCAAAGAGAGCGTGAAGTCCGGACGCACTGTGACGGAGATCGCGAAAGAGCGCGGCCTGCTCGATGACAAGCTCTTAAGGAAGATTCTCGACCCGCGCCGCACGACCGAGCCGGCAGCGCCCATTGCGGCTGCAAAGAAGAAAACACAAAGATCTGTCAAGTAGCTGCAGGGAATCGCAGAGTGCGCCAGGAAACGACAATCCGATTCCCTGCCCCTCACCTCTTTACGCTCTGGTCGGTTTCTTGTGGGGTTCGGCTTGCAGCAATTGTTCCTTGCGGTAGATGAGCGAGTTGATGTCGTAGGTGGCCAGCTCGAAGTCGTGCCCGTGAGTAATGGCGTCGGTGGGACACGCTTCCACGCAATAGCCGCAGAAGATGCAGCGCGAGTAATCAATATTGTAGACGCTGGCATACCGCTCACCGGCGGAGATGCGCGCGGCGTCGGTGTTTTCGGCGGCTTCGATGTAGATACAATTGGCCGGGCACGCCGCGGCACACAGGAAACAACCCACGCATTTTTCCAGGCCCTGTTCGTCGCGCTGCAGCACGTGGATGCCGCGGTAGCGGGGCA
>CAZIWR010000127.1:0-7966 GCA_964542805.1 uncultured Acidobacteriaceae bacterium
TCAACATCGCCATCATCGCCTTGAACTCGCTGGTGTGGCTCTACCAGGTGTCGCTGGGCGCGGACGGCGGCGAGCGCTTCATCTTTACCCTGGGCCTGGTTCCCGCGCGCATTGACGCGCTGCTCACCACCCACGCCGTCAACTTGGGTGGCGCGCTGATGCCGCTGGTCACCAGCATGTTTCTGCACGGCGGCTGGATGCACGCCATCGGCAACATGTGGTTCCTGTGGGTTTTTGGGGACAACATCGAAGACCGCATGGGGCACTCAATCTATTTTCTGTTTTACCTGGCCTGCGGCCTCGGCGCGGGACTCATCCACACCGCGTTCAACTGGGGTTCGTCGGTGCCCACTGTAGGGGCCAGCGGCGCCATTTCCGGCGTGATGGGCGCCTACTTCGTATTCTTCCCCCGCTCCAAAATTGTGACACTCGTCCCGCTGCTGGTCGTCTTTTTTACCGTGCAGATTCCCGCCATGTTTTTTGTGGGCTACTGGATTGTGCTTCAGTTCGTCGGCGGGCTGGGCTCCATGCGTACGCACGCCCAGGGCGGCGTCGCGTTTTGGGCCCACATCGGAGGCTTCGCTGTGGGCTTCGTCCTGGCCAAACTCCTGCAGCCAAGGCGTGTGTCGTACTAGCGCGCCACGCCCTTCTTGCTTACCCAATCCGCCAGCCAATCGCCCACTTCCCGCGTGCCCAGCGGCCCACCCAAATCCTTCGTGGTTTTTCCATCATGGACCCCGGCGCGCACCGCGTCGTCCACCGCGTCGGCCTCCGCCACCCACCCGAGGTGGTCGAGCATGATCGCCACCGTCTGGATCGCCGCCATGGGGTTCGCCACGTTTTTCCCCGCGTACTTGGGCGCCGACCCATGCACCGGCTCGAACATGGACAGCTTCCCCGGATGAATATTCCCCGACGGCGCCAGTCCCAGCCCGCCCACCAGTTGCGCACCTAGGTCGCTCACGATGTCGCCAAACATGTTGCAGGTGACGATCACTTGGAACTGCGCCGGGTTTTTCACCATCTGCATGGTCAGCGCGTCCACGTACCAGTGGCTCGACTCAATCTCCGGGTACTCCTTCTGCACCAGGGCGAACACGCGCTGCCACAAGTCGTGCCCAAAGCGCAGCGCGTTGGATTTGTCGCTCATGCACACCTTGGTGAGCTTGTGCTTGCGCGCGTATTCGTAAGCGTAGCGGATGATGCGCTCCACGCCCTTGCGCGTGTTGATGTCCTCCTGCGTGGCCAGCTCGTCCGGCGTGCCCTTCTTGAAGATGCCGCCCATGCCCACGTACAGCCCTTCGGTATTTTCGCGGAAGACGATGAAGTGGATGTCCTTCTCGTCGCGGTCGCGCAGCGGCGTCAGCCGTTTGTCCAGCAGCACCACCGGCCGCGAGTTGACGTACAGGTCCAGCTTGAAGCGCAGTCCGAGCAGAATGTCCGCGGCGTGCTTCATCGACGGCACCCGCGGGTCGCCCAGCGCGCCCACGAAGACGCTGTCGAACTCGCGCCGCAGCATGTCCTCCGCGCCCTCCGGCAGCGTGGTGCCGTCCTTCAAGTAGCGGTCCGCGCCCCAGTCAAATTCCACCAGCTCGATGGTTTTTCCTGCGGCGGCCGCCACCGCCTTGAGCACTTTGACGGCTTCCGCGGTGACGTCGATGCCGATGCCGTCCCCGGGAATCACCGCGATGCGTTTTTTCTGCGTGGATGCGGAAGAGTTCGCTGCGTTCATCAGGCCCTGTACTCCTTGCTATGAATTTCTATCAATCGTATTCCGGCGGTGAAACTAGCACGCGCCTCCGCGAGTGTCAACGCGCCAGGACGTAGTAGTGGGTCACCTTCCTATATGCCCGTTATACGTCCAAGTGACCGAGAGCAGTCTCAGCCGGGGCCGGAATCTGGGAAGATCGGATGGCCGTTGCCCCTTTTGGGGCGCGGCCTTTTGCTGTAGAATCCGCGCACTCTTCAAGGGGGAGGCGAATGGGCCTTGTTGTCGGAACCCGACTGGGTCCCTACGAGATTCTCGCGCCGATTGGCGCGGGCGGGATGGGAGAGGTCTACCGCGCCCGCGACACGCGGTTGGCGCGCGACGTCGCGATCAAAATCGTGCCGGAGAGCTTCGCGCAACGCGATGACCTGCGAGCGCGCTTCGAGCGCGAGGCCAAAACGCTCTCTTCCCTCTCGCACCCGCACATCTGCACTGTGTTTGACATCGGGCGGCAGGAAACAACCGACTACATTGTTCTGGAGCTGCTGGAGGGGGAGACGCTGACGGAGCGGCTGACCAAGGGTGCGCTGCCGCTGGCCGAGGCGCTGCGCATCGGAATACAGATCGCTTCGGCGCTGGACGCGGCACACCGGCGCGGCGTGGTGCATCGCGACCTGAAGCCGGGCAACATTATGCTCACCAAAGCGGGCGCCAAGCTGCTGGACTTTGGCCTGGCGAAGTACACGCCGGCTGCGGCTGCCTCGCTCACCAGCGCACCGACGCGTAGCGAGGGCATCACCGAGCAGGGCGTGGTGCTGGGAACATTCCAGTACATGGCGCCGGAACAACTGGAAGCCAAAGAAGCCGATGCACGCACCGACATCTTCGCGCTGGGTGTGGTGTTCTACGAGATGCTGACGGGCAAGCCGGCATTCAGCGGAGCGAGCAGGGCGAGCCTGATCGCTTCGATCCTTGCGGCGGAACCGGCGCCGATGAGCAGCCTGCAGCCGGTGACGCCACCCGCACTCGACCACCTAGTGCGGCGCGCGCTGGCCAAAGACCCGGAGGAGCGCTGGCAGAGCGCGCATGACATTAAGGCCGAGTTGGAATGGATTGCCGAAGGCGGATCGCAGGCAGGTCTGTCGCCCGTCTCTGCACCACGGCAAAAGCTGAATCAACGTTTGCCCTGGATCGTCGCTGGTTTAATGGCGGCGCTGGCCGTATCGCTTTGGCCCTTTTGGAGAGTCGCACCACTCCAACGACATCCCCTGATGCGGCTTAGCGTCGATCTCGGGCCGGAGGTCGTCCGTGGGCCGGCTCTAGAGGCGCGCATTTCGCCCAACGGCCGGCTGTTGGTCTTCCTGGCGCGCACGCCCGATGGTAAACAGCAACTCGCGACTCGCTCCCTGGACGGACCGCGGATCACATTTCTCGCCGGCACGGAGAACGCAACCTTTCCCTTTTTCTCGCAGGACGGGCAATGGATCGCATTCTTCGCCGACGGCCGATTAAAAAAGATCGCAGTCCAAGGCGGCGCCGTGGTTACGATTGCCAATCCAGCGGTCCCGCATGTCGGCGCGTCCGTTTTCGGCGCCAGTTGGGGCGACGACCAAAATATCGTTTATACACCCGGAAGTGTTAACCCGCTGGTGCGCGTTTCGGCGAACGGCGGGAAACTGGAGCCACTGACAAAGTTGGGCGACAAGGGCGACGCGACACATCGTTGGCCGCAGGTTTTGGCCGGCGGGCGAGCGGTATTGTTTACGTCTCACAAGATCATCTCGGGCTTCGACGATGCCACCATCGAAGCGGTGATCGTCAGCACAGGGGAAAGAAAGACCGTGCTGCGTGGCGGATATGCCGGGCGGTATCTTGCCGCTGGCGATCATAGCGGCTACCTGCTGTACGTCCGCGAGGGCGCTCTCTTCGGCATCCCGTTCGATCCCGACTCTCTGACGGTTCGCGGCGCACCTTCGCCTCTGCTGGATGAAGTGGCGGGTAACTCGGACTCAGGGGAAGGACAATTCGATGTGAGCGATGATGGGACACTCATCTATCGAGCCGGCAAAGGGCCGTCGCGCAACTGGCCTATCCTGTGGATGGACAGATCCGGCCGAACCGAGCCACTGTTGGCCGAGCCGGGTGCATATTACACGCCGCGATTCTCGCCCGATGGGAACCGTCTGGCTTTGACAATTGACCATGGGGATAAGGGCCGGGAGATCCATATTTATGACTGGCGGCGCGGCTCGATGTCGCAGCTCACCTTCACCGGCGACGTAAACCTCCATCCGGTGTGGAGTCCCGACGGAAAGTTCATCGTATTTGAATCATCCTCACCGCACGGCTACGGCATCGGCCTGATTCGCGCGGACGGCTCCGGTCCGCTTCAGCGCCTGGCCGAAAATAACGGCTTGATGATCCCAACTTCATTCACGCCGGATGGGCGGCGCTTGGCATACTTCCAGCTGAACGCCCCTGGCCGTTTCGAGATTTGGACTGCGCCCTTCAATGCAAGTGACCCCGATCATCCCGAGCTGGTCAAGCCGAAGATATTTCTGAGCACTTCCTTTTATGAGTGGAATCCGATCTTCTCTCCCGACGGGCGCTGGATCGCCTATACGTCGTCCGAATCTGGCAGGAACGAAATTTATGTCCGTCCCTTCCCCGGACCCGGGGGAAAATGGCAAATCTCCGCAGCCGGAGCCAATGAGGCAGTCTGGTCTCTTAGCGGCTATGAACTTTACTTCAAAGCTGCGGATGGCCGGATCATGGTGAGCGACTATAAGGCGACCAACGACTCGTTCCTTGCAGGCAAACCCCAGGTTTGGTCGGACTCGCCAATCGGATCTACCCTCTTCGGGGGCAATTTCAATCAATCGCAGGATGGCAGGAGGTTTGCGGTATTGCCGCGGCGGGATGCCCCGGTGGACAATGGTTCCGTCCACGTCACGTTTGTCCTCAACTTCCTCGACGAGCTGAAGGCGCGCGTGCCGACTAAATAGCATGGCATACGTCACCAACGGAACGGGCCGCCGCTGAGTCGCCGAAGCAGCTCATCCGCTTCGGCGGATCCCTCTTCCTGATACGTCATTCGGCATCCGCTCTCTTGCGCCTCGGCATGCGTTCCGCCAGATACACTCCCACCAGCACCAGCGCGCCGCCGCCCAGCAGATTGTGCGTCATTTCTTCACCCAGCATCCACACTCCGAGCATCGTCGCCAGCACCGGTTGGAAGTACGTAAACGCCGCCAGCCGCGACGCCGCCAGCCGTCGCAGCGCCCAATAATAAATCAAATACGCGCACACGGAGCCAAACAGCGCCAGGTACAGCAGCCCCAGCCAGCCCTGCCAGCTCACCGCCGCCCAGTCCAGCCGCTGCGCGCGCCAAATCGCCAGTGGCATGACGATGATCGCTCCGGAACTGTAGAGATAAGCGTTCATGGAAATCGTGTCGTACTTCGGCGCAATGCGCTTGCTCAGCACCGTGTAGCACGCAAAGGAAAACGAGCCCGCAAACGTAATCAGGTCGCCCCTGAGCGTCCCCGCCTGAAGGCTGATTCCCTTCTCCAGCGCCAGCAGCGCCACGCCGGAAAACGAGAGCACCATGCCCAGCAGTTTATTGACGGTGAGCAGCTCCAGCCGCTGCATGCGCGCCAGCAGCAGGATAGTGATGGGGCCGGTGGCAATGATGAGCGAGGAGTGCCCCACGGTGGTGTAATGCAGTCCAATCAGGAATAGCAGTTGATTGCCGGCCACGCCGAATACGCCGAGCCAGAAAAATCGCCACAGATCGCCGCGGTCAAACGCGCTGCGAGCGCTTGGCTCGCCCGCGCGCCGTCGCGCCGTGCCTGCATAAATCACGAGCATGATCAACGCGGCCAGCTCCACGCGCAGCGGCCCCAGGGTTACAGGATCCAAAGTACGCAGCGCGATTTTCGCGGCGAGAAAGTTCGCTGTCCACATCAGCACCATCAACGCAATCAAGCTGTAGAGCAGCGCAGCAGGGGGCCGGGGCAAATGCGTATGCGGATGGAGCTGCGGGAGAGGATCGCCGCCGGGTTCGCGGGATGGCTCGAGGCCTGCGCTCAGGAGAGGACCTCTTTTCGAACCGTGAGCCGTTCGATGAGTTCGCGGCGCGGCTCAAAGCCGATGCCCGGCCCGCTGGGCGGGCGGATGGTGCCCTGCGGGCTCACCGTCACTTCTGGTTCGATAATGTCCTCCGCCCAGTAGCGCTTGCTGGCGGAGACGTCCCCGGGCAGCGTGAAATTCGGCAGCGTGGACATGGCGATGTTGTGCGCGCGGCCGATGCCGGACTCCAGCATCCCTCCGCACCACACCGGCACGCTGCGTTCTTGGCAGAGGTTGTGGATGCGCCGCGCCGCAGTGTGCCCGCCCACCCGGCCCAGTTTGACGTTGATGATGCGGCAGGCGCCGAGTTCGATGGCCGCGCGCGCGTCGCCCAGGCTGTGAATGCATTCGTCCAGGCAGATGGGCGTCTTGAGTTGCTTCTGCAATTCGGCGTGTGAGTAGATATCGTCCCAATCCAGCGGCTGCTCAATCATCATCAGGTAAAAGCGCTCCAGTCCCTGCAGCAGCGGAAAATCTTCGCGGCGGTACGCAGAGTTGGCGTCCACCATCAGGCGGATCTTCGGGAAGCGGTCGCGCAGGCGCTCGCATTCGGAGGTCTCGCGCCCCGGCTTGATTTTGATTTTGATGCGCTGGTAGCCCGCGGCCAATTCCTTTTCCACCGCCGCCACCAGTTCGTCCAAAGTTTTCTTGATGCCGATGGAGACGCCGCAAGAAATTTCCTCTCGCGTGCCGCCCAGCAGCTTCCAAAGGGGCACGCCCCGCAGCTTTGCTTCCGCGTCCCACAGCGCCGTTTCGATGCCGCCCTTGGCCATGTTGTGGCCGCGGATGGCGCCCAGCAGGCTCCACACTTCCGCGGCGGAGGAAAGTTCCCTGCCCCGAAGGAGCGGCCAAACGAAGTCGCGGATAATGTGCCAAGCGGTCTCGATGGTTTCCGGGCTGTAAAATGGCGTGCCGCCGGCGGTGGGCTCGCCCCAGCCGGTGACGCCGTCCACGTTGGCTTCCAGCAGAAATATCCGGCGTTCCTGCGTAATGTCGAAGCTGGTCTGAAATGGCGTCAGCAGCGTCATGCGAATTTCGCGTAGGCAAATGCTGTCCACTTTCATCGGGTCATCCCTGGCAATTCGGCGAACGGTTCCAGGCAGTAGCTGCCGCCCTCGGCGCTCCGTTCCAGCCCGGTCACAGCATAGCCCCGCTCCAGCCATTTCTGAAATTCTTCACGGATTTGACGCTGCACGTCCGTGGCCTTCGCGTGGTCCGTCGTTCTCCACGTCTGCATTTCGCTTGGCACGTGAATGCGCACCGCCTTCGCATCTCCCGCGGGACGCGTTTCCGCCGCGCCCTTCTCCAGCGCGGCCACCACGCGCGGGCTGTTCAGCCACCACTCCGCCAGCAAGCGGTCCGTGGGCAGGCCGCCGTGCAGCGGGCTGGACGTAATGCCGTACACGTTCGCTTTGTACCGCCGCACCACCGCGCCCAGCCGCACCAGGTTGAAGTACGCGTTGCGGATTTCCAGCGGGTCGAACGTCCATTCCACCAGCTCGATGCCCCGCCGCAGGGCCTCCTCGCGCTGGAACAGTTTCAGCATCCGTCCGATGCCGCGGTTCTGATATTCGGGCACCACCGCCGTCATGTGCGAGTGCAAGTAGCGCCGTTCGCCGTGGAGTCCCACCATGGCCAGCGTAAATCCCACCATTCGCCAGCCGGCTTGTCCGTCGTACGCGCCGAACACCTGGCCGCCGGTTTCGTCCGCCACCACGAAAATAGTGGACGGCACCAGGTCGCGGTCGTTGCCGCCCCACACTTCGCGCTCCAGTTCCATGCAGCGTTCGAAATCGGCGAGCTCGTGGCAATGGCGAATCTCGATGCCCTGCCCCGGCGCCGGCGCTTGCTTCCCCGCAGAGCTCATGCCGTCCTCTTCGAGCGGTCCCACAGCGCTTCCATCTCATCGCGGGGCACGTCCGCCAGCCGCCCGCCCCGCCGCGCGGCTTCCTGTTCCATGGCGCGGAAGCGGGAAATAAATTTTCGGTTCGCTTTCTTCAACGCAATCTCCGGGTCCACCCGCAGAAACCGTGCCAGGTTGACCGCCACGAAAAGCAAATCCCCCAACTCTTCTTCCACGCGCCGCTGTGTGCCTGCTTTGCGCCGCGGGCCCAGATGCTCGCGCAG
>CAZIWR010000128.1:0-7919 GCA_964542805.1 uncultured Acidobacteriaceae bacterium
AAGATCGGCGCTTCCTTGGTGTACAGCTTCACGCGGTTCACCAGGCGCGGCTGGAAGCGTCCGACGAATTCCACCACCTTGGCGTACTCTTCTTCGTTGTCGATCCAGATGGCGGAGTAATCGCCGCTGACGTGGTCGCGCAGAATGCGCTCCACTAGGTTGAGGTCGCGGTGGAGGATGGCCGGAGCCTTGCGCTGCTCGCTGCGCTGTTTGATTTCATTCCAGGTGCGCCCGAGGAATTCGACGTCGCTGCGGATTTCGTCGTCGGTGGCGCCGCCGGCGGCGGTGCGCACGATAAATCCACCCGGATAGAGACCCTTCATCTCGCCCAGCAATCGGCGCAGCCGCGATCGTTCCTCCGCCGAGCCAATCTTGCGCGACACGCCGATGTGGTCCACCGTCGGCATATACACCAAGAACCGCCCCGGGAGCGCCACGTGACTCGTGATGCGCGCGCCTTTCTTGCCCAGGGGTTCCTTGGCTATCTGCACGATGATTTCCTGCCCCGCTTTCAGCAGCTCGGAAATGAGCTGCGGGCGGCGCGGTGCCTGGTGCCGTCCGTGTTGCGGACGCCCGCGCGGCGGACCGCTGCGGCGGCCTCCCCGGCGCATCGGCCGCTGGAAACGTGCCCGCGAAGGATCATGCACGCGTGCGCTGATCGGGCGCGGCTCACCGGTGGCGCCTGGCTCGCTTTCTCCGGGCGCGGCGGCCATTTCCGACGGCGGTTCTTCGCCGTGGTCGTCACCTTCCTCGGCTTCGTGTTCTTCGCCTTCCGCTTCGGAAGCAAATTCTTCGGACTCTTCAGCGGCCTCGGCTTCTTCGTGTCCTGCTTCGAGCGAAGCGGACTCGGCCAGCGTTTCGGCGACCGCGCTGCGCTCATCGGCATTCACGCGGAAGGAATCCGCGGACTCGTCGGCCGCTTCCTCCTCGGCTTCCGCCTCGTGTTCGTGCTCCGCCTCGGCCATTTCTTCCTGCGCCGCTTCGGCAAACTGCTCGGCCAGCGCGGTGGCTTCCTCGGCGGTCAATTCCTCGTGTTGCGTTTCGACCGCTGCGGGTTCTTCGCGGACTTCCGGCGCAGGCGCTGCGTCGGAGATCTCTTCCACCGGAGGCGGCACAAACATCGCCGCAGGAAAAGCTGGTGCTTCGCTGCGCGTTTTTTCGCCCGACGGCACCGCCAGCTCTTCCACGCGAGGCGCGGGAGATTCCGCAGCATCCGTCCAGCCGAATCCGCCAGACGGAACTTCGGCGCTGGACGGAGCCTCGAACGGCCTTGCTTCGGCGGACTCCGGAGCGGTCGCAGTCGGCGCGGAACTCAACTGCGTGCTGGGCGCGCGGTCGCGATACTTGGCCAGTGATTCGCCGGGGAGAATGATGGGCTCGTAGCCGGGCGGCAGCGGAGCTTCCGGCTCACTGGGCGGCGTGCCGAAACTTCGGGAGGGTGTGGCGTATTTCGACGGCGGAAATTCGCGACGCGGCCCGCGGTCGCGCCCGCGATCGCGCCCGCCGCGACGATTATCCCAGCGGCCGCGGCCACTTCCTCCACCGCCGCGTCCAAAGCCGCCGCGATTGCCGCGCTGCTCATAGGGGCGAGAAGAGGGCGGTGGCGCGCTCGGGTGCGGCGCGGGCGGCGGCGCCTCGGCGAGCGGCGGCGCGTCGGAGGAAACCATCGAAGAGGGCTCGGCTGGTTCGTCCGCCATCACTTCGGGCGGCTCCATGGCCGGCGCAGTCGCGGTGGCAGGCGTGGAGAATATCGGCCCGCTCTGCTGCTCCATCCGCTGCTGCTTGCCTTCGACAGTGGTGGCGATGCCCTCGTAGTCTTCCAGGTTTTCGAAGAAGTCGCTGACGTAGAGGAAGGCGTCACTATCCAGGCCGATTTCCACGAAGGCCGATTGCATGCCGGGTAGCACGCGGTTTACGCGGCCTTTGTAGATGCTTCCCACGAGCGCAAATTCTTTTTCGCGCTCGACGTATATCTCACACAGGTGACCATCTTCCAGGATGGCGACCCGCGTCTCGTGCGGGGTCGCGGAAATGACCAGCTCTTTGGACATGAAAACTCCTCGGAGCGCAGAAGCGTGTGGCCGTGCGATGTGCAGACGGGCGCATGGTGTCCGCCAGTGGCGGAGCGCCCTGGATGGAGACTTCCTCGTTCATGCTTCCATCTCTCACGCGTTGCTGAGCTCTCAGATTCTTTCGGATTCTGTTCCGCGGGCCCGCTCCGCATCGCGGGCGGCCCGCCGGCACTGCTGGCGCGGGATCAGTTGACGAAGCGCTTCATGCGCACATTCATCACCAGGCCCAGCGCCATAAACACGAACAACGTGGAAGACCCGCCGTAGCTCATCAGCGGCAGCGGTATTCCGGTCACCGGCACATAGCCGATCATCATCCCCACGTTCACAAATACATGGACCCCAAGGACTGCTGCTACGCCCATCACGATGTACATCCCGGAGCGGTCATTCGCCCGCTGCGCGTTCTGCACCAGGCGCAACAGCAAAAACATGTACAGCAGCAGAGTCACCAGCACTCCGATGAATCCTGTCTCCTCGGCCAGCGCGGCCAGGATAAAATCCGACCAGCGGACCGGTATGAATCCGCCTTGGTTCTGCGTCCCCTTGCCGATCCCCTTGCCCCAGAACCCGCCGGAGCCTACCGCGATCTTCGCTTGTTGCGTCTGGTAGCCGGCTCCTCGCAGGTTCTCTTCCGGCCGGAGAAAGGTATTGATGCGCTCCTTCTGATACGGCTTCAGAAAATACCAGCCAACCGGCAGAAGCAAGGCGGCAATCAACGCAAAGGCCACCATGTGCTTCCACTGAATGCCGGAGAGAAACGCGCCCATCGCGGCAATCGGCAGGAACATCACCGCCGTGCCGAAGTCCGGCTGGAGCAGGATCAGCCCCACCGGCAACCCGACCAGCACACCTGCCTTGCCCATGTCCAGCAAGCTCAGGCGGTCGGTGCGCACCTCGCTGTAGAAGCGCGCCAGCACCACAATTATAATCAACTTCACCATCTCTGACACTTGCAAAGTGCGGCCGCCGATTTTGATCCAGCTTTTCGAGCCAAACTGGGTTTCGCCGATGAGCAGCACCAGCACCAGTCCCGCGAGCCCCGCCAGATAGAGCAGCGGCGCCTGATCGAGCACCCGGTGATAGTCAATCCGCGAAAGCACCAGCATGCAGGCCACCCCGATGAGCACCCACCAGAATTGCTTCCAATGCAGTCCTGCCAGCCGGCTGGACGGCGGCGCGGAGTGCGTGGCCGAGTAAATTTCGACAATGCCCAGACTGCAAATCGCCAGCACGATGAGCAGCAGTGCCCAGTCGAAATCCCGCAAGCGAGTTCCTTCCCTCATCGTTGTGCGGAGGCTCCTTTGCGTTGCGGTGGCGGGAGTGCCGTCTTCGGCGTGCTCTCTGCCGGGGCCGGCCCGGCCGCAACCTGCGCCAGTTCCGGCGAATCGCTCACTTCGTAACGCTTGTAGTCCACCGTGTACTGCTGCTTATCCCGCGCGCCCTTCTTATCGTAGTAGGCCTTGATGATGTCGCGCGCCACGGGCGCTGCGGCCGACGAGCCATGCAGCCCGTGCTCCACCAGAACCGCCACCACGATTTCCGGATTGCGTCGAGGCGCGTAGCCCACAAACCACGCATTATCCGAAAACCGCTTTTGCTTCCCTGCTTTCTTCAACCCCTCACCGCTGATGAGCTGTGCCGTGCCGGTCTTGCCGCAGAACTCGATGCCCTCCAGCCGCGAGCCCGCCGCCGTGCCCCCTTCGTTCACCACCCCGAACATCGCCTGCGTGACGACTTCGGTGGTGTGCTCGTTGATGGCAAAGGTCTCTTCCTTCACCGCTTTCGTTTCCATCAGCAAGTGCGGCTGCTTGAAAACGCCGCCCAGGGCAATGCCCCCGATGGTCCGCGCCAGTTGCAGCGGCGTGGTGATGGTGGCGCCTTGCCCGACGGCTACGGAAATCGTCTCGCCCGGGTACCACGGCTGCTTGAACACGCGCTTCTTCCATTCCTCCGACGGCACTAGCCCTTCCATTTCGCCGGGCAGGTCGATGCCCGTGCGCCGGCCCAGCCCGAGCTGGTAGGCGTAGTACGAAATGCGGTCAATCCCCAGCCGCTTGCCGACGTTGTAGAAGAACACGTCGCAGGAGTGAACAATGGCATCGTGCAATTTCACTTGTCCGTGGCCGCCTTTGCCGAATACCCAGCACTTGAACACGCGCCCGTAGAAATCCGCATATCCGGGACAGAAAACTGAAAAATCCTCCGGGATCGCTTTCGATTCCAGCATAGCCGTGGACATCACAATCTTGAACACCGAGCCCGGCGCGAGCTGCGCCTGAATGGCACGGTTGAGGAGCGGTTTGTCGGGGTCTTCATTCAACTGCTTCCATTCCTGCGCCGGAATGCGTATCGCAAACGAGTTGGGGTCCGGCGCCGGTCGGCTGACCATGGCCAGCACTTCGCCCGTGCGCGGGTCGAGCGCCACCACCGCGCCCTTCTGCCCGGCCATGGCCGCTTCCGCCACCACTTGCAAGTCGTAATCAATCGTCAGTTGAATCTTTTTGCCGGGCTGCGCCTCCACGTGCTCCAGCCGCTCCACTTCCTTGCCCACGCTGTTCACCACCACGCGGCGCATGCCGTCGGTGCCCATTAGCGTTTCGTTGTACTGCCGCTCCAGGCCGGATTTGCCGACGAAGTCGCCGGGCCGCAGCTTGTCGCCGCTGGCTTCAATCTGTTTTTCGCTGACTTCGCCCACGTACCCGATGGCGTGCGCCAGGAAGCCGTCGCGCGGGTAGCGCCGCCGGTGCACCATCAGCAATTCAAGCAGCGGCAGGTCAGCGCGGTGCGACTCGATGAACGCGATGTCGGCCTGGCTGGCTTCCGGCTTGATCTGGATGGGCTGAAACTTGGGAATATTCTTCGAGGCTTCGATCTGTTGCAGGATTTCTTCCAGCGAAATGCCCAGGCCCTCGGCCACCAACGGCAAGCCTTCCGCTAGAAGCTTGGGATCTTCACGCAGCAGCAGCACGCTGAACGACGGATAATTGTCCACGATTACGCGCTTTTCGCGGTCCAGGATCTGCCCGCGCGGCGCAATAATCGGAATCGAGCGGATACGGTTGCGCTCCGCCAGTTGCCCGTAGTGATCCGATTGGATGATTTGCAGTTTCCAGAAGCCGATCAGGAGAAACAGCGTGCATGCGGCGATGAGGTAGGAGATCGCCGCCAGCCGCCCCTGCGGCAATTTCTGGTCATTCCCAATCCAAGACGACAATTTCGTTTCCGCCCGAACGCGCGCCACTCAGGGCCACATGCCTGCGCGCTACACGTCCTCAAGCTCTAATCTCTAATCTCTTTGTAAGGGCAGCAGACATCGTGCCCGCTGGGCGCTGCCAGCCTTCTGCTCGCAGCATCCCGTAAGTGGCGCTCACAGTAGCACCTGCACCGTTTCTGTGCAAGCCAACTTGCTCAACTGGATAAGGCGGCAGGCGAGTCAGGAGGCCTTCCGCAGTTTGTCGAGCAGCGGGAACAACGCCACGGCGATGCCCGCGTTCACCAGCGACGCCAGCAGCAGCCGCGTACTGAACAGCGCTTCTGGCTGCGCCAGCAGCACGCGCTTGATCAGCACCAGCACGCCCTGGTGAAAATGGAAGAACGCAAACGTCATCAGAAACCGGCTGATGGGATGGTCCACGTCCAGCCGCCCGCCGATGGAAGACCCCGCATAACCCACCAGCGTCTTGGCGATGCCGTAGTAGCCGATGGGTACCGGGCTTACGCTGTCCTGCAACAGTCCGATCCCCATTCCCAGCAGCAGTCCGGCGCCGGGATTCCGCCGGCTCAGCGCGAAATACAGCGTCACCAGCAGCGGCAGCTCCAGAAGTGCCGCGTTGGGAAAATAAACGGGCAGAAACGCACGCACCAGCACGGCCAGAAATGCCGTGCCCCATACCGCCGGCCACGGGTACTTGTGTACCTCGATGTGCTGTTCGAATTGGGCACGCAATGCCATTGGGGATGTAGGGGCGTCCGCCGCGGCAGATTACGCCCAGTGGGACGGTCAAAGCTCTCCTTACGGTTTCTTTTCCGGCGCCGCTGCTGTGGCCCCGGCTTCTTGCTTCGCAGGAATTTCCTGCCGCGTCAGAAGCACCAGCACTTCTTCCAACCGGTCCAGCCTCGCCGCGGGCTTCACGCGGATGAGTTTGAACGGGTTTCCCTTCTCAACGCTGGCCACCGTGCCCAGCGGAAGGTCCTTTGGAAATATCTGATCAAGGCCGGATGTCAGCACCGTTTCGCCGATGGCCACGTCCTGATCGTTAATCACGTTGCGCAATTCCACCGTCGGCTCGCCCGTGCCGCGCACGACGCCAAAAGTGCGCGAATTGGCCAGCAACGCCCCAGCGCCGCTGTCCTTATCCGTAATCAGCAGGATCAAGGAAGACTTGGAAAAAGCCTCGAGCACCTTGCCGGCCACGCCTTCCGGCGTGATGACCGCCATGTTTTTGTGGATGCCGTCATTCTCTCCTCGGTCAATGTAGAGCGTGCGGCTGCTCTCCGACGCGCCCGCGCCGATCACCCGGGCCACCACCATCGGCACCTCGGCGTTCGCTTCGCGGAAGGCCAGCAGGCCACCCAGCCGGTCGGCTTCCGCAGCCCGGCTTTCCAGGTGCGCTGTGCGCAGCTTCAGGTCCGCCAGTTCCTTGCGCAGCTTTTCGTTTTCTTGTCGTGTGCTGCGCAGGCTCACGTAGCTGTTCCACGCGCCTCCGATGCCGTCAATCGCGGAGACGCCGGCCCGCTGGAACGGCGTCAGCACCCACACCGCCCAGCTCCGGATCAGGCGCACGTCGCCCCGCTTGATCTGCACCGCGAGCAGCAGCACCTGCGCCAGCACCACGGTAGCCAGCAGGATGAGCGGCCGTTGAACGGTTTGGATGACGCGCATGGTGGTTTCGAGGTCGGGCGGCTTAGGTCCCGCAGAGCGGGACGCGGTTCAGTCGATGCACACCTGCCGAAGCAGTTTGAAATCGCTGAGCATTTTCCCCGTGCCCAGCACCACGGAAGCCAGCGGGTCGTCGGCAATGGAGACGGGCAAACCGGTCTCCTCGCGGATGCGCTTGTCGAGATTCTTCAGCAGCGCGCCGCCGCCGGTGAGCACGATGCCGCGGTCGCTGATGTCCGCGGAAAGTTCGGGGGGCGTGCGCTCCAGCGCGATGCGGATGGCATTCAAAATCACCGCTACGCATTCGGAGAGCGCCTCGCGGATTTCGCTGTCGTCAATGGTCACTGTGCGCGGCACGCCTTCGATCAGGTTGCGGCCCTTCACTTCCATGGTCAGCGGCTTTTCCAGCGGGTAGGCCGAGCCAATTTCCATTTTGATCTGTTCGGCGGTGCGCTCGCCCACCAGCAGGTTGTACTTCCGCTTCAGGTAGTGCATCACCGCCTCGTCCATCTCGTTGCCGGCCTGACGAACCGAGCGCGAGTAGACGATGCCGCTCATGGAAATGACGGCGATGTCCGTGGTGCCGCCGCCGATGTCCACCACCATGTTGCCCGAGGGTTCTTCAATGGGCAGGCCCGCGCCGATGGCCGCGGCCATGGCCTGCTCCACCAGGTACACTTCGCTGGCCCGCGCGCGGTAAGCGGAGTCCTCCACGGCGCGCTTTTCCACCGGCGTGATTTCGCCGGGCACGCCGATCACGATGCGCGGGTGCACCAGCACGCGCCGGTTGTGCGCCTTCTGAATGAAGTACGTGAGCATCTTCTCGGTGACCTTGAAGTCGGCGATCACGCCGTCCTTCATCGGCTTGATGGCCACCACGTTGCCCGGCGTGCGCCCGAGCATCTCCTTGGCCTCGCGCCCCACCGCCACCACTTCCCCGTTGTTCTTGTTGATGGCCACGATGG
>CAZIWR010000129.1:0-7804 GCA_964542805.1 uncultured Acidobacteriaceae bacterium
ACAAAGAGAAGGCCCTCACCTGGCTGGAAAAAAGCTACGCGAACCGCGAAGCGCGCTTGGTCAACGTGCAAGCGCACCCGCGCTTCGCAGCCCTGCACTCCGAACCGCGCTTTGCGGAACTTCTGCGCCGCATCGGCCTGTCCCCTTGAACGCACGGCGCGTCCTTCATTTCAGCAAGTGCTTGACTTGTATATCTCGCGGCACTAGACTCCGCGCGATTCCACAGGGCTTTCGGAGTGGTGCTCCCCGGGACCCGCTCAGGCACGCTCCGCGTGCTCTACATAAGGAGGCAACATGGCAAAACGCGCAAAAAAGGTCTCTACCAGCAAGGCCGGCAAGTCCATCAAGCTCGCGATCAAGCAGCTCAAGGCCGCCCGCGCCACTGCGACTGCCCGCGGGAAGAAGCGAATCGACCTGCACGTGAAAGTCCTGGCTAAGAGTTACGCAAGCATTAGAAGCGCCTGCGGGAAAGGTGAGTTTCCCTGGCCTCTCTGAGTAGCACACATCTGTCTGGACAATGAGCATCAAGCAGGCAGGTCGCATGCAAAGTGGGCCTGCTCAGATACCACGAATGGCCAATTCCAAAGCACGACTTTTTCGGCGGTCACCATTTATCGTCTGCTATTGGAGTGAAAAAGGCCTGGTCTTCGAGAACTTTGCTTTGCGCATGCGCACGAGCGCGTCGCCGCTCGCCTGCGTGATCCTCGATTTCTTCGATCGCTGGCGCCCCGCCGAGGAACTTTTCCGCCGGCTCGCTGAGTATTCCACTGCGTCACTCCGAAACGCGGTCGCGCAATTGGAGCGCCGCTCGCTCCTGCAAAGCTCCGCGCGCAGGGAATCAACTGCGGAGAGGGCGATGGCCTCGTGGCACGACTGGAATCCTGCCGCCGGCTTTTTTCACTTTTCGACAAAAGATGTCAAATACGAGCAGGATCTTGACGTCATGCACCGCGCCCTGCGCGCAAAAGCCAAGACGCGGCCCATTCCCTCGCCGGTGAAGCACTATCCGCGCGCGCGGCAGGTTTCCCTTGCCGCGCCGAAAACAGAAAGCGAATTTCCGCGCGTGCTACTCCAGCGGCGCACCTGGCGGCAGATGCAGCCACGCCGCGTTTCGCTCCGCACGCTCGGCGAATTGCTCTGGCTTACCGGCCGCGTGCAACGCTGGGTGCGCATGCCCGGCATCGGGCGGTTTGCGTTCAAGACCTCGCCTTCAGGCGGCGCAATGCATCCGATTGAGACGTACGTGCTGGCGCTGCGCATCGAGGGACTCGCGCCGGGCATCTATCACTACGCCGCGGATCGCCACCGTCTCGAACTGCTCAAGCGCGGCGTCACGCCGCGGCATGTGACACGCTACCTTCCGGGGCAGGCTTGGTACGAAGATGCCGCCGCGCTGTTTTTGTTCACCGCGCGCTTTTCCCGCCCGCAGTGGAAATACGGCTTCGCACGCTCCTACCGCGCCGTACTGCTCGACGCCGGGCACCTCGGGCAGACATTCTTACTCGCGGCCACGTGGCTGGGCCTGGCGCCGTTTTGCACCATGGCGCTCGCCGACACAATACTCGAGCGCGACCTCGGCGTGGATGGCGTTACCGAATCCGCGGTCTTCGCTGCCGGCTTTGGCACGCGGCCCCCCGGCATGGATTGGGCGCCGTGGCCCAAGCCTCCTCACAAGCATTGATTCCGCGCAGAACGCATTTTTCTTCCCGCGCAGGTGAAGTAGACTAGCGCGCTGCTTTTCGGAGGAGTCTATGCAAATCGCGCCGTTTGAGCTGGAGCGCTGGCAATCGGTGTGGGAGCATCACGTTGAACTGAACATTTCCGAAAGCGGCGTCGAGCCGCTCAGCGCGGCCGATTTGCTGGACGACCCTGCAGTGCGCGACCGCGTGCTGGGCATGCCGCTCGGCTATCCGCAGACCAACGGCAGCGATGAGCTGCGCGGGCGCATCGCTGAGCTGTACCCCGGCGCGTCGGCAGCGAACGTGCTTCTGACGTGCGGTTGCAGTGAGGCTAACTACATCACGGTGTGGTCGCTCGTCGAGCCCGGCGATGAAGTGATCTTCATGCAGCCGAACTACATGCAGATTGCCGGGTTGGCGGAGTCGTTTGGCGCGTCGGTGAAGGCGCTGTGGCTGCGTGAAAATCTTTGCTGGGCACCGGACATTGCCGAGCTGCGCCGACTGCTTACTCCGAAAACGAAACTTATCGCCATCTGCAACCCGAGCAACCCCACGGGCGCCGTACTGAGCGAAAAGCTCATGGGCGAAATCTGCGCCGCGGCAGGAAGCGTGGGCGCGTGGATTCTCGCGGATGAGGTTTATCGCGGCGCGGAATTCAGCGGCACGATGACGCCGACTTTCTACGGCCGCTACGACCGCGTTCTGTGCACCGCCGGATTTTCCAAATCTTTTGGCATGCCCGGACTGCGCACCGGATGGGTGGTGGGGCCCGCGGAGATGGCGGAAAAACTGTGGGGCTATCACGACTACACGACCATTGGCCCCACCATGCTCACCGACCGGCTGGCCGCGATTGCGCTCGAGCCTGCGCGCCGAGCACGCATCCTTGACCGCACGCGCGGCATCCTCCGCGAAAACTATCCGATCGTCCGCAGCTGGGCGGAGCGCCACGGCGGATTGCTCACGCACATTGCGCCAGCCGCCGGGGCGATTGCCTGGCTTGGCTACAAGGGGAAGGGCACTACGGCGGAACTCGCGGAGGCCGCACGCACGCGGAAAAATCTGCTCATCGTGCCGGGGGAACAACTGGGAATGCCCGGCTACCTGCGCATTGGCTTTGGCGGGCACGCAAACAAACTTCAGCAGGCCCTTGCGCGGCTCGACGAATTGTTAGCAGAGATGTAAAGGCAAGTTTCAGCGCGGGCTTGAGGATTGGCGCACCGTCAGCCAATACGCCGGCACGCCGGCAGCCACCGTGGCCAGGGCAATCAGCGACGGCTTGGGCGAATTGACGAAGCCTACGATGAGCACGGCCACCATGACCACCAGGAAGAACAGCGGCACCAGCGGATATCCCCACACACGGTAGGGCCGCTCGCGCTGTGGTTGGCGCCGCCGCAGTACAAATACTCCGGCCACCGCGAGCAACGGAAAAATTCCCAGCGAAAAACCGATGTAGATGAGCAACTGCTCGAAGGTGCCGGTCAGGATCATGGCCATCGCGCAAACGGCTTGCGCCAGAATGGAAAGTCCCGGCGTCTGGAAGCGCGGGTGCACGCGCGCGGCGAAGCGGAAAAACAGTCTGTCCTTGGCCATGGCGTAATAGACGCGTGGGCCGATCAGTATGTACGCGCTGAGCGAAGAAAGCAGCGCGAGGGCGATGAGCGTGGAAATCATCTTCGCGGCGCCCGGGCCGAAGAGTTGCACGGCCGCCACCTCGCCTACGGGCACGATTCCGCGAAGCTGCGCGGGCAGCGCGGCGAAGAATAGCAGCAGGTTCATCAGCAGGTAGATGAGCGTGACGATCAACGTGCCCAGCAGCAGCGAACGCGGCAGATTGCGCGCGGGCTGTTCGATTTCCTCCGCGATGTAGCCGGCGGCGTTCCACCCGCTATAGGCGAACATGGCCAGCAGCAGCGTGACGCCGAGTTGTGACGGACGTCCCGCGGCCCAGAAACCGCTCGCGGCACCGAGGAAGTCCCAGCCTCCGCGGCCGATGGCGAAACCGGCTGCGATCAGTCCGAAGAGCAGGAAGAGCTTGAGGCCAGTGAGCAGGTTTTGCACGCGCGCGCCCAGGCGCAGGCCGCAGTAGTGCACCGCGGTCAGTGCCAATACAATGCCCGCCGCCGTGCTTTTTTCCGCCACCCACGTTTCGGGAAGCACGCCCGCTGCCGCGAGATATTTCGCGCAGGCCACCGCCGAAGCCGCCACGGGCGCGGAGAAGCCTACGAAGAAGCTGGTCCAGCCGGTGAGGAAAGCGGGCAACGGCCCGTAGATTTCGCGTAGGTAGACATATTCGCCGCCGGCGTGCGGCATCATGGTGGCTAACTCGGCGTAGCTCAGAGCGCCGCATACTGCGACCATGCCACCCAGCAGCCACGCCAGCAACACCAGCCAGCCGCTCTCGGTGTGCGCGAGCATTAGCCCGGAGGTGGTGAAGATGCCCGCGCCAATCATGTTGGCCACGACCACGCTGGTGGCGGTGCCCAAGCCCAGTCGTCGCGGCAGGGTCGCGCCGGCGGCGGGCATCGCAAAGAAGGATCGGTGCTCAGGCATGGAGTCTCACGCCGCGAGCGAAGCGCGAACCATCCGCTGCTCGCAGCGGAGCAAGGCTACATCGTTTGCGCGTGGGGGGAAAGCGCGGCGTGAAACCGCACGGGGCTGATGCTTGGGTGGCATCAGAAACGCCCCATGCTCCGGCCGCGGCGAAGTTTCTGCTAGGATATCGGAACCGATGGGACGCACATGGGTGGTAGGGCATCGCGGAGCTTCCGGCCACGCGCCAGAAAATACGATGGCGGCGTTTCGCCTCGCTGTGGAAATGGGTGCCACCTTCATCGAGACCGACCTGCATCTCACCCGCGACGCCCACCTCGTCTGCGTGCATGACGCGACGCTCGAGCGCACGACGGGATCCAACGCCGCGGTCAAGGACCTTACGCTGGCCCAGCTCCATGAGCTGGATGCCGGTTCATGGTTCGGCGCGAAGTTTGCCGGGGAGCGCATCCCCACGCTCGAGGAAATCCTGACTTTCGCGCGCGAGGAAGACATCGTGATTTTCCTGGAAGTGAAACAGGAAGCCGCGTGGGGTATCGAGCACGGGCTGGTGGCTGCGCTGCGCGGTGCGAAGGAAGCAGCGCGCGCGGTCATCCTCTCCTTCCGGCCCGGCATGCTGCGCAACGTCCGCCGATTGGACAACACGCTGATGACAGGCTTGCTGTTCCATGCCATGCCCGATGGAGGGCCCGAAGCTATCGTGGATCGCGCACTGGAAATCGGTGCGCGGCAGCTCGCTCCGCGCGGAGACATCGTCACACCGGAGCTGCTGGACCGGGCCCACCGCAACGATTTGCAGGTGGTCAGCTGGACGATCAACCAGGCGGAAGAAATGCGCGAGCTCATCGACGCAGGCGTGGACGGCATCATGACGGATTTCCCGGACCGGCTGGTCGCCGCGCTGAACGAAAAGAAGTGATTGCCGAGGCAGAAGCACAACTCTAGCGCATCGCGCGAAACAGAGCGGCAAATTTCTCGACGGACAATTCCTCGGCGCGCACGCCGGGCGGCAAGCCCGCGGCGCGAATGGCCTCACTCGCTTTTTCCGCGCCGGCCACGGGCTTCAGATTGTTCAGCAAGGTTTTGCGTTTCTGCTCAAAACACTTTCCAACGAAGGCGATAAATGTTTCTTCGTCGCTCACCTCCACGCGTTCACGGCGGATGGCGAGGCGCACCAGCGCCGACGAAACCTTCGGTCGCGGCCGGAACGCGCCCGGCGGAATGCGAAAAATGATTTCGGGTTGCGCGTAGAACTGCGCCAGCACGGAGAGAAATCCGAATTCGCGCCGACCGGGCTTGGCCGCCAGCCGCTCAGCGACTTCAAACTGAATCACAACGTGAATGGATTCAATCGCGCTGGCGTGCTCGAACAGCCAACGGAGAATCGGCGAAGTGATGTAATACGGCAGGCTGCCGTACACGTGGACGCGCTCTCTGCCCGGGCCAAGGCCCAATTTTTCCAAATTGAGAGCAAGGATGTCGCCGGGGTGCACTTCAATGTGGGGCTGTTCTTTTGCCAAACTCTCCAGCGCGGCAACGAGCGGTGAATCCAGCTCGATGGCAATCACGCGCCGCGCGGCGCGTGCCAGCTCACGCGTCATTTCGCCGTGACCTGCGCCGATTTCCAGCCACACCTGGTCCGGCTGCACGGCGAGGCTGCGCAGAATGCGCGCGCGCCAGGCTTCGTCCTTCAGAAAATGTTGTCCCAACCGTTGCGGAGCCATGTGCGCCGCTGAGTGTAGCAATTCCGTGCCCGCGCGGCACGCAGCGCTTCTCCTTGACGAATTTTCCGCCTTTCAGTACCGTTAACTGTTTGCGTTTCAGACGATGAAGATTCTGTTTGTATCTCCGGAAGGTTTACCGTTCTCAAAAACCGGCGGCCTCGCCGACGTGGTGGAGGCGCTGCCCAAGGCGCTGGCGGCGATGGGCCACGATGTCGCCGTGGTGCTGCCTCGCTATCGCGGCACGCGCGTTTCGACCATCGTGGTGCCCAGTCTGACCATCCCCATGGGCGACACGCTGAGATTTCCGGCAATCACCGACGGCGCCGTGCTCCACGGCGTGCGCTTTTTCTTCGTGGACGATCCCGAGTACTTCGATCGCGACGCGCTGTACACGTCTCGCGGCAAGGATTATCCGGACAATGGCGAGCGCTTCGCTCTGTTCAGCAAAGCCGCACTGGAAATTGCCAAGCAGGTGTGGCGGCCGGACGTAATTCACTGCCACGACTGGCAGACGGCGCTGGTGCCGGTGCTGCTGCGCTTTCTGTACGCGGGCGATCCGCTGCTGCGCGGCCTGCCCGTCGTCTTCACCGTGCACAACATGGGCTATCACGGCTTGTTCGACCGCGGATTGCTGGCGCGCGCCGGCTTGCCTGCCAGCCTGTTCAACATCAAGTCGCTGGAATTTTACAGCCGCGTCAATTATCTCAAGGGAGGGCTGCTGGCTGCGGATTGGGTGACCACGGTGAGCCCGCGCTATGCGCAGGAGATTATGACGCCCGAGTTCGGCCACGGCCTCGACGGCGTGGTGCGCGAACGCACCGGTCACGTGGTGGGCATTCTCAACGGTGCGGACTACTCGCTCTGGAATCCCGAGAACGACGACTTCATCGCCGCAAAATATTCCGCGAAGCATCTCGACGGAAAGGCGCTGTGCAAGAAAGACCTGCTACGCGAATTCAAGCTGGCGGAGAGCATGGAACGCCCGCTGATCGGAATCGTCTCGCGCTTTGCAGACCAGAAAGGCTTCGACCTCTTGGCAAAAGTCGCCAGCGAAATGCTGCGCGAAAATCTGGCGCTGGTTGTGCTGGGAACGGGCGAGCCGAAATACGAACGCTTCCTGCGTGCGCTGGCGTCGCGCTTTCCGGGGAAGGTGGGCCTGCGCATCGGATTCGACAACGCGCTGGCGCACCGCATCGAGGCCGGCGCGGACATGTTCCTGATGCCGTCGCGCTACGAGCCTTGCGGCCTGAATCAAATGTACAGCCTGCGGTACGGCACAGTGCCCATCGTTCGCGCTACCGGCGGCCTGGATGATACAGTGGAGCCCTTCGAGCCCTTTTCGGGGAAGGGCACGGGATTCAAGTTCGCGGAGTACGACGGCCGGGGGTTGCTAGCCGCCGTGCGCAATGCGCTAGAGATTTTCCGCGACGCCAAGGCCTGGCGCCGGCTGCAATTGAACGGCATGGCCAAAGATTTTTCATGGAATGCTTCCGCGGCGGAGTACGCGCGGTTGTACGAGACCGCGATGCAGGCCCGAATCCCTCGCGCGCCGGGAGCATCCAATTAACTCCGGCCGATCCGCTCCGCGGGTCGGCCCACTGACGAAAGGGAACTCATGGCCGATAACGTGAACGCAGTGAACGACGGAAATTTTCAGGCCGAAGTGATCGAGGCCAGCAAAAGCCAGCCGGTGATGGTGGATTTCTGGGCGGAGTGGTGCCGCCCGTGCCATATGCTCGCGCCGACAGTGGCCGAAATTGCCACGCAGTACGCCGGCAAGCTGAAAGTGGTCAAACTCAACGTGGACGAAAACCAGGTGGCCACCAGCTTCAACATCCGCGGCAT
>CAZIWR010000130.1:0-7783 GCA_964542805.1 uncultured Acidobacteriaceae bacterium
AAAATTTTCGCCGTGAGCGGCGCGCCAACTTCAAAGGGCTGCGGGTCAGGAGCTTCGGAAAGCGAACGGATGTCGTAGGTGGCAGCGCCATTCTCGTGGACTTTGATTTCGACGAACTCCGGCTGGCTGGACTTGAAGACCTTGCGGTAGCTGACCGTGGCAGGGTCGGCAGCGAGCAGGGGCGGGCGTGTGATCGCCAGGCAAAAAAGAAGTAGAGCAAAAAAAAGTAAATGTGAACGCCTGCGCATCATGTTCATCGTGAAGGTTGGATGCGGCTCGCAGCGGCGCGGCTGTCTGCGATGCCAGTCGCATGGGCCATGCGCTCGCGAGCCTGCGTGAAATAGATGTGGCAGAGAGCGACGGCAAGGGCGTCGGCGGCGTCGGAGGGCTGCGGGGCCTCGCGCAAATTGAGCGTAGTGCGAACCATCTGCTGTACCTGCTGCTTGCTGGCGTTGCCATAGCCGGCCACGTTGGCTTTTACTTCGCGGGGTGCGTAGCTGTGCACCGGAATGCCGGCTTGCGCGGCGGCCAGCGTGACAACGCCGCGGACTTCTGCGAGCTTGAGCGCGGTCTTCATGTTCAGCGCAGTGAAGACGGACTCAAGGGCGAGAGCGTCGGGGGAAAATTCCGCGATCAGGTCCGCGATGAGCGCGTGAATCGCACGGAGGCGCTCCGGGAACGAGGAGCGCGGGGAGCGGCGCAGCGCGCCGAAACGCAGCATGCGGCAGGTGGCGCCGTCCGTATCCACGACGCCGTAGCCGGTGGGGCCGGCGGCGGCTGGGTCAATGCCAAGTACGCGCATGGTCGGAATTCAGTGTAATCGGAGAGCAATGGCGCGGAAAGAGTTTTTTGCGCGAAAGAGGCCAAAAGCGAAGATTGATGAACGGGGCGCGGCACACCGGGCCCGGCTGGCGGCAAATCAGAAATGGCTTAGCTGACGGCGGCGTGAATTTCGGCTTCGTCGATGTCGAAGTTGGCGTAGACCTGCTGCACGTCGTCGTGTTCCTCGAGCGCTTCCACGAGCCGCAACATCTGCTGGGCCTGCGAGCCGGTGAGCTTGATGTAATTTTGCGGGAGCAGACTGAGCTCGGCGGACGCCGGGGTGATGCCGGCCTTGACGAGGGCGTCGCGGACGGCGTCGAACGCTTCGGGCGGGGTGACCACTTCCCAGGCGGAGCCGTCGTCGCGGAGGTCTTCTCCTCCGGCGTCAAGGATGATGGACATCATTTTTTCCTCGTCGGCGGCTTCCTTGGGAACGACGATATCGCCCTTGCGGTGGAACTGCCAGGAGACGCTGCCGGTCTCGGCCATGTTGCCACCGTGCTTGGCCATCATGTGGCGGATCTCGCTGACAACGCGGTTGCGGTTGGTGGTGACCGTGCGAACCAGGATGCCGACGCCGCCCGGGCCGTAGCCTTCAAAGGTCACTTCTTCATACTGCTCGCCTTCGAGCTGGCCGGTGCCGCGGAGCACGGCGCGCTCGATGTTGTCGTTGGGCATGTTTTCGTTTTTGCCGGCCTGGATGGCGGTGCGCAGGCGGGGATTCGTGTCCGGGTCGCCGCCGCCGCTGCGCGCTGCAATGGAGATTTCACGGATCAGACGGGTGAATGCTTGTCCGCGCTTGGCGTCCGTGGCCGCCTTTTTGTGCTTGATGGTCGCCCACTTTGAATGGCCAGACATTGGGATTGCCTCAACAGGAAAAGATGGCAGGTGCGATGGGCACCTATTTGTTTGCGACTCGTCTTTGAAATCTACTGCCCGCACAGTGTAGCACGGGAGCAAAGAAACAGGGAACTGGGTTCAGGAGCCGGCAGGGTGGCTCGATGTGGCTGTGGTTTCCTTATTGAGCCCAGCGCTTCAGTGTTGGAATAGCTTTCGTGAATCGCGTTGCTAGGAACCCGGGGATGTGCATTTCCTTTGCTCCACTGCCCGGCGATTGCGAAAAGAGAAGAAGCGATGAGCAAGTAGTGGTAGCCGGGCGATGGAACGTGGTAACTTGAAAGCAGCCGCGTCACAAAGTCCGAACGGGCAAGTCCCGCGATGCGGGATGGGCCCCTACAGCCGACCCGACATAGGTAGTCCCGAAGATGGCGCAAGGCGAAATGGAAAAAACTGGCGCCACTCCGAGAAGCCCGGGTGGAAATCCCGGGATCGGAGAGGGATGTTGGAGAAATCCCCATGAGTGACAAGCAAGATTCTTCGGTCATCATCAATCACAATTCCGAACCTAAGGAGCATCCAAAAGCAAAGCACGAACCGAAAAAGCCGCGCGAGCATTACAAACTGCGCACGCGGATGATCCACGGCAGCTTCGCCACCGGGCGGTGGGACTACGACCACCACGTGGTGCCGCCGCAGTCCAGCTCGGCGACCTACCGGCTGCAATCGGTGCACCGCGGGGCTGAAGGATTCGAGGAATTCGGGTCCGACATAGCACAACGTGCACCGATTTACATCTACGATCGGCTGGACGAGCCGACGCGCGGAATGCTGGAGGAAAACCTGGCGGTGGCGGAGGGCGGAGAGATCGCGGTGACGTTTGCCACGGGCATGGCGGCAATCAGCGCGGCGATCTGCTCGATGGTGTCGCACGGGAACCAGATCGTTGCGCACCGCATCCTGTACGGCTGCACCTTTAGCCTACTGACGAACTGGGTGCCGCATTTCGGCGTTCGAACCGACTTTTGCGACTTGACCAAGCCGGAAACCATTCTGAAGACGGCCACAGCAGATTGCCGCGTCGTCTATTTCGAGACGCCGGTAAACCCGACGATGGAGCTGATCGATATCGCCAGGGTGCGTCGCGTCGTGGACCAACTGAACAAAGACCGCAAGGAAGAAGAGAAGATCAAAATCATCGTGGACAACACGTTTGCTACGCCGTACTGCCAGCGCCCGCTCGAGCTCGGCGCGGACGTGGTGGTGCAGAGCCTGACAAAAGCCATCGGCGGGTTCGGGACGGACATGGGGGGAGTGCTGGTCGGTGCGAACCGCTACTATCACAAATGGATGCTCTACCGGAAGGATTTCGGCGGCGTGCTTTCGCCGAAGGCCGCGTGGCCCATCCTGGTGTACGGGCTGCCCACGCTGGCGACGCGCATGGTCAACCAGCAGAAGACGGCCCTGCGCGTAGCAGAGTTCCTTCTGAAGCAGCCCAAGGTCACAAACGTACTCTATCCCGGCCTGCCTTCGTTTCCGCAGCACGAGCTGGCCAGACAGCAGATGGTGAGCTACGACGGGAAATTCGCACCGGGCAGCCTGCTTTATTTTGAGCTGAAGGGCACCGATCCCTCAGCGGCGCACAGGGCCGGCGAGAATGCCGAAGAAACCGGCGTGCGCTTTGTGGACTACATTGCCGAGCACGCCTACACCATCACGCTGGCAGTCAGCCTGGGACAAATCAAGACGCTGATCGAAAACCCATTTTCGATGACCCATGCCGCCGTTCCGCCGGAAGAAAAAATAAAAAGCGGGCTGCGGCCGGGAGGCATCCGGCTGTCGCTGGGGTTGGAGGACTGGCACGACATCATCGCGGACCTGGAATCGGCGCTGGCGGTGGTTTAACAGTTTCGGCGGCCGGAGCCAGGGACCAGGTCGGACCCGGGCTTAGACGATTGGTGACAAAGAGAGAGAGCAGAGAGTAGCTTTCCCTGTGCGGGAGTGGTAGAAGAGAAAGCCCGGTCCCCTGGGATGCTCGATGGAACTCGCCTGTCGAATTGTCGGCTGCAAATCCGTCGTGCCTGCAGAGCTTACACAGGAGAATTTCTGCCCGCTGCACTTCACCGTGAGCGTCGAGCAAAAGTGCGCCGACCTGCGGCGGGAAACGGTGGGGGGCGCTCCGGATGAAGGACGGCGAGAGGAAATTGTCCGCTACCTGGGCCAGGCGGGGAAGACGCTAGCGGGAGTGGCCACAGGAAACCAACGGCTGCCGGACGAATTGAAGGCACGCATCCTGAATACGTTCCTTACGCTGATGAACCTTCGAGAAAATATGGAGCGCGCGGCGGCGCGGCAAAAACCCCTGGCGGACGCCGCCAACCGCAGCGCGAAAGCCTAATTCCCTTCGCAAGGCAAATCCATGAAACGACACGAAAGCCTGCACCCGTTGAGCCAACACCATCACTTCGCGCTCATCCAAGTGTGGGAAATGCGGCGAGCACTGAAACAGCCGGGGACAAAGCGAGAGGCGGCAGTGCGCGCGGTGGCGCGAAAGTTTGTGCGCTTCTGGAAAAGGGCCGGCCAAGTACATTTCCGCGAAGAGGAGGAAGTGCTGCTGCCGGCGTTCGCGCAGCATGCCAGGCTGGATGAGGACAAAGTCGTGATGCGCATGCTGGCGGAACACGCCATCATTCGCGGGTTGATTGGGCGAGTGGAGGCGGCGCTGGAAAATGGCAAGGTTTCGGAAGACGACGTGTCGAAGTTAGTGCAGACGCTCTACGACCACGTGCGGCTGGAAGAGAATGAGATTTTCCCGAGGATCGAGAAGGCGCTGAGCGAAAACGAAATGCGCGCCATGGGGAAAAGACTGCACCGGCTGCACAAGAAGGGCGAGTGCGCGGTGTAGCAACCTCTTTCGCGCAGACGAAGAGAATGCCGGCCTGAAGAGCGCCGCTACGGAAGGCGGGCGCCGAAGGAGTTGGAGCGAGCGAGGCGCTCGAAGTAAGCATAGACACGGCGCGAAATCTCAGTGATGGCGGTGTCTGCGGTGTCGGAATCTTTGTCGAACGTAGTCATCACGGAAATCGCGTAGGGTTTTCCCGCCAGATAGACAATTCCCGATTCACAGGCAACGCCTGCGATGCCGCCGGGCTTGCTGGCCAGCGCGACGCCAGCGGGCAGGCTGCGGCGGAGCGCCGTATTCTTCGTATACTTCAGGATTTCGAGTGCAGCCTGCGTGGATTTTGGGTCGAGCGCTTTGCCGGCGTCGAGGAGTTCGAGCAACGTCACCATCTCGCGCGGTGTGGAGAGATTTTCGCGGGAAGCGCGCTGGGCTTCAACATCGAGCATGATGCGCTGGAGTCGCGTCTGGGTGAGGCCGAGACGGTGGAGATTGTCGTTGACGTTCTGCATGCCCACACGGTCGATGAGAATGTTGGTGGCGGTGTTGTCGGAGAGAACGATCATGAGCACGGCAAGGTCACGAAGCGAAAGCGCAGAGCCGCCATCGCTGAAGTGCAAGAGGACGCCGCTGCCGGCAGCCATGAGGGCCTTTTTCACGTCCACGTGCTCGTCGAGTTTGAGCGTGCCCGCCTGGGCCTGGCGGAAGAGTTCGAGTAGGATGGGTATTTTGATGGAGCTGGCCTGGGGGAAAACGGCGTCGGCGTTGGCGAAGAACGTCTCGCCGGTGCCGAGGTCTTTCACGGCGATGCCCATTACGCCGTCGAAATCGGCGGCTATTTGCTGGAGCTGCTTGGCGAGTTTGAGTTTGAGGTCGCCGGCGAGAGGATTGGCCTGCGGCGCCTGGGCCAAGACCGGCGCAGCAATGGCGAACATCGCGAAAAGCAACACAGCGCGCAAGCGAGTCATGGAAGTCTCCTCCGAAAGCCGTCAGACAAATCCCGCAGAAAATCTGGGACCGGATCTGAGTCACATGAGCCAACATACTATCGCCTTTTCACGGGCAGCAGGCAACGCCGCTGTGCTAACCTTCCGTCTCACTTTGAGTGCAGGCGGAGTGAGTCTGGGAGGGTGAAATTTCAGGAACGGTCTTGATGCTGGCGCTGTGGCTCGCTGTCGTAGGCGCGCAAGCCCAGTCGCCGATGCCGTCTGCATCCCGCAGCGAGGGACCAGCCATTGCGGTGGCACAGAACACAATCCAATTTGAGGAACAACGGGTCGCCGCGGTCCGCGTGGTGAGCGAAGGCGGAGAAGTGCTCAACGAAAACCCTGCCGAGCTCGCGCAACAAGCCGGACAAAACTACAGCAGCGACGCGGTGCGCGAGAGCCTGCGGCAGCTCTACCGCAGCGGGCGCTATGCGGACATCCGCGCCGAAGCCTCTGCAGGCGAGGGCGGAGTGCGCCTGGACTTTGTTGTCCGGCCGAATTCGTATGTGAACAGTGTGCGTGTAACCGGTCTGAGGGAGCCGCCTGGGGAGGGCGCTGCGCTGGCGGCACTACAATTGGGGTTGGGCGAGATTTTCCGCGAACAAGCCCTGCACGAAGCGCTGGAACGATTGCAGCAAACACTGCAGGACGAAGGGTTTTACCAAGCGGGGATTGTAGTGGAGCGCAGGGAAACCGCGGCGACACATCAGATGGAAATTTTGGTGCACGTCATGCCGGGCCCGCGGGCGCGAATTGGAACCGTAACAGAATATGGAGGGGCCGCAACGAACGGGAACGAATTGTTGCGGCAGGCGCGACTGAAACAAGGAAAGGAAGTGACGGCGGCGCGCCTGGATCGAGGGGCAGAGCGGGTGCGCAAACATCTGACCAAGCGCGGGCACCTGAGCGCGCGAGTCAGCGTGCGCCGCGGGGAATATGACGCGAAAAGCAATACGGTGCCGTTGCTGCTGGACATCTTCGTGGGACCGAAGGTGCGGGTGGAGTTGAAAGGCGCAAAGATCTCCGACAAGAAGTTGCGCAAACTGCTGCCCGTTTATCAGGAAGGCGCCGTGGACGAGGACCTACTGCAAGAAGGGCGACGAAACATCCGCGACCACCGGGAATCGCAAGGCTATTTCGATTCGCAGGTGCGCTTCGACACGAGCGAGGACGCGAAGACGGGTCATCAGGTCATCATCTACATCGTGGTACAAGGCGAGCAACAAAGGCTGGTGGGAATTGAGTTTGCCGGAAACAAATACTTCAGCACATCTCTTCTGCGTGAACGGTTGGCGCTGCAGCCCACCAGCTTTACGTCGCGAGGACGGTATAGCCGCAAGCTCCTCCTGTCGGATACAGAGAGCATCGAACAGATCTACGTGGCTAACGGGTTCCGCGACGCGAAGGTGCAGTGGGAGACGGCGGAGAATTACCAAGGAAAGAAGGGTGATCTGCTGGTGCGTTTTCGCACCGAGGAGGGCCCGCAGACGTTGGTGGCTGGCCTCAGACTCGAGGGCAACAAAACCCTAGGCGAAGACTACTTGCTTTCCGTGGTCGGCTCGACGCTGGGACAGCCGTATTCGGAATTCAATGTGGCCGGCGACCGTGACAACATCCTGGCGCTGTACTACAACGAAGGGTTTCCGGAGGCGCGGTTCGAGCCGTTGGCAGAGGATGGCGGCGCGCCGAACCGAATGCGGCTGACCTACCGGATCGCGGAAGGGCCGCAATTCAAAGTCAGAAAGGTCTTGCTGGGTGGCTACCAGCACACGCGGGAGAAGACGATCGCACAAGAAGTGCAACTCGCGCCGGGCGAGCCGCTGCGGCAGGGAGACATCGTGGAGACACAGCGGCGACTGTACAACCTGGGAATCTTCAGCCGGGTGCAAATTGCGCCGCAAAATCCTAGCGGAACAGAGGCGGACAAGACACTCATCGTGCTGGTGGAAGAAGCGAAGCGATACACGATCGCGTACGGCGGCGGCGTGGAAGTGCAGCGCCTGGGCAGCGCTAGCGACCCGGTGGGCGGCGAAGTGCGCGCGAGTCCGCGCGGGATTTTTGAAATCAGCAAAGCCAACGTGCTGGGGCGGGCCCATACGCTGAGCTTCAAAGGCCGCGCCAGCACCCTGCAGGGACGCGCGCTGCTGAGTTATTCCGCGCCGATTTTCTGGGGGCAGCCGTCGCTGAGCTTCCAACTGACCGGATTTGCGGACAAAACGCGGGACGTGCGGACGTTTAC
>CAZIWR010000131.1:0-7761 GCA_964542805.1 uncultured Acidobacteriaceae bacterium
TTTTTCCCCGGCTCTTTGGTGTACACGCGGACAATCCCCAGCAGGTCAAACACCGCGCGCCGCAGCGCGTCGAGTCCTTCTCCCGTCGCCGCGGACACCGCCAGGGCAGGGAAGCGTCCCGCATACATTTCCGTGAACGCCGCAAAATCTCCACGCGCCTTCGGCAAGTCCACTTTGTTTGCCACCACCAGCGCGGGTTTCGCCACGTAGCCATACGGCAGTTCGCCCGCGGGGTTGATGGCGATTTTCGCTTTCTCCAGCATCGCCACGCTGATTTCGATTTCGTCGAGCAACTCCACCGCGCCCAGGTCCACCACAATTAGCGCCGCGTCCGCGCTGCGGATGGCCTGCGGCACCCATGTCTCCCCGTACTGCGGGTCGAGCGGCGGCAGGTCCACCAGCTGAATTTGTATGTCTTCGAATTTCATCATGCCCGGCGTCGGCGTGCGCGTGGTGAACGGATAGTCGCCCACTTCCGGCATCGCGTGCGAGAGGCAGCGCAGCAGCGACGACTTGCCCGTGTTCGGCGCTCCGGCCAGCGCCACTTGCCCGGCGCCTTCTTTTTCGACGTGATACACCGGCGCGCCGCGCGTGGGTCCCGCATGTCGCGCGTGTTCTTTTTCTTCTCGGAGTTTGGCGAGCTTGCGTTTCAGGTCGCCTTGCAGACGGTCGGTGCCCTTGTGTTTCGGAATCACGGCGAGCATGTGCTCGAGCGCGGCGATTTTTTCCGGGAGGGACGTCGCCTCTTTGTAGGCGCGTTCCGCGGCCAGGTAATCCGGTGTGAGGTTGGCGGGCATGGTGGCTAAGCGAGTGCCCGATGCAGCCGGCCACGTCCGCATCTTGTGGAAAATTCCCGCTGCGCTTTCGCGCCGGCTTACGGATGGCCTCTGCGAACAGATTCCTCTGCGGTCACGGCACTTTCACAACTTCAGCGGCTTGCGGGCCTTTTTGTCCCTGCACAATTTCGAATTCCACCGTGTCGCCTTCTTGCAGGCTGCGATAACCTTCACCAGTGATGGCGGTGTAGTGCACAAAAACATCCGCTCCGCCTTCGCGTCCGATGAATCCAAATCCCTTGGCATTGTTGAACCACTTCACTTGGCCCGTAACTTTCAAGGCTGGGTTCCTCCTCCGAAATTCTGCCTCGACTGCCTTCTCCGACTACCGAATCGCATTCAGCCACTGTGCAGCGCCAGAAAAGTTTTCACTGCGGGGGAGTGTAGCAAACCGGATTTCTCTGTCAATCCCGAAGAGGCATGCGCATCGAAGCAAAGGAAAGCGAATCGCCGCCGGAAAAACGAGCGCGCCGGTCTGCCGTGGCCGGCGAATCCCTCTCCATTAACGCGAGCCGATCATCCGCGTGAACCAGAACACCAGCACCCCGTAGTACACCACGATGACGCCGAAGCTCACCGCAAACGTGTGCAGTCCTTTGCCCAGCCCGGAAAATTCCCGCTTCCAGCGTTGCGCGCAGAAGCCGATCATCAGCACCGCCAGCAGCGCCGTAATCGCCGCCATCACCGACACCGCATCTGCTTTGTGTCCGGGATACGGTGGGCTGAAGATCCACCACACCTGCCGCATGGCCATGCCCATCAGCCCGGTCGATACCGACAGAATGATCCACACCGACGGCGCGATCATCCCCAACATGTAGGCGTACTGGTCTTCCAAATAAAACAGCATCAAAATGATGACCTGATAAATCAGCGATTGATAGAGGTGCAACAGAAAAAATTCCGGTTCGAGGTGACTCAGCAGGAAGTAGCAGATTGCCAGCAGTCCGGCCAGGGTGGCAATGCCTCGATGGACCATGAGGATCTCCTTCGCGCGGCGGTGAAGCTCAAGCTGTGCTCAGTAGAACGCACCGCTCTGACGTTGTCAAGCGAACGCGCCGCCTGCGATGTCGTTTTGCGCTACTCCTGCTGCCGAAAACGCCAGTAGTACAAAATGCCGGCGATGGATTTTCCATCCCGCAGCGTGCCGCGTCGCAGCCAATTCTCGAGTTCTTTTCGCGAAAATCGCCGCATCGTGATTTTTTCGTCTTCTTCTGGTCGCGACGCGCCTTCGGACAGACCTTCCGCCACAAAAATCGTCATGCTCTCGCTCACAAATCCCGGCGTCGGAAACGCGACCAGCAATTTGTAAAAGCGTCGCGCGGTGTAGCCGGTTTCTTCCAGCAATTCGCGCCGCGCCGCGACGGCGGGAGATTCGCCGGCTTCAATGCGGCCCGCAACTAGTTCCCACAGAAACTTTCCAATCGTGTGGCGATATTGCCGGATCAAAAGAATGTCGCCGTTGGAAAAAACGGGCAGCACGACGACGGAGCCGGGATGCGTCACGATGTCCCGCGTCACTTCCACGCCGCCGGGCTCGACCACGCGGTCCGTGCGCACGCCGAACACCGCGCCCTGAAACGCCATGGCGCTCGAAAGCACTTTTGCTTTCGTGCCAGCCGCACTTTTCCTTCGATGTTTTCGCGCGCTCATTTGCGCTCCTGCGCCGCCCAATTCTTGTCCAGCCTGTAGCGGCAACCCGCGCCGCTTTTGAGCGAGTTGCCACTCGTACTCCCTTTGCGCGCGCTCACTTCTGCGCCTCGGCGGCCCAGATTTTGTCGAGCTCGTAGTAGTGCTCGGGGTATTGCGGCGAGTAGCGCAGATACGTCGGAATCGGATAGCGGATGCCGCCCTTGTGCGTGCCCGCGAGTCCTTCCACCAGCTCCTCCATCTTCGACGCGGGCAGCGAGAACGCCATCTCCGAATCTTCTGTCTGCCCAAACACGCGGTCGCCGTAGCACGGCAGGATCACCTGGTAGTCGTTTTGGAGCATCGCGCGGATGATTTCGTCCGAGCAGTCCACGCGCCCGGTGAACGAGCTGGTAATCGCGCCGCCGCGTTTCCACAGCGCGCCGGTCAGCAGACGCATCACCTGCGCCGCGTTGCCGTAAATCACCAGCGCGTCCGGCGCAAACTCCACGCGCGCCGCCGGGCCCAGCAGCAGATGCTTGTACTTTCCTTCTGGCATGCGATGCGTCTCTGCTTCCGTCCGCGCGCCGGCTTCGAGCGTCGCCGTGTACATCCCGCACGCCAGATGCCCGGCCGTGTAATGCTCGGTGAGCGGCGCAAAGCCGAACGCGGTCTTCGTCAGCGCGCAGTTCACGTCTTCCGCGCCGACGGCCACCGTCCACCCGTAGCGCCGCGCCATGGACACCGCCTGGCAGATGGCGATCTGAATTTTCATGTCGCGCCACGGCCGCTTGGCTTTTTCCGGCACCGCGTCGTCTGGCCGCAGAAGTTTCGCCGCCACCGGAAACGTCGCCGGGCGGATGTGCGTCTCGATTTCCCGCGCAAAGGTTTTTGCGTCCATGTGAGAAATCCTCCGGTCGGATTCTAACAGACGGGGTCAGGAAGTAAGGAAGTCTGGAAGTTAGGATGCGAGGAAGTTCGAGGTGGGGATCGGACCAGCCGCTTCTTTCTGAGGGCCCTGGGATTAGCGATGTTGGCTGACGATCGTATGTGCCAATTCGTCAAGTCGCCGCAGTTCATCGTCGGTTGCTCTGCCACCTTGGTCGGTGATTCGTCCAGCGATTTCTGCTAATTGTCTGTGCTGCTCATTTCCCCGACTAAACATCGGAATTTTTAGATTTTCAATTACGCTTACACCAAGGCTCAATTGCGCTGCATAAGCGGCAATCGCCGACGCAATCGATGTCGCGTTTAGGATGCCTGTGAGATACCTTGCTTCATCGAGGGTCTCAACAGGGACGAAGTACAGTTTGTGGTCTGGGACGACAACTCGAGCGCCAAGCACTGGATCATCAAATGAGCCGACATACCCCGCACAGAAATTGTGGCCGCTCATCTCCTTCCACAGCACCTTGTACGGCGAAAAGGTGTATGGTCCCGTACTCCATGTTGACCAGAATGGCTGCCCTTGCTGGTATCTGCGATAGCTGCCTCGCTGTGTAAGTTGCGGCTCGAACGTCAGCAAGTATTCGTATGTGAGCGTGGCCGAACGGGGCAGGTCAGGGTCGCCATGCATCCCACGCTGCGGCACGATTACATTGAATTCAGGATCGACTACTGCGGCAAAAGGCTTCAAGCCCCTTCCTCGCATAAGGGGGAAAAGATGCGTACCCTCGATAACGCGTTCTACGCGAGGTATCTCGCGGTTTCGGCCAATATCAGGGTCATTCTGAACACGAACCAGCCCGCCTCCTTCCGCTCGAACGCGGACGAAGTAAACGCCGTTCAGATCAGTTGTGATGCCCTTCCTGGCTCGATAGTGAGACTCTAGCGATGCGTCGAATAGCGTCTCCCATACCGCCTGTTGGTCCTCCGTGCCCTTCAACCAGGGGCCGGAGTCCGTACCTGGAACCGGCCGTGCAAGGAGGTTGGTGAGGTTGCAAGAATTTCTGAAATGTTCTGCGTCCTTAAACTGCTGCCCCGGATAAATGTCTCGCCCTGGCGTCCATATTCCGTACGGAACTGGATATTCGGTATGTTTTCCTTGTTCGACCAGCAACAGCGACGGGTGATTTGTAACTCCCTCGAATGGGGCAAGAGCCTTGAAGTCCTCCACGCACAATACCGCGGCAATCGCTGCACCGTCCTCATCTTCGAACCGCCTAAATCCCTGACTCGATTCGTTGCTGAAGACCGTTGCTGTAATGAAGAAGCCGAGTTTGCCGGAAGGCGCAAGCCACTTCTTGATGGCCTTGAATGTGATTACCGTTGAAATATCGGACTCAATTCCTCCCACATACCGATCCTCACTGAACACGTTCATAGCCTGACAAAGCGGCTTTATGAATTCAGCGTATGCCGGCGGAAGGTGCGACCACTTCACCCAAGGTGGATTCCCGGCAATATGGCTGACTGGGCCGATGGCTCCTGCCGCGAAACGATCAGCTAGAATCGGACACCATATCCCATCCCAACGTTGTCCGTGCAGGTCGATTAGAGCTTGCACGGTGCGGCTGAATCGCTCAGTGATCTCGGCCGAGAAACCAAATGGGGCCAACTCTGGCTCAAGGTCTTGCATTATGGTCGCCATGTCTGTGCCGGCCGTGATGAGAATTCTTAGCCTGTCAAAGACATGAAAAAGTCGATTACTGCGAACCAAGGCAGCCGGAACCTCAAACTTCTGTGAACCTAATTCGGTTTGAAGTTCGTGCTCGAAGAACTCACCATCAGTCTCATCCTCATCAGCGCTGTTGATAGCGTCGGCCAAGTAAATTGGCAGTACAACCGGTGTTGCGGCATTGAACTTGGATGCGAGTACAACCGCAATTGAAACCTTCGCAGCCAACACCGCGAGAGGATTCAGGTCGACACCGTAGATTCCCGCTAACGCCTGTTCAGCGGTTAAGTTGTTTCCTTCGGCGCACAATCTGCGCTTCAATGCTTCAAGAAGGAAAGTGCCCGTTCCACAGGTTGGGTCTAACAATCCATTTTGCGGTTCCCATTCCAGTCTGTCGATTGCGTGTTCCGCGAGCCAATCAGGCGTGTAGATTTCCCCAAGGGCATGCCGTAATTCTCGGGGCACAAATATTTCGTACATGCCCTTAAACAAATCTCGTATAGATTCTGGCGCCTTCCTTTTGACATCGAATGATATGCCGCGCAATCTACCGACTATAGAATTGAGTCCGGGCTCGATCTGAGGCCATGCGCGATCGTCGATGTACCATGCGAAGAAATCTCCGGTCAGCATGTTGACGATGCCAGCGTCGGCGAAGATTCTTCCATCCTCCACCCCTCGAAGGCGTTGCTGAAGTGGTACGTTTGGATCGGCAATATCTTGGGTTGGATGTGGCAGCGCTAAGGCTGCGACCAATTTTGCCACGATGGCAATGTATGTGTGCAGGGCGAACAGGTAGGCGGGAACATCTGCTTCATATCGCGTGCCATGAGCAACGGCTTGTCGTCCAAGAAATTCATCGAGTCGCTCCGTCGTTATGCCGACAGCCTGACCGAACAGTCGGCGCCATTCCTTAAACAGCAGTGTTGTCTTTGTTGCAGGATGCGGATCACCAGATCCAAGCACCGCCCGGAATAACTGCGGAAGTAGCTGCGCACCGAGCTCTGACTCAGGTCCTACATGCTGACGCAACAGCTCGGGATGGACGAATGGCTGTCCCTGATCTTTGAGCAGCCGCAATAGCCGCTCGGCTGCCTGTACTGAGAATCGCTCTAGTCGCTCCCACGTTGATTCAAGCTCGTCTTTGCGCCCGAAAGCGATGTGGGCGCCGTCCCAAGCTATCAAGACGTATTCGCCCACGGGCCGCCCTTCCTGCCAAGCCATTCTACTAGCGTATTCTTCGGCCTGGTCTTTTGCATGGTTGAGTTGAGGGCCGTGGCGACCCTGGAAGGAAGCGGGAGGCTCATACTCAACGATTACTGCACCATGGGCTACGTCGACGAAGCCAATCCGTCCAACGTGGTTGCGGAGAGTTCGTTCAAGTTGGTATGGCGTCCAAGGAATCTCAAGGCCTAGACACTCCTCTTCTAGAGCCATCTCAATCTCGTGCCTGAGATTATCCTCATTTGGTGAGTTCGCCGTTGCCTCTGCGACTGCGGGAACGAGTCGTTCGGCCGCATCTCTAAGCGGATTCGTCTGGGGATGCCCGTCAGCCATACTCGGCAACAGCATCATACCAGAACAACTCAATTGGTCAGCAATCTCACACATTGTCGAACAACAGCACCACTGCCCTTTCGGCTGACCGAACAGAAGCAACTGACGTTCCAATAGATGGAGCCCGACCATTCGTAGCTTTGGAGGCTAAACACCTCCAAACAAAAGTCATACAGGGACGCCTCTGGTGACCCCATGGACAAAGTCGTGCCATGATCCCGATTTGGGAATGGCATCTCCACAACTGAACCTTCTGGAAGGCGACTATACGGACCTCTGCGCATAAAAATGAGGTGCAGGGCTTAGGGTTCGGGGTCAGAGCGTTGGGAGTGGAGCAAAGTTTATCGGACGTTGCGGGCGCGTCTCACGTTCTCTATACTTCTCGCGCATGGCGATAGCCACCATCATCGTGGACGACGAAAAGCCCGCGCGGGACGAGCTCGCATTCTTGCTGAAAAGTTTTCCGGAAATTCACGTTGTCGCGCAGGGCAAGAACGGTCTCGACGCGGTCGCGCTCATTAAGGAGCACCAGCCCGACCTGGTTTTCCTCGACGTGCAGATGCCCGGTCTGAACGGTTTCGGCGTGCTGAAGAAGCTGGTGGACCGCAAGCAAAAGGTTCCGCACATCGTTTTCGCCACGGCCTTCGACGAGTACGCCGTGCAAGCCTTCGAAGTCAGCGCGGTGGATTATCTGCTCAAGCCGTTCGACAAGGGCCGCGTGGCGAAGGCCATCGCGCGCGCGAAAAAATTAATTGATTCGGACGCTTCGCCCGTCGAGCGCCTCGAGTCCATGCTGGCGCAGCTTTCGCAGAAAAAGCCCGCGGCGCGCCGCGTGAAGCTGCTGCTGAAGTCGCAGGGGAAATTGTTGCTGCTCGATTCCGCGGACATGGTGTTCGCGTCCATCGAGGACGGGCTGATCACCGTGTTCACGCGCGAGTCCGAGGGCCAGTCGAACTACCGCACCATCGAGGAGCTGCACGCCGCGCTCGACGCCGCGGAATTCTGGCGCTCGCACCGCTCCTACCTCGTCAACATCAACCACATCAAAGAAGTGGTGCCGTGGTTCAAGTCCAGCTACATGCTGCGCATGAACGACAAAAAGCAGAGCGAAGTCCCCGTCAG
>CAZIWR010000132.1:0-4583 GCA_964542805.1 uncultured Acidobacteriaceae bacterium
CGCTGATGCTGTTTGCCACCGTGGGCATGATGTTCATGGCCTCGGGCTACGACCTCGTCACGCTGTTCATTTCTCTCGAGACGATGGCGCTGAGTTTTTACATTCTGGTCGGTTTTCTTCGCAAAGAGCGCCGGTCCAACGAAGGCGCGCTGAAGTACCTGCTGCTTGGCGCGTTCAGCTCCGGCATTTTGGCCTACGGCTTCTCGGTGCTCTATGGCCTGAGCGGCTCGACCAACCTCGGTGACATCGCCAACGCGCTGGCTTTGCGCCCACTGAACGATATTCTGGTCATGCTGGCGCTGGTGACCGTTTCCGCTGGCCTCTTCTTCAAGATTGCGGCGGTGCCGTTCCACATGTGGGCCCCGGACGTGTACGAGGGCGCGCCGACGTCCATTACCGCTTATGTCAGCGTGGCCTCCAAGGCGGCGAGCTTCGCGCTGCTGATGCGGCTGTTCCTGGTGCCGTTCTGGCCGGTGCGCGCCAATTGGGAGATGCTGTTCGCCGCGGTGGCCCTGGCCACCATGACCGTTGGCAACTTCGCTGCGCTCACGCAGACCAACATCAAGCGCCTGCTGGCGTACTCATCGATCGCGCACGTCGGATATATCCTGCTGGGCATGGTGGCGATGAACAAAACCGGAATGCAGGGCATCGCGTTCTACTTGCTCGCGTACGCCTTCATGACCATTGGTGCCTTCACCGTAGTGATCCTGCTGCGGCGCAAGGGAGTGATTGGCGACGAGCTCGAAGACATGAACGGACTGATTCACCGCAGCCCCGGTGCGGCGATTTTGATGCTGATTTTTCTGCTTTCGCTGGCGGGCATCCCGCCCACCGCAGGCTTCATGGGCAAGTGGCTGATCTTCTGGGGACTCATCCAGACCGGGCATTACTACCTGGCCATTTTCGCCGCGCTCTACATCCTTCCTGCGGTGTACTACTATCTGCGCATCGTGGTGCACATGTGGATGACCGACGTCACCGACCCCGTGCGGCCCACCATCACCGCGGGGCAGTGGGTGGCGCTGGCCGCGGCCGTGATCCTCGTGCTCGGCGCGGGACTCTACCCCGAGCCCTTCCTCAAACTGGCCACCTACTCGGTGATTCTCCCCCTCGCCCGTTGAGCCGGAGGCCCCATGCATTCTGAACCACCACGCAAGGGCCACTCCCGGTTCACTCAGCAGTTCGCCGTCGCCATGGAATTGCCGTTTCTTCTCGTCGGCGCGACGCTGACGGGCGGTTTCTTTGGCTTTCTTCTGGACCGCTGGCTACAGACGGCGCCGGTCTTTGTTTTTGTACTCGGAGCGCTAGGCTTCTGCGCCGGCCTGCGCGAAATGCTGCGGCGGATGAAGAAGATGGGAAATGAAAGCAAGCGAAACTCCCGATCATAGTTTTACCGCTCGCGCCGAGCGGCGGATTGCGCGATTGACGCTCATCCTGGGCGCGGCGGGATCTGTCGCCGTTGCGGCTGCCTTCTCGCCCCGGGCAGGGCTCGGTGTCCTGACCGGAACGGTCCTGGCCTGGATCAACTTTCGCTGGCTTCAGCAGGCCATGGACGCGCTGGTGCGGGTCTTCTCCGCGCAGCCGGGCGCAGCGAAACCGCGCATCTCCGCCTGGGTGTATGTCAAGCTCTTCGCCCGCTACGCCTTGATGGGCGTGGTGATTTATGTTATGGTTCGGTACTTTGATGTGCCCATTTTAGGTCTGTTGGTGGGGCTGTTTTCATTGGGTGCCGCTACACTGACCGAATCCATTTACGAGATTGCAACCCGGTCTAAATAATGGAACACCACAATAGTTTTCTAACGGTTCTCCTGAACAAGCTCATCGGCCCGCAGGTTGCCGCCCTGCTGCATGCTCTTGGCATTCACCCGCACGACCCGGCAAACCCCATTCCCGAGCACATCGTCATGAGTCTGCTTGTGATTGTGGTGGGGATGGCCTTCACGCTCTGGCTAAAGGGCCGGCTTTCTGTCGCGCGTCCTGGAGCGAGCCAGCAAGTGGTTGAGATGCTGCTCACGAACCCGCTGGGCGCCGGCATCCGTGATCTGCTCGACCAGAACGTCGGGCACCACGGCCGGCAATATGTTCCACTGGTTGGCTCGGTCAGCATCTTCATTCTCCTCAGCAACCTGATCAGCGTAATCCCGGGCCTCACTTCGCCCACCGTCAACGCTACCGTGCCGCTGGGCTGCGCTATCATTACGTTTCTCTATTTCAATTGGCAGGGCATCAAGCACCACGGTCCGATTGGGTACCTGAAGCACTTCTTCGGACCCATCTGGTGGCTCGCACCGCTGATCTTCCCCGTTGAAATCATCAGCACCACGGCGCGCATTCTCTCGCTCACGGTCCGATTGTGGGCCAACATGTTTGCAAGCGAGTTGCTCTATTTCATTTTTCTGGGACTGCTCATGGGCCCGGCCAATTTCGCCATGCACAAATCGTCCGTGCTGGGTGTGCTCGTGGGAATTCTTCCGGCCACGCTGCCGATTCTCTTTATCCTGCTGCACGTCTTCGTGGCCGTGATTCAGGCGTTTGTATTTACGATTCTGCCTTCGATTTACCTCGGAATGGCCGTCGCCGAGGAACATTAATCCGGCATTTTCGCCGTTTCAGTGTGAGACCGGTCTGAACGAGGGTTGACCGGAAACCACCTCCTGGCGGATATCTTAAAGCAGAGGAGAAACATATGAAGAAGTTCGCAACGTTTATGCTCGTGGCCTTGGCGATTTGCCTGCTGGCTCCAGCAGCCTACGCACAGGGCGGAGATACCGCAAAGCCGGCGACTAACTGGGTGGCCATTTCGGCCTCCTTCGGAATGGCGTTGGCGGCTGCGGGCTGCGGCATCGCGCAGTCTCGCGTCGCTTCGGCGGCCTGCGAGGGCATGGCCCGCAATCCGGGGGCCTCCGATGCCATCCGCTTGGCCATGATTCTCGGCCTGGTGTTCATCGAAACGCTCGTGCTTTTCACGCTGGCCATCGTCTACCTCAAGGCGGTCTAATCGCCTGGAGCAATCGGGCTCCCTGATGATTTCGGCCCGGAGGTGCCAGCCTCCGGGCCGTATTCTTTTGCCGGGCACGATATATCGTGCCCCTGCGGATTTGCTGAATTATCGCAGCGACGCGGCCGACTGCATGGCAAATGTCATCAGCGGCCCGGGAAGGAAAAACAGCGCGAGGATGCCGGCGACGGTCAAGAGCATCACCGCGGCCACGCCCGGGGTGAGCGGCGCGCCTGTCCATTCCTGCTGCGCTTCGCGGAAGTACATCACCCAGATTACGCGCAGGTAGTAGAACGCGCCGACCACCGTGGTGAGGGCCATGATGACCACGAGCCAGATGAGTCGCGCGTCCAGCGCCGCCTGAAAGATGTACAGCTTGCCGAGGAAGCCCGCGGTCAGCGGCAGCCCCAGAAGCGAAAGCATGTAGAGCGCGAGGCACGCCGCGGTCACCGGCTGGCGCGTGGCGAGGCCGGCATAGTCTTCAATGGCCAGACGCTGCTCGCCCGTTCCGCCCAGGTGCGAGACAATCGTGAACGCGCCCACCTTCATCAGCACATACGCCACCAGGTAAAACAGCACGGCGGCGATCCCCGCGTCGGAAGATTCGCCGGCCGCGCCCGCGGCCGCCACTGCCACCAGCAGGTAGCCCGCGTGCGCGATCGAGGAGTACGCCAGCATGCGCTTGATGTTCGACTGCACCACGGCGGCGAAATTGCCCACCACCATGGTCAGCGCCGCGGAGGTCCAGATGATCCAGAACCACGTGCCGCTGGCGTCGCCAAACGCCGTGAACACGATGCGCAGCAGCACGGCAAACGCCGCGGCCTTGGGTCCCGAGGCCAGCAGCGCGGTCACCGGCGTGGGCGCGCCTTCGTACACGTCCGGCGTCCACACCTGGAACGGCGCGGTAGCAATTTTGAAGGCCATGCCCACGAAAAGCATCCCGAAGCCCAGCGTCAGCAAAACCTGGTTGCCCGCGGGGTGCGCGGTACCCGCGCGGATGCCCGCAAGCGTTGTGGAGCCCGTGGCGCCGTACACCATAGCCACGCCGTACAAGAAAAACGCCGTGGCGAACGACCCGAGCAGAAAATACTTCATCGCCGATTCGTGCGACTTCAGCGCCGCGCGCCGATAGCACGCCAGGATGTAGCTTGCAATGGAGCTGATCTCGAGGCCCACGAAGACGGTCATCAGCTCCGTGGCGCTGGCCATGATGCCCATGCCGCACGTGGCGAACAGCACGAGCGCGTAGAATTCGCCCTGGAGAATTCCTTCCCGCTTCAGGTAGTCGTCGGAGGCCAAGAGCACCAGTGCCGCCGCGCCGAAGATAATCAGGTGCAGAAAAACACTGAAGCTGTCTACGAAAAGCAGACCGCGCATGGCCGCGCCGGGGTGGCGCGTCATCAACAAGATGGAAGCCAGCGCCGCCAGCGCCCCGAGCAGGCCCAGGTTGGCCGTGGCTTCCTTATGTGCGCGCGGCACAAACGGGTCCACGACCATAATGAGCATGCCAAAAAAGCACGCCACCAGTTCGGGCGCGATGCGGTACATGTCTTGGAGCGGTGGAAACATTTATTTC
>CAZIWR010000132.1:4683-7694 GCA_964542805.1 uncultured Acidobacteriaceae bacterium
AGCGGCGAGCCGATGCCCATCCACAGAATCATCACGCACAGCGGCCAGAGGATGAGGCGCTCGCGCGCGGAGCAGTCCGGCAGCGCGCGATTTTTCTCGATGGTCACATCACCGAACGCGACGCGCTGGTAGGCCCACAGCAAATACACGGCGGCGAGAATCACTCCCAACGCTGCCCACGTGGCCCACAGCTTGTTCACCTGATAGGTCCCGAGCAAAATCAAGAATTCGCCCACGAAGCCGTTGAGCATCGGCAACCCGATCGATGACAGGCACACAAACAGGAAAAACGCCGAGAGTGCCGGCATGGGCGTAGCCAGCCCGCCGAATTCTTTGATCAGGTGCGTGTGTCGGCGGTCGTAAAGCATTCCCGCAATCAAGAAGAGCGCGCCGGTGGAGATGCCGTGGTTCAGCATCTGGTAGATAGCGCCCTGAATGGCGATGGGGTGAAACGAAAAAATTCCCAGCACGACAAACCCGAGGTGACTCACCGAGGAATAGGCGATGAGCTTTTTCAGGTCCGGCTGCACCATGGAAACCAGCGCGCCGTACACGATGCCGATTATCGCCAGTGCCGCCACCCACGGCGCCATCTGCTTCGCCGCATCGGGGAAGAGTGGCAGGCAGAAGCGCAGCAGGCCGTAAGTGCCCATCTTCAGCAGCACTCCCGCCAAAATTACGGAGCCTGCGGTCGGCGCCTCGACGTGCGCGTCCGGCAGCCATGTGTGCAACGGGAAGAGCGGCACCTTAATGGCAAACGCCAGGAAAAATGCGCCGAACAGCAGCAACTCCGTAGTGTGCTCAAGCCGGAGCTGTCCGGTCTGCAGAAAGAGATGAATCGTTGGCAGATCAAACGTGCCCGAAATTCTGTTCAGCCACAGGATGGCCAACAGCATCAGCACCGAGCCGGCCATGGTGTACAGCACAAACTTAATCGCCGCGTAGATGCGCCGTTCGTGTCCCCAGATGCCGATCAGGAAATACATGGGTACAAGCATCACTTCCCAGAACACGAAGAAGAGAATGAGGTCGAGGGCGAGAAAGACGCCGATCATGCCGGTCTCCAGCACCAGCAGCATGATGAAAAATTCCTTCACGCGGGTGCGGATGCTTTCCCACGAGGCCAGCATGGCGATGGGCGTGAGAAACGTAGTGAGAATCACCAGCCACAGGCTCAGACCATCCACGCCCATGTGGTAGTTGATGGCCGGTGACGAAATCCATCGCCGCAATTCCTCGAGCTGGTAGCCCGGCGAGCCGGCCTCAAACCCGCGCAGCATGAGCAGAGAAAGCACAAAGTTCGCCACCGCCGTGGCCAGGGCTAGGCGCCGCAGCCACACGTGGTCGTCGTTGCGCAGTGCCAAAAGGCCAAGCGAGCCGAGCAGCGGGAGAAACGTGACGACCGAGAGTAGATAGCTTTCGTTTGCCATGCTACTTCACCAACCAAATCAACAAGGTGGTCACCGCCACGGCGCCGAACACGACCCACGTGGCGTAGCTGCGCGTGTTGCCGGACTGCACCTGCCGCACGCGCTCGCCGACCGCGCGCGCGGCGTGCGCCAGGCCGTTCACCGAGCCATCGATGCCGCGCTCGTCCACCACGCGCCACAGCACGGCATTCGACGCCCAGTGGATGGGGCGCACCACCAAGGCGTCATACATTTCATCCACGTAGTATTTGTTGGACAAAAGCTTCTGTACGTTTTTCTGGAATGCGGTGCCTTTCAGGAATCCCGGCTTGCCGACCAGAAATCTACGCCACGCAATCAGCACGCCCACCGCGGCGCCGAAAATCGCGGAGCCCATCAGCAGCATCTCGAGTTGGTGCGAATACTTCGCGGCATGCTCCGCCGCCTCCGGCGCGGCCTTTTCCGCTGCGGCAAACGCAGGGCTCAGAAAGTGTTCGAACCGATCGCTGCCGCCCAACAATTCCGGAATGCCCACCCAGCCGCCAACCACGGAGAGCAAAGCCAGCACAACCAGCGGCACAAGCATGCTCCTGGGCGATTCGTGCACGTGGACGTGCTCTTCGTTGTAGCGAGGCGCGCCGAAAAATGCGAGGAAGAGCAGCCGGAACATGTAAACCGCCGTCAGCACGGCGGTGGCCAGCGCAATCGCCCAGAAAATCTTGTTGTTCGCGGACGTGCCGTACACACTCGACGCAGTTTTCCAGAGAATTGCGTCTTTGCTGAAGAAGCCGGAAAACCCGGGTGCTCCGGCAATCGCCAGCGTGGCCATGAACATCGTCCAAAACGTCCACGGGATTTTCTTTCGCAGGCCGCCCATTTTGCGCAGGTCCTGCTCACCGCTCATGGCGTGAATCACGCTGCCTGCGGCGAGGAACAGAAGGGCTTTGAAAAACGCGTGCGTGAACAGATGAAAGATGCCGGCAGCAAACGCGCCCACGCCGCAAGCCAGCATCATGTAGCCGAGCTGGCTCACCGTGGAGTAGGCGAGCACACGCTTGATGTCGTTTTGCGCGAGGCCAATGGTCGCTGCAAACAGTGCCGTGGCGCAGCCGATGACGGCAACAACGGTCATGGCCAGGGGCGCGTGCGCGAAAATCACGCCGGAGCGCGCCACCACGTACACTCCGGCGGTAACCATGGTCGCCGCATGAATTAACGCGCTTACCGGCGTGGGGCCTTCCATCGCGTCCGGCAGCCAGACGTACAGTGGAAGCTGCGCCGATTTTCCTGTGGCGCCCACAAAGAGCAGCAGAGCAATCGCAGTGAGCACGCCCGCCGCACCCATGCCCTCCACCGGCATTTGCGCGGCGCCGCTGAACACATCGGAAAAATCCAGCGAACCGAACGTTTTGAACATCAAAAACATTCCGAGCATGAAGCCGAAGTCGCCAATGCGGTTTACGATGAACGCCTTTTTCCCTGCGTCCGCGGCCGACTTGCGCAGAAATGAAAATCCGATCAACAGGTAGCTGCACAGCCCCACGCCTTCCCAGCCGACGAACAGCAACGCGTAATTCGCCGCCATCACCAGGATGAGCATGA
>CAZIWR010000133.1:0-7644 GCA_964542805.1 uncultured Acidobacteriaceae bacterium
CGCGGCGATATTTTTTCCGTGCCCATCGAGAAGGGCCCCACGCGCAATCTCACCGAATCCTCCAACGCGCACGACAAGTGGGGTCGCTGGTCGCCCGACGGCCGCAAGATTGCCTTTGTTTCCGACCGCAGCGGCGAAGACGAAATCTATCTGATCAATCAGGACGGTTCGGGCAAGCCCGAGCAGCTCACCTCGAACGGCACCTGCATGCGCTACGCTCCCGAATGGGCGCCCGACGGCAAGCGCCTCGCCTTCAGCGACAAAGATGGCAAGCTCTTCATCCTCACCCTCGACGACAAAAAGGTCACGGAAATCGCTGACGAAAAGCGCGGCCAGCTTCGTGACTACACCTGGTCCGACGACGGCGGCCATCTGGCCTTCACCATGACGAATCCTGCTTTCGCCCGCGCCGTTTATGTCTGGAGTGTCGCCGACGGCCAGGTTCGCCGCGTCACCGACGATTTCTTCAATCACTACTCGCCCGCCTGGGACCCCGACGGAAACTATCTCTACTTTCTCAGTGACCGCGAATACGCTCCACTCATCGGCAGCAATGAATTCAATTACGCGCTCACTCGCCAGGGCAGCATTTTCGCCCTCACCCTGCGCAAAGACGGGAAGCACCCCTTCCCCGCGGAAAGCGACGAAGTCACTCTCGCCCCTGAAACTCCCGCCGCTCCGCCGACCCCGCCCTCTTCCGCGCCGGCTCCCGGCCCCGCACCTGTAGCGCCGGGCTTTAGCCCGGCATCCTCGGATGCACAAAAAAAGGAAGAACCCAAAAAAGACGAGCCCAAGAAAAAGGAATACCTGAAGATTGACTTCGACGGCATCGAAGGTCGCGTCTCCCGCGTTCCTCTCGATCCCGACAACTACGGTGGCCTCGCGGCCATCAAGGGCCACCTCCTTTTTGTGCGCGGGGGCTCCTTCTTTTACGGCCGGGACTCCGAGGCCCAGCCTTCGCTCCGCCAGTATTCGCTCAAGGAGCGCAAGGAAACCACCGTCGCCGAGCGCATCAACGGCTACGCCGTTTCGCAAGACGGCACCAAGGCCCTGGTCCGCATCGGCCAGGAAGGCAAGCTCTACGACCTCCCCGTCAAAGGCCAGCCCACGCCCAAGACCGTTTCCACCCGCGGCCTGATGGTGGACCGCATTCCGTCCGAAGAATGGGCGCAGATCTTCGACGAAGTCTGGCGCCGCTACCGTGATTTCTTTTACGTCAAGAACATGCACGGCTACGACTGGCAAGCGCTCCACGACCAGTACAAGTCGCTGCTCCAGTACGTCGGCCACCGTTCCGACCTCAACTACGTCATGGGCGAAATGGTTGCCGAGCTCACCGTTTCCCACGCCTACATTTCCGGCGGCGACTGGCAGATTCCCGATCGTCCTCGCGTCGCGCTTCCCGGCGCGCGTTTCGCGCTCGATGCCGCTTCCGGCCGCTACAAATTCACGCGCATCTTCCGCGGGCAGAATGAAGAGGATCGCTACCGCTCTCCGCTCACCGAAGTCGGCGTGGACGTCAAGGAAGGCGAATTCCTCCTCGCCGTCGACGGCGAAGAACTAAAAGCGAGTGAAGACCCCTATCGCCTCTTCCGCAACAAGGCCGACCGCACCGTCACGCTCACCGTCAACAGCAAGCCTTCCACCGACGGCGCGCGCAAAGTCACCTATCGCCCCGTCACCAGTGAAGAAAGCCTCCTCTATCTCGACTGGGTCGTTTCCAACCAGGAAAAAGTGGACAAACTGACCGGCGGCCGCGTCGGCTATCTGCACATTCCCGACATGGGCGCCAACGGCATCCGCGAATTCATCAAGTGGTTTTACCCGCAGATTCGCAAGGAAGGCCTGGTCATTGACGTCCGCGGCAACGGCGGCGGCAACGTTTCGCAGATGCTCATCGAGCGCCTGCGCCGCCAGTTGCTTGCCACCGGCTTCGCGCGCACCAGCGAAGCTACTTCCACGTATCCCGGCGTAGTCTTTTACGGGAGCATGGTCTGCCTGCTCAATGAAACCTCCGCTTCCGACGGCGACATATTCCCCAACATGTTCCGCCGCGCGGGTCTTGGTCCGCTCATCGGCAAGCGTTCCTGGGGCGGCGTCATTGGCATCACCGACCGCGGTCCGCTCATTGACGGCGGCACCGTCAATGTGCCCGAATTCGGCAACGCCGACGCGACCGGAAAATGGGACGTCGAAAACCACGGCGTGGATCCGGACATCGTCATTGAAAACGATCCCAAGTCGCTCATCGCCGGCCGCGACCCGCAACTCGAGCGCGGCGTCGAGGAAGTCCTCAAGCGCATGAAGGAAAATCCGAAAAAACTTCCTTCTCGCCCCGCCGATCCCGTGAAGACCAAGCCGTAGCGCGGCCTGTAGCGCAGCCACTCTTGCTTGCCCTGAGCGGAGTCGAAGGGGCTGCGTGCCTTTGTAGGGGCGGACCTATGTGTCCGCCCTTCTCTCGTAGGACAGGCTTTCTAGCCTGTCCAGCGCACATCGCGCCGTCAGGGCAGGCCCCTGTGCCTGCCCCTGATCGCAAGCAACCGAGCCCCGAGGCCCCTGCCTCGGGGAAAGGCCTCGTGCCGATTTTCGCTTTTCGATTTTCGAATTTCGTTTCCTCATCTCTCCTGCGCTATCATCCCCTCGCTGCACAATTTCCCAGGAGGAACTGCAATGCACAAATCTCTTCGCCTCGCCTGCGCCGTGTTTCTCGCCGCCGCTCTCTTCGCCGGCGGCTACATCACTGCGCAAAACAAATTCAACACGCCGAGTACCATCATTCACATATCGCTGATTCAATGGAAAGCCGGTGTCTCCGACGCCGACAAGCAGAAAGCCCTCGACGGCGTGAAGGAAATGGCCGCCAAAATCCCGGGCATCAAGAACGTCTGGCTCAAGGCCACGCGCATGCAGCCCCGCGATTATCACGCCGCCTTCGTCATCGAGTTCGAAAACCGCGCCGCCGCGGAAGCCTACGCCGAGCATCCCCAGCACGCCGAATGGAGCAAGTTTTTCCTCTCCATCCGCGAGGCCAGTATCTCTCCGCAAATCTCCAACTGACCTCGCTCGCCAAAGTGATGCGCGGTCATCCTGAGGGCCGATGGGTTTCATCGGCCCGAAGGATCTCTCTTCTCCTGAATGTTCTCCGCAGGATTGCGCTGCTGGACTTGCTGAAGGTGTGACTTCCCCGCTTTCCGCTTTCCGCTTTCCGCTTTTCGAGTTTCGATTTTCGGTTTTCGCTTTTCGATTTTCGATTTTCGATTTTTTGAAGTGCTACCGCTTGCGTCGCGTGAACGCCTCGGCGATTTCCAATTCCTCGGCGATGGCCTCTTGCGCTTCTTCGGAGATGCTCACAAATTCCACGCCCACTCCGATTCCCGGCACGCAGTAGCGCACTTCGCCACGCGTGCTCACCGGGTAGCCGGTCCGCGTCAGGTTAAAATTCAATTTCAGCACGGACCCTTCCGCGAACATTCGCGGCGTATTGATGAACATCCCGTGGATGGACAGGTCCGGCACGCGCAGGGGGATCTCTTCCGACCGCCCTTCATAGGTCATCGACAGGTCCCGGTACGGCGAGTAGCGGTCAAACTGCCGCGGAGGCGGCATGGTCTTCTTTTTCACTCGTGTCCTCACCCGTTCCCTCCTTTTTGTGAGGATTGTCTGCCGCCCGCTCCCCGGGCCGCTCCCGCCTGGCGCGTCCCCGCCCCGCAGAATGGGCAGAACAGGAACGTCGACGCCAGCCCTTTCCCGCAACTGGGACAGCGCAGGTTGGCTTCGTGCTCGAACGGCACCACGCGCATTACTTCGTCGAGCGTGGTGATACCCTGCTTCACCTTGTCCATGGCGTCTTCCTGCATGGGGCGCATCCCGCCGCTCCGCGCCAAGTTGCGGATCTCATCGTCCCGCGTCGAGGAGCGCACCGCCGCGCGCATCCGCTCGTCAAACACCAGGATCTCGTAGATGCCCACTCTTCCGCGGTATCCGGTATTTTCGCAATCGTTGCAGCCCACGGGCACGTACATCTTGCTTTCGAAATCCGTGATGCCCGCCGTCAGCAGCCGCGTGGCGTATTCCGCCTTGATGGTTTCTTCTTGCTTGCAACGGCACAGTTTTCGCACCAGCCGCTGTGCCACCACCTGCGACACCGAATTCGCCACCAGGAACGCCGGCACGTTCAGGTCCAGCAGTCGCGTGATGGCTCCCACCGCGTCGTTCGTGTGCAGAGTGGAGAGCACCAGGTGTCCCGTCTGCGCCGCTTGCAGCGCGATTTCCGCCGTTTCCGTGTCGCGGATTTCTCCCACCATGATCACGTTGGGGTCTTGCCGCAGGATCGACCGCAGGCACGTCGCGAAGGTCAGTCCCGTCTTCGTATTCACCTGCACCTGGTTCACTTCTTCAATCTTGTACTCGATCGGTTCTTCCACCGTGATGATGTTGATCCCCGGCGACCTCACCGCATTCAATGCCGCGTACAGCGTCGTGCTTTTCCCCGACCCCGTCGGCCCGGTCACCAGCAGCATGCCCTGCGGGCTGTTCAGCACCACTTGCATTGTCGCCGCGTTCTCCTCCGAAAAGCCCAGCTCCCCGAATCCCACCCGCGTCACGCTGGGGTCCAACAGCCGCATCACCACTTTTTCCCCGTAGTGTGTCGGCAGCGTGGAGACGCGCAGGTCCAGATGCTTTCCCCCGATCTCCACCAGGAACCGTCCGTCTTGCGGCACGCGCCGCTCCGCGATGTCCATATCCGACAGGATTTTGACTCGCGAAATGAGCGAATTTTGCATCTCGCCCGGTATGTGCGTCAGCTCTCGCAGCACGCCGTCCACGCGCACGCGCACCACGGTCCCCATGGCCTGCGGTTCGATGTGGATGTCGCTCGCTTTTTTCGTGGCCGCCGCGGAGAGGATGGCGCTCACCAGCCGCACGGCCGGCGTCTTTTCGTTGCGTAGTTCCGCCTCGAACTCCTCCATCGCCGCTTTGTTTCGTTCGCTGGCGCTGGCGGTGTGAAACTGCATGTCCGACACGTCCACCTGCTCGATGAACGGCAGCTTCGCCGCCATGGCTTCTTCCGTCGGCTCCAGCTCGGCGTAACACTTCTCGATGGCTTCCATGATTTCCGTGCGGAATCCCAGGCGCGGGGAAATTTCCATCCCGGAGATGAAGCGCAGCTCGTCCAGCCCGTGCAGGTTTTGTGGTTCCGCCATCACCATGATGATGCGGTTGCCTTCTCGCACGAGCGGCAGCGCGCAGTTCTTAATCGCCGCGCTGCGCGGCACCATTTCCAGCACCGCCGTCTCCACCGTTGCAAACCGGCAGTCCACGTACCGGAAGCGCGTCACTTCCTCCAGCGCGGAAACTAGGTCGTCCTTTTTCACCAGGTCCCGCTCCAGAAGCAGTTCGCCCAGCAGCACCGACTTCGCCTGCTGCTCGTCGATCACCGATTGCAGGTCTTCTTCCGAGATCCGCTTCCGCTCCCGCAGGACTTCACCCAGCTTCTTCCGCTTCATTGCAAATCCCGTCCCCTCACCGTGGAAAAACTTGCCGTGCTGCGCTCTCCATTTTGGACGCACCATACTGCGCTTGTCCAGTTTCGAAGAGAGTCGCCGTCATTTTCTTTTTGCTAACTCTTGAGCTTTACCGCGCCTCCAAAGCGTGCCGGCAATTCGTCGCCGCGTCCGGTCCAATTCCCTCCTGCCGGACTCTCTGCTACACTCCCTCGTATGGCCTCGGATGATATTAATCGGCGTCTAGAGCCGCGCGTGGCCGGCGAGGAAATCACCGTCCAGTATCTCTCTTCGGTCCCTCGCGTTCGCGACCTCTCCACCAGCGGCTTCTTCATTCTCGATTCCCGTCCCTTTCAGCGCGGCGAAACCATCGAATTTCGCCTCACGTTGGGTTCCGCCAAACCCTTCGTCGTCACCGGCATGGTCCGCCGCGTCGAGCCCGGCGTAGGCATGGCCATCGAGTTCATCCACATCGACGCCGACGCGCGGCGTCGCGTCAAAGAGTTCATCTCCCGCTCCGACCCCAAGAAAGTTTCCACCAGCCGCAACGATTTCTAAGACCGTTCCTTTCGCCGCCATTTGATCTCTGGTCGCCTTTGCTTCCCTGCCCAAATCTTCTTGCCGGCGTGGCTCTACGTTTTGTTCTCTTCTCTTTTTTGCTTCCTGCTCATTCCTCTTTCTTCCCTTCCTCCTTCCTCTTTTCCTCACTTCCTCGTCCTATTTCCATCCCAAGCTCTTTCCGAATCTCCAATCCAGAAACCGGTCCGTCACGAATCGCTTCGCAAAACTCAGCACTTGTGCGCGCCGCGTCACCATGTACCGCGCCCGCGGCCGTTCCGCGCGCATCGCCCGCAGGATCACTTCCGCGCAGTCCTCCGGTTTATCCTTCACCGTTTCCGTGGACTTCCGGTAGTTTCGCCCGTAATTCTTGTAGAGCTGCGCGTACGCGCTGCGTTCCACGTTTTTCACGTACTCCGACGACATCTCCTGCGCCGTCGCCTGAAATCCCGTCGGGATGTACCCCGGCTCGATCAGCACCACGTTGATTCCGAACGGCCGCACCTCCATGCGCAGCGCGTCGCTCATCGCCTCCAGCGCAAATTTGCTCGCGCTGTACGGCCCGAACAGCGGAAACGCGTACTTCCCCGCAATCGAGCTGATATTCACGATGCACCCGCGCTTCCGCGCGCGCATTTCCGGCAGCACGCGCTGGATCAGCCGCACCGCGCCAAAGAAATTCGTTTCGAACTGTTGCCGCAGGTCCTCCAGGGTGATCTCTTCCATCACCGCGTAGGTTCCGATCCCCGCGTTGTTTACCAGCACGTCGATCCCACCGGCTTGTCCCGAGGGGAGCCGAGGGAGCTGCGCCCGCGCCTCGTCCAGCCCGCGCTCCACCGACGCATCCTCGCGCACATCCATCGTGAGGGTCGTCAGCGGCAGTTTTCTTTCCCGCGCCAGCGCTTCGAGTTGCGCGCGTCGCTCCGCATTGCGCCCCGTTGCGATCACCCGGTACCCCTGCTTCGCCAGCAGCAGCGCCGTTGCTTTCCCCAACCCATCCGTCCCGCCCGTGATCAGCACCGTCTTCAATTCCCCCGCCTTCGCCATGCGCCCTCCCGCAAAACGTTACCCTATCACGCCTCCGCCAATTTCCTTCTCCCTCCCCAATGCCCCTATGGAGTGCGGCGGCTTGACGCCGCTTTGCTTTTCGCGCGGTCTGTCGTCTCTGCAACTCTCCCACTCTGTAACTTTGCCACTCTGAAACTTTCCTCCTTCCTCTCCCCAATCACTCATCTTTTCCGCGGGCGGTTGACCCGCGAATCACCAATCACTCAATTCTCCTTTTCGCTGCACCTTCCCATCACCACCCTTGCTTTCCTCCCCTCATGTTCTAGAATTCTTCCAGTTGCGCATCGTCCCCAGGAAAGGATTTCGCTTTGGAGCCATCGCCTCTGCTCCCTTGGATTTACGGCCTGATTATCGCCGCCGCGGTTTGTTTCGTCTCCGGAGTGGTCGCCCGCTTTGTTCGCCATAAGGAGGGCACCGTCTGGTACCGCGGCACCATCGCCCTTCTTGGTTTCGCCATTGCCCTTCTTCTCCTGGCCATTTATTTCGCGCAAGCGAATCTGCGTTAACAAAGTGC
>CAZIWR010000134.1:0-7644 GCA_964542805.1 uncultured Acidobacteriaceae bacterium
ATATGGTGGTGAAGACCATTCGGCGGATTGCGTTTGGCGGCGCCGCGCTGTTTCTTCTCGTGCAGGCGGCGCAGGCGTTTCGCCTGGCTGGCTTCACGCAGGAAGCAGCGTTCCCGGCAGCGATCGGCGCGCTTTTCGCGGTGATGGCCATCTGGGGCAAAAGCGGTTGAGATACGTGTTAGCTTCCGCGGGGCGGAAGCAGGATCGAGAATTCAGGGGCGCATCAACCCCGATGATTCGCGAGCACCCCTAGAATTGTTTGTGAGCGTCACTTCGGCAATAGACGCTTAGGGATTTTCACTACAACCGCGTAATTGGGGTCCACCATATTTCCCACGCGCATGACAGCGAGCTGGGAGACGGTTTGATAGGCATCCCAGCGGTCGAACTTGTACTCGTTTTCCAGCCACTCAACCATCTCCACAGCAGCGATGCGCAGCGCATCGGAAAGCGGGCGGACGCTGCCGACAGTCATAATGTATTCGTCGTTTTCAATGCGCGGCCAAGCGATTTTCTTACCCTTGATCAATTCGAACTGAAAAGTGACCTCCATAGTGGTCTCGAGGCCTGAGCCGCAGATTTCGCCGTCACCCTGCAACGCGTGGCCGTCACCGAAATAAAAATATGCGCCGTCGTGAAAAACCGGCAGGTAGACCGTGGCGCCTTCGCGGACGTCGCTGACGTCCATGTTGCCGCCGAAGTTGCCAGGCCACAGGCCGCCCCAGGCCTCTTCGCCGGCGGGCGCGACAGCTACGCGGCCGAGCATCGGGCTGAGCGGCACTTCCAGGCGCTTCTTGCTGTCCGGCAGGTCCAGCACGCCGACGGTACCGTTCTTTTCAAGCTTCCAGACATAGCGCTTCGCGGGAATGGGCGTGTTTAACATGCGGGTGTAGCGGTCGGAGGCCACTGCGCTGATGCCGCCGGGGGTGTGCGTGGAGACAGCGTGGTCGCGGTTGGTGCGCAGCCGCAGGATTTTCACCACCAGCGTATCGTTCGTCGTGGCGCCTTCGATGTAGAACGGCCCAACTTCGCCGGGCCACGCGCCGCCCGCCTTTTCATAGTAGCCGCCGTAGAGGGATTCAGTCTCCACCACATCGCCGGGCAATATGCGCAGCACCGGTTCGCGCACGGCAAATGTCTGCACGCCCTTTTCCGGCTTGAATTTTTTCGTCTCTGCGCGCGTGGGGGCAGCCGACCCGATAAGTGCGATCAACAACAAGGCAGCGAACACCAATCGAGTGTCCCGCATAGATTCCTCCTGATCCGAATGGCGCGTTTATATCACATCGCCGCAGAGAATTCGTTTCCATCGCTGTCCCATCGGCGCCGCGAAAGGTATACTGGCCGCCTCTGGCCGGGGTCCATGGACCGAAAAACCATCGCGAGCTGGTGCCTCTACGATTTTGCAAACTCATTTTACGTCGTACTTCCCGCCGTCATTTGGCAAACCTATTTTCAGCGCGTAATTGTGGGCAACGAGCGCGGATTGGGCGACCTGTGGTGGGGGCGGATCATTTCCGTCTCTATGTTGCTCGTCGCCATCAGCTCGCCGGTAATGGGGGCCATTGCTGACCGTGCTGGCGTGCGCAAACGGCTGCTGATCGCGTACACGATAACTTCGGTGGCGGCGGTCTGCCTGTTCCCCACGGTGTTGCCGGGAATGCTCTGGTGGGGCTTCGCGGTCACGCTGGTGTCTTACGTTGCGTTTGAGGGCGGCCTCGTCTTCTACAACGCCTACCTGCCAGAAATCGCCCCGCGCGATCACCAGGGCCGCGTATCCGGCTGGGGCTTTGCGACAGGATACGTCGGCTCGCTGCTCGGCCTGGCGCTAGCCTACCCGCTGGTGCGGTTGAAGCTGTTTAACGTGACCTACCTGGTGATTGCCGCAGCATTCCTGTTTTTTTCACTGCCCGCGTTTCTTTACTTGCCGCGCGAAGCTTCGGCGAAACTCGGCGTGCGGGCGGCGGCCGTCGCCGGCGTGCGAGAGTCCTGGCGCACGCTGCAGGAGATCCTGTTCAAACCGCATCTGCGATCGATGCAGTTGTTTCTCACCGCCTATATTTTCTATGAAGACGGCGTGAACACCGTGATCTATTTTGCAGCGGGATTTGCCAGCAAGACCCTGGGCTTCTCCGATACCCAGAACATCCTGATGTTCCTTGTAGTGCAGGTCTCCGCGCTGGCAGGAGCCTACCTGTGGGCGAGGCCCACCGACCGCCTAGGCCCCAAACGCGTGGTGCTGCTGATGCTGGTGCAGTGGTCGCTGGTGGCAGCAGCGGCGTACTTTGTCCAGAGCAAGCAAGGGTTTCTGATCGTGGCGGTGATGGCTGGAACCGGGCTGGGCGCTATTCAGGCGGCCTCGCGGGCGTTTATGTCCACGCTGATCCCCAAGGGTAAGGAAGCGGACTTTTTCGGGTTCTACTCGCTGGTGGGGAAAGCCTCGGCAGTGATGGGCCCAATTCTCTTCGGAGAAGTTTCGAGAAGAACAGGCGGCAACCAGCGCATGGCCATCTTGTCCATCATGGTGTTTTTCATGATTGGCGCGCTACTGCTGAGCCGCGTGCGCGCCGGCGGGCCCACGCATCTGCCGGCAGTGGACTCGAGCTGCTAGGCGCGAGCGATTTCGTGTCCTTACGACACATCGGCTCCTTCAACTCGTCGCAAGTCGATCGTTTATCGTTGCGGGAAGATGTAGGACTCGAGCATGTCCGCTCGGTCCTTGTGATCGGTGGCGATCACGCGCAGCAGATCGGCCACGGAGATCATGCCACGATAGCGCGATTGATCGTCCAGCACGAGTAAGTGGAAGATACCGTGCTCCTCCATCATGCGCAGGCAGTCGTCCAACGGTGTTTCCGGCGTGGTCAGCACCAGGTCGGTGGACATGATTTCGGTGACACGCATCCACCCGGGGCACTTATTCTCCGCGGCCACTTTGTCAGAGATGTCCGACTGGGAAACGCAGCCAACCAGCTTGCCGGAAGCATCGCAGATGCCCACGGCGCGCACGCCCTTTTCGCGCAGATAGCGCGCGGCGTCGTGCACGGTCATATCCACGGGGATGGAATAGACTTCCTTGCGGGACTCGATCAGGTCCTTGACTTTCATCGGATCCCTCCTCGAACAGCCTGATGTCCGGAATCCCCCAAACCTGAGCGGGAGGGAAAATGGTAGGACTATCTTCCCGGCGTTGCAACACAAATTGCGGGCAGCGGAAAGCGACGGGGACAGGACAGAATTCCGAAGCATGTACGGCAGCAGGGGAAAAATGAACGCAGAGGCTAGCGCGCGGGATTGTGGGCCCTCGCGCTCCGCAATCTTGTACCAGAAGAAGACGCCAACCAGGGCGTAGGCCAGTATGGTCAGTCGGCTCGCCAGCACCGAGATTCCGAATACCAAGAAGGAAAGCCCTTCGACCATGTGGAACAGCAGCGGCCAATACACCAGCCCCAGCGCGGGATATTTTGCGTAGTATTCGTATGCGTACTGAACGGGGCTGTTTCAAGGTCTGTCCACGATCAGGTCACGGAAAAAACTCCGGTCATAGCGTGGCGCATTTCGTCGCCAAAAAAAAGAACTCACCCTGGGTGATGCCAATGCTGATGATGAGGCCGACGGCAAGCACCATGAGCCAATGCAGACGATTCTTCATCTCAATCCGAAAGAAATCATTTGGATTCTACTGTCGTGGCACCTAGGTTGGAACAAAGATGTGAGGTCCGGCAAGCACCGGCGGAAAGGAATCAGGATGCGACGGGTTCCGCGCGGATGATGTCATATTTCTCGATGACCGCAGCAATGCCCAATTTTTCGGTGCCGTTTTCTGACTTGCGCTCCACACGAACCACTCGTCCGTGGGCTCGAATGAAAACTTCGGTGCCGCGAGTGATTTCCGCCGGAAGCGTGAGTGTAAAATCGAGCTCAGTTCCGGGCGCCATGTCCTCTTCGATGAGAAAATAAACGCCCCGCGTGGAGATGTCACGCGTTTGGCCATTGTGCGATTCTACTTGTCGCTCGATTGGAGAGCGAACGACGACGGGAAGGGACAGTTCATATCGGCGAGCAATTCGTCGCTCCGTCATGTTCCTATATCCCCCGGCTTGGATTCACAGTATGCACCCACTCCGCCCTTCACTGGAAGTAGCAATCCCTATTCCAAAGTAAAGCAAGCTGGGAGGCTATTTCCCGTCCGCCGCCCAATTCAGGCCGTCCATTGCCCCATAGATGGCCATCTGCGACTACCTACATAACCCGTTTGGATGCAATCCGCAACAGCCAATTTTCATGAACGGGACTACACCTGTTGTATTTTCCAGCACATTCAGTACCTAGAGTCTGAAATCGCAGCTCGCGAGCGATCTACATTTCCTGCATGAAAACGCTCGCATCGCAACGGCTCTACCCTAAATATGCAACCCTTTTCACTCTAATGCGTTAGTTGTTTCTCGCCACCGGAGCCGCTGAAGACGAGCGGGGAGCCTTCCCAGCGTCCAGTTTGAACTGCCTCATCTTGTAAAGCAGCGCTTTGTAACTAATACCAAGCATGCGTGCTGCTTCTTTGCGGCTCCAGTTGGTCTTCTCAAGCGCATCGGCAATGGCTTCCATTTCCGCCTCGTCCTTCAATCCGCGCACCAACGCTTTCAGGCCCTGCTCTTTCTGCGGCGCGCCATCGTCGCGCGGCGAGGTGCGCTGGCGAGTAGCCGCCATTTCCAGCAGCTCGCGGAAACTGCCTTCGTCGTCTTGCAAGATGACGTAGCGCTTCACAAAGTTCTCGAGCTCGCGCAGGTTGCCCGGCCAGGGGTAATTCATGGCCGCTTCAATCAAGTTACTGGAAGGCTCCATAGCCTGCTTTTGGAATTTTTCGCTGTACTTCTCCAAGAAGTGACGGAAAAGCAGCGGAATCTCGCGGGTGCGCTCGCGCAATGGCGGCACGGTAATGGAGAAGACGTTCAGCCGATAGTACAAGTCTTCACGGAAGCGACCGGACTGAATGGCCTCCCGAACATTTACGTTCGTGGCAGCTAGAACGCGCACGTCGCACTGCACCAGTTGGCGCCCACCCAACCGGTTGAATTGATGATCCTGAAGCACGTGCAACATCTTGGCCTGCAGCTGGGGACTCATTTCCGCGATTTCATCGAGGAAGATCGTGCCCTTGTTGGCCATTTCGAATTTGCCGGGCTTGGCACGCATCGCACCCGTAAATGCGCCCTGCTCGTAGCCAAAAAGCTCCGACTCCAGGAGTTCGCTTGGCAGGGCCGCGCAGTTCACTTTGATGAAAGGCTGGTTTACACGCGGCGAACGCATGTGGATCATCCGCGCCACCACTTCTTTGCCCACGCCGCTTTCGCCGGCGACGAACACCGGCACATCCACGGGGGCAATCTGCAGGATCTGCTGGCGGATTTTCACCATCTGGGGACTGGCAGCCAAAAAGCTCAAATCCTCCGTAAGATGGTCACAATAGTCGCGCAGCGCTTCGTTTTCTCGGCGGAGTTCGCGCTTCTGGCGGCACTTCAGCATGGCCGCGTCGAGTTCGGATTTTTCGAAGGGTTTGGTCAGGTAGTCGTTGGCGCCGATGCGGATGGCGTCGACAACCGTGGTCACTTCGTTGGAGCAGGAGAGCATAACCACGTTGAGGCTGCGGTCCAGCTGCATCATGCGCCGCAGGGTTTCCAAGCCGTCCATCTCCGGCATCAGCACGTCCAGAATGATAAAGTCGGGCCGGTCGCCGTTGACCAGTAAGGCCAGTGCTTCGTTGCCTGAATTGACTGTATTCACTTCGTAGCCGTCCACTTCCAGCAACGTCTGCAGGTATTTGCGGATACTCGGCTCGTCGTCCACAACCAGAATGCGTTCCGTAACTGTCATTCAGAATCCTTCCTCTCTCTTTCTTGGCAGCCCTTCTATTCCGTGTCCGTGGGAAGCAGAAATGTAAACGTGCATCCACGGCCAATTTCGCTATCCACCCAGATTTTGCCCCGGTGTGCCTGGATCAGCCGCTTAACGATGGCCAAGCCGAGCCCCATGCCGGAGGAGGAGCGGTCCACGCGGACAAACTCCTCAAAAATTTCCTGATGATATTCCGCAGCAATGCCGGCACCAGTGTCCGCCACAGCCACGCGCACGCTGTTGAAGTGCTCAAAGCGCGCAAGCCGCCGCTCCTCGCTCGTGTTCATGGCCGCCGCGCGGCGTTCCCAGAAATGCGGCTCGGATGTCAAAACCACCGACCCGCCCGCTGGGGTGTGCTTCAACGCGTTGTCCAAAAGGTTGGCCGCGCTTTGCTGCACTTTCTGATAGTCAAACTTAAACGGTTTCAACGCGGCACTGATCCGCGTCTCCATCCGAACCTGCTTGCGTTGGAACGCGTCTTGCCAGCGGGAAATCAGTTCTCCCAAGCAATCGCGCAGATCATTTTCGCGCACATGCAGCACCAGCTTGCCGCTCTCCAGCGCTGAATAATTGAGGAACATGGAGACGAGCCGCACCAACCGGTCGCAGCTTTCTTTTGATTCCTGCAGGATGTCGCGCTGGCGTTCAGACAGCTTGCCCAACGAACCGGAGAGCAGCAGGTCGTAGTACCCTTTCATCACCGCCAGCGGCGTTTTCAGTTCATGCGCCGCCGACGCCAGGAAGACGGTTTTCTGGCGATTCACTTCCTGCAAGCGAAGATAGGCGGCCAGCAAATTGCGATAGGTGATTTCGCGTTCCTGCAGGAGTTCCTGCAAGGTGTTGCGCATGGACGCATCGTCTGAGGACTTGACCTCCGGAGCCGATTCGAAGGACACCACCAACCAGTCCGCCTCCGGCAGCCAGCGAATCCGCGCGTGCGCTTCGGTGCCGTCGGTGGAGTTCATCCGCAGCGCGATCTCGTGCTCGCCACTCTCCAGTTGGCCAAGCACCGACGCCGGTTCGAGTTTCAAAACGTCGTGAAATAGATTGAGTTTGCCGATCTGTGGCATGCGTTGGGTCTTGATGCTTTGCTGCGCGCGGACATTGGCCAGCACCACGAGCCCTCCCCGTTCACAGACAAGCATTGGCCGCTCGACAGTATCCAGCAAACTGCTCACGTGGGTCATGGCCAGTGTGCGTCCCGCCGACTTTTCGGCTGCTGCGGTATCAGTCAAAGCTGCCTCCGTCAAGACTCTGCCTCCATTCGAAACTGAGCCCTTGGGATCAGGCTTTGTCTTGACTATAGGGGACGCAGTTCAGTGGCGAACAGCAAGGCAATACTGGCAGCCTGGTGAAGTCGAGTCAATGGGAAATGAGTTCTATTTTGCACATAAAAAGAAAAACCATGGAACAAGAGGAAGAACATGTCCATGAGAAAACCTTTTCCCCTCTGCGGTGTTTTCGTTAACTCTTCTATTGTCAATTAGTTAAGCAGGATGCGCCACGCCCGATCTTTAGCATTCGAATTGCTCTGATTTACCAGGTACTAGGCCGATGGTACCACGAGACGGACCTGAAATGGCTGATCCGGAAGGCGAACGCATGAGCTCTAACCCCGCAGAGCGACGTCGTTCCCAACGCCTCCATCTGCAGATTCCAATCTTCGTGCGCGGCGTGGACGGTGCGGGAGGCGATTTTTTGGACTTGAGCCGGACCGTGGATATCAGCTCCGTAGGCGCATGTTTGGCTGTT
>CAZIWR010000135.1:0-7631 GCA_964542805.1 uncultured Acidobacteriaceae bacterium
ACGCGGTCCACCACGTAGCCCAAAAACATAATCAGCCCCATCACCGCGAGCACCTGGCTCATGTCGTTGAGGTCGCCCGCGGCACGCCGTAACCGGCCGGCGCTTCGTGCTTCGCTTCGTCATTCTGAGGGCCGACGATCTCGGTCGGCCCGAAGAATCCCTCTCCCCTCTTTCACTGGAGCACAGTGGGATTCCTCGCCCACCGCGGCTCCGCATTCCCGTTGTCTGTGTTGACATCGCTTGTTCGGGCGGATATGTTGTCGCCTAGTTTGTTAGCTTTTTTGGTAATTCGGCCTAGCGCGCCGAACCCGCCTTGGAGGTTGTTTTCATGTTACATCGCCATGGCTTCATCCTGACGCTCAGCCTGCTGCTGGGAATTCTCACAGTTGCTGCGCCGGCCGCCGCACAGATGAAGGGTGGTTGGCTGCCCATCACCCCGGAGGAGATTTCGCTGAAGGAAGTCTCGGGCGCGCCCGGCGCGCACGCCGTAGTCCTTTATCGCGAGCGCCTCACCGACGACCACGAGTCGTTTGAGACGAACTACTATCGCATTAAGATTTTCTCCGAAGAAGGCAAGAAGCACGGCGACGTGGAGATCCTCTACTTGAAGGACACGGAAAGCGTGAAGGACATCAAGGCGCGCACCATTCGCCCCGACGGCTCGGTGGTGGACTTCGACGGCAAGATCTTTGACAAGACGGTGGTGAAGACTCGCGGGGTCAAGTTCTATGCCAAGGCCTTCACCATGCCCGAGGTGCAGGCCGGCAGCATCATCGAATACAAGTACCGCGTGCTCCGGGACACTTCTCGGCTCTACAGCCCCTACTGGCCGTTGCAGAGCGAGTTCTTCACGCGGCGCGCCAAGTTTTCCTTCCGGCCGGTGCTGCGAAGACTGGCCATTCAATGGGCATCCATGTTTCTCCCTGCCGGCAATGTGCCCAAGGCGAAAGGCGATTGGATCAACCTGGAAATCGAAAATGTGCCTGCCTTCGAGGAAGAGGAGTACATGCCTCCAGAGCGGGAGTTGCGCATGCGCGTGGAGTTTTTCTATGCGCGCCAGTTGGAGAAGAATTCGGAGGAATTCTGGAAAAAGCAGGGGCAGGAGCTCCGCGATATCGTGGAAGATTTCATCGGCAAGCGCGGCGGCATCGCCAACGCCGAAAGCCAGATTACGGTCGGTGCCGCGTCACCGGAGGAAAAGCTCCACAAAATCTACACGCGCGTGCAACAAGTCCGCAATCTGAGCTACGAACGGGAAAGGTCGGAGCAGGAGGTCAAGAAGGAAAAACTGAAGGAGAATAACAATATCGAGGACGTGCTGAAGAACGGCTACGGCTACCGCCGCCAGATCGCGCGACTCTTCGTCGGCCTTGCCCGCTCTGCCGGGTTAACCGCCAGTATCGTGCACATCGCCGAGCGCGACGACCACTTCTTCCGCAAGCAGCTTCAGGACGCATATCAGCTGGACGCCGAGGTGGCCCTGGTGCGCGTCGGCAACGAGAACCGTTTCTTCGATCCCGGCATGCCCAATTGTCCGTTCGGCCAGCTGGCCTGGCAGAAGACGGAAGTGCCGGGGCTCAAGCCGGACAAAGATGGCGGTACGTGGCTCACCACCCCGACGCCCGCCAGCAAGGACGCATTGACTGAGCGCAAGGCCGTGCTGAAGCTGACAGAAGACGGCACGCTGCAAGGCAAGGTGGAGTTCATCTTCACCGGATTGCAGGCCGTGCGCCGCCGCCGCGATGCCATGGAGAAAGACGAGGCCCAGCGCCGCAAGGACATGGAAGACGAGTTGAAGGGCCTGCTGCCTTCGACTGCGACGGTGAAAGTAGAAAGCGTCACGGGACTGGAAGGCAGCGATGCCGCTCTGAAAGTGGAGTACAGCGTGGAGATTCCGGGCTACGCGGCGGCCACCGGACGCCGGTTGCTGCTGCCTACTTCCGTCTTCCACCTGAGCAAGGTGCATCCTTTCCTGCACGCGAAGCGAAAGCACCCCATCTACTTCGGCTACCCATTCCAGGACGTGGACGACATTACCATCGAGCTCCCGGCGAACTATCGCATCGAGAGCCTGCCACCGGGCCGCAGGGCCGGCTCCAACGTGATGAAATTTGAAGTGGTGCGGGAAAGCCAGGGCAGCAAGCTGCACGTGCGGCGCAATCTGGCTGTGGATGCTTATTATTTCCCGACGGATTATTACCCGTCACTCCGCCGCTTTTATGACGAAGTGATGGCCGGCGATGACGAACAAGTTGTGCTGCGCGCGGGTGATGCCGGAACGCCCAAATGAATGTTCTTCGCCGGGAGGCGTGCTCCTGGAAGTGTCCGGATCATGGAAGAACTTTTTCGCCACTGTGAGGGCAGGCCATGAAGAACAAATCGTTCTCCAACAGGCGGAATCGGCTCCTCGCAATTAGCGCGCTGGGCGCGGCCCTTGGCGCGGCATTCTTTTACGCCGTGCCCCGCGCATGGGCCGGCACGCCGGACTGGCTGCGCGCGGCTGCGGCCATGCCGCTGCCGGCCTACCCGCCGGAAACCCAGGCGGTGATGCTGCTCGACGAGCAGGTCACCACCGTGCGCGACGACGGCGAAATCCGCACCACCTACCGTCGCGCGTGGAAAATCCTGCGCCCCGATGGCCGCGACCGCGCCTACGTGGGCACCTCTTACGACGCCGAGACCCGCCTCACCTACCTGAAAGCCTGGGCCATCACCGCCACCGGCGTGGAATTTGAGGTGAAGGAAAAGGACTTTATCGAAACCAGCTACGGCAGCGGCTCGTTCTACGACGACGTGCGCAGGAAAGCCACAAAAATTGACGGCGCCGATGTGGGCAGCGTCATCGGCTACGAGTACGAGCAGCGGCGTCGCCCGTTCGTCTACCAGGACAAGTGGCTGTTCCAGGACCCTCTGCCGGTGCGCAAGGCACGTTTCGTATTGCAACTTCCGTCGGGCTGGGAGTACGTGGCCAAGTGGATGAATTACGCGGACCAGAAACCGCAGGCCACCGGCGGAAACGGCGCGGTCTGGGAAATCGAAAACGTGCCGGCCATCGAGACGGAACCCCTGATGCCTCCGTGGCAAGCCGTGGCCGGGTGGCTGGCCATCACCTATGTGCCCAACAACGAGGCACAACGCGCAAAGAGCCACGCCTCCTGGAGCGAGCTGGGCGCCTGGTACGCGCTGCTCGCGGCCGGGCGCCGCGATTCCTCGCCGGAAATCAAGCAGAAGGTGGCCGCGCTCACCACCGCAGCGCCTGCCATGCTCGACAAGATCCGCGCGCTGACCGCTTTCGCGCAGCGCGACGTCCGTTACGTGGCCATCGAAATCGGCATCGGCGGCTACCAACCCCACGCCGCTCGCGACATCTTCACCAACCGCTTCGGTGACTGCAAGGACAAGGCCACCGTCCTCAGCACGATGCTCAAGGAGATCGGCATCGAGTCGAACTACGTGCTGGTGAACGCCACGCGCGGCGTCACCGCGCCCTCCTTTCCCTCCGTGCTCAACTTCAACCACGTCATCCTGGCTATTCGCATGCCGGCGGACGTGCCGGACACCGTCCTCTATGCCACCCGCGAGCACCCCAGCCTCGGCAAGCTGGTTTTCTTCGACCCCACCGACGACACCACGCCGCTGGGTTATTTGCCGACGTCGCTGCAGAAAAACCACGGGCTGCTGGTCACCGACTCCGGCGGCGAGCTGCTTGAACTGCCGCTGCTTCCGCCGCCGACCAACCGGCTGTTGCGCGTCGGAAAAATCACACTCAGCGCCAGCGGCTCGATTTCCGCGTCGATCAAGGAAATCCGCTGGGGCGCCAGCGCGACGGGACTCCGTGCCCGGCTTCTCATGGCCCAGGGCGAAGAGCGAAGGAAAGTGATTGAGAGTTTTCTAGGACTATTCCTCGGCAGCTTCCGTCTGCGCAAAGCCGACGTGGAAAACCTGGAGAAGTACGACGAGAGCTTGATCCTGAACTACGAATTCGATTCGGAAAACTATGCCAAAGTCGCCGGCAACTTGCTGCTGCTGCGGCTGCGCGTGCTCGGCGCCAAAGGGGACGACGTGATGGAACGCAAGCCGCGTAAGCTGCCCGTCGAGTACGACAGTACCGCCGCGCAAAGCGACATCTACGAATTCGTGGTGCCCGCAGGCTACAAGGCCGACGAAATCCCCGCGCCCGTGGAGATGGACGCCGGCTTTGCCGAGTACCGCAGCAAAGTGGAAATCCTGGCCAATGGCCTGCGCTACCAGCGGGATTACAAGGTGAAGGACGTGCTCGTGCCCGTTGCGAAGCTGGAGGACTTGAAAAAATTCAATCGCGTCATCGCCGCGGACGAGCGCAACGCCGCCGTGCTCGCCCGCGCCACTCCCTGAGATGGCCTGCGGGAGCTACTTCATCATCTGCCGCAGGACGTACTGCAAAATCCCGCCGTGGCGGAAGTAGCTCATTTCTTCCGGCGTATCCACGCGCACGACCACCTCAAATTTCACTTCCCTGCCCTCTTCGCCTGTTGCGCGGACCGGCAATGCTTTCCGCGGTGCAAGGCTGCCCAGCCCCTCGATCTCGTACATCTCGGAGCCGGTGAGCCCCAGCGACTGCCGCGTCTCTCCCTTTTTGAATTCCAGCGGCAGCACGCCCATGCCCACCAGATTCGAGCGGTGGATGCGTTCAAAGCTTTCGGCAATCACCGCGCGCACGCCGAGCAGCAGCGTGCCTTTGGCTGCCCAGTCGCGCGAAGAACCGGAGCCGTACTCTTTTCCCGCGATCACCAGCAGCGGAACGCCTTCGGCCTTGTACTTCATCGCCGCGTCGTAGATGGACATCTTTTCTTTTGCGGGCAAGTGCGCTGTCCAACAGCCTTCACTGCCGGGCACCAGTTCGTTGCGCAGCCGCACGTTGGCGAACGTGCCCCGCATCATCACTTCGTGGTTGCCGCGCCGCGCGCCGTAGGAGTTGAACTCCGCCGGCTTCACTCCCAGCCCAATCAGATACTGTCCGGCCGGGCTGTCCGGCTTGATGGAGCCTGCCGGAGAAATGTGGTCGGTGGTAATGCTGTCGCCCAGCATGGCCAGCACGCGCGCGCCGCGGACGTCGCGCACCGCCGCCGGTTCTGCGGGCATGTCCACGAAGTACGGCGGGTGCTGGATGTACGTGGACTTGGCGTCCCATGCGTACAGGTCGCCTTCGGGCACGCGCAGGCCGCGCCAGCTCGCGTCGCCCAGGAAAACTTCGCCGTACTGCTTGCGAAAACTTTCCGTGGTGACCGCACGGCGCATGGTCTCTTCCACTTCCTGCGGCGACGGCCAGATATCGCGCAGAAAAACTTCCTTGCCATTGGCGCCCGTGCCCAGCGGCTCGGTGACCAGGTCCATGTCCATGCGCCCGGCGAGCGCGTAGGCCACCACCAGCGGCGGCGACGCCAGATAATTCGCGCGCACCAGCGGATGCACGCGGCCTTCGAAGTTGCGGTTGCCGCTGAGCACGGAGACGGCCACCAGCCCGTGCTGCTCGATGGCCTCGCCGATAGCTGTGGGCAGCGGGCCGCTGTTGCCGATGCACGTGGTGCAGCCGTAGCCGACGAGATGGAAGCGCTGCGCTTCGAGAAACTCCGTCAGCCCCGCCGCGTTCAGATAGTCGGTCACCACTTTCGACCCCGGCGCAAGACTCGTCTTCACCCACGGCTTCGTTTTCAGCCCGCGCTCCGTGGCTTTTTTCGCCAGCAGTCCGGCGCCAATCATCAACGACGGGTTCGACGTATTCGTGCAACTCGTGATGGCGGCAATCACCACCGCGCCGTGGCACAACTCGAACTCATCGCCGTTGTTGCGCACCATCACGCATTTGGGTGGCACGCTCTCCACCGCTTTGGTGAACGACTTCTTGGCCTCGCGCAGCGGCACGCGGTCCTGCGGACGCTTCGGCCCGGCCATCGTCGGCTCGATGCTGCCGAGGTCCAGCTCCAGCTTGTCGGTGAAGACGGGATCGAGCGTCGCGTCAGTGCGGAAAATTCCCTGCTCCTTCGCGTAGGCTTCCGTGAGTTTCGCCAGTGACTCGTCGCGCGCGGTGAAGCGCATGTAAGCGAGCGTCTCCGCGTCAATCGGAAAGAAGCCGATGGTCGCGCCGTATTCCGGCGCCATGTTGGCGAGTGTCGCGCGGTCCGGCAGGCTGAGGCTGGAAAGCCCGCTGCCGTAGAACTCCACGAATTTCCCCACCACGCCCTTCTTGCGCAGAATTTCGGTGATGGTCAGCACGAGGTCAGTGGCCGTCGAGCCCGCAGGCAGCCGCCCGGAAAGCTTGAAGCCCACCACGTCGGGAATCAGCATCGAAAGCGGCTGGCCGAGCATGGCCGCCTCTGCTTCAATCCCGCCCACGCCCCAGCCCACCACGCCGAGTCCGTTAATCATCGTGGTGTGCGAGTCGGTTCCGACCAGCGTGTCGGGATACGCGAACCACGCACCGCCGTTCTGCGCGGTGAACACTACGCGCGCCAGATATTCCAGGTTCACCTGGTGGACGATGCCCGTGTCCGGCGGCACCACTTTGAAATCCTGAAACGCCGTTTGGCCCCAGCGCAGAAATTGGTAGCGCTCCACGTTGCGGTGAAATTCCAGCTCGGCGTTGAACGCGAACGCGCCTGGCGTGCCGAACTTGTCCACCTGCACGGAGTGGTCAATCACCAGCTCGGCGGGCAGCAGCGGATTAATTTTTTTAGGATCGCCGCCCATCTTGCGCATGGCCTCGCGCATCGCCGCCAGGTCCACCACGGCGGGCACGCCCGTAAAGTCCTGCAGCAGCACGCGCGCCGGCATGAAGTTGATTTCTTTTCCGACGGATTTCGTGACGTCGCGGTTGGCCAGCGCTTCGATGTCCGCCTTGCGCACAAAGCGGTCGTCCTCGTTCCGTAGCAAATTCTCAAGCAAAACTTTCAGCGAAAACGGTAGCCGTGCAACATTGCTGAACCCCGTGCGTTCCAGCGCCGCCAGCGAAAAAATCTGATACGCCTTGCCATCAACGGTGAGCGCGGTCCGCGTGGAGAAACTATTTTTCGAGGAAATCATTGTACAGAGGTCCTTTCCGGGCAAAACGCAACCCACCATTCTAGCCGATTCGCTTCCGCATATGTAGCGGGGCGTCTCCTCTGCTTTGCTTCCACAGGCTACTGTGCCTCATAATGTTTTTCTGCCATGCAAGTTCTGCTCATCTCCACTTACGAGCTCGGCCGCCAGCCGTTTGGGTTGGCATCGCCGGCGGCGTGGCTCGCTGCGGCGGGCGCGACGGTGAACTGCCTCGATCTTTCGCGCGAGTCGTTCAACGGAGAATTCGTGCTCGCGGCGAATGTGATCGCATTCTACGTGCCTATGCACACCGCCACGCGACTCGCCGTGCAGCTCATCGAGCCGGTGCGCAAGCTCAACCCGCGCGCGCACATCTGTTTCTACGGCCTTTATGCCCCGATGAACGAAGCCTATTTGCGCAGACTCGGCGCGCAAACCATTCTCGGCGGCGAATTCGAAGAAGGATTGGTGCATCTCGTCGAGCGCCTTGCCGGAGTAGCACAGGCTTCTAGCCTGTGCTCCCAGCCCGAGCCCACCATTTCCCTGGCTCGTCAGAATTTCCGCGTGCCGGAGCG
>CAZIWR010000136.1:0-7395 GCA_964542805.1 uncultured Acidobacteriaceae bacterium
TGCGCGCGGTCAGCTCGGTGACCGTCCACGTCTTGCGCTCGGGCGCGAGATTGAAGGTGAATTGCGTCATCGCGTCACTTCCGAATGTGCGACACCAGCCACGCCAGCAGCGTGATGATTGCGCTCACCACCAAACAGCTCACCACGGGGAAATAGAACAGTCCGTTTTTGGTGCGGTGGACAATATCCCCAGGCAACTGTCCCAGTCGAAAGGGCAGTCCGCCGGGGCGGACGCCGAAGTAGAGCAGAATTCCCAGCGCAATGAACATCGCGCCGATGAAAATAAATAGCCTGCCAGTTTCCCGGATGACGTCCATCAGCGGTCATTCTACCTGAAGTTTGCAGGGGCGGGCTAAAGACCGGCCCCGATGCAAAGGAACCAGGCGAATGTTACAGAAGCTCGTGGCCGGAGAAAAAGTAGCCGGTTTCGAACGCGGCGGTGTCCGGCGCGTCGGAACCATGGACGCAGTTGTTGCCAATGCTCTCAGCGAGGTCGCGGCGGATGGTGCCGGGCGCGGCGTTGGCGGGATTCGTGGCGCCCATGGTGTCGCGCCATTTCAGGATGGAGCCTTCCGCTTCCAGCACCATTACGATCACTTTGCCGGAGCTCATGAAGGCGGTGAGTTCCTCGAAAAATCCCTTGCTGCGATGCACAGCATAAAAGCCTTCCGCCTCGGATTTGGTGAGGCGAAGCGATTTGATGGCCACAATACGGAAGCCCGCCTTGTGAATCCTCGACAGAATTTCGCTTTCCAGGTTGCGGCCAACCGCGTCGGGTTTAATAATTGCGAGCGTGCGTTCAATCGCCATTCGCGATTCCCCTTTTTGCTTTATTGAGGCGCAACAATCCCGAAGCTTCGGGAGCGCCCCTACTTCAATGCGGCGGCTAGCGTGGCGCCAATGTCCGCCGGACTCTGCACAGTGTGGATGCCGGCGGCGGCCATGGCTGCGTATTTTTCCTTCGCAGTGCCCTTGCCGCCGCTGATGATGGCGCCTGCGTGACCCATGCGGCGTCCCGGCGGGGCGGTCTGCCCGGCGACGAAACCCACCACCGGCTTCTTCACGTGCGCCTTGATGAACTCCGCAGCGGTTTCTTCTGCGTTGCCGCCAATTTCGCCAATCATCACGATGGCGTGCGTGTCCGGATCTTCGTGGAACAGTTTGATGGCGTCGAGAAACGTGGTGCCGATAATCGGATCGCCACCGATGCCAATGCAGGTGGACTGCCCGATGCCGAGCCGCGAGAGTTGGTCCACCGCTTCGTAGGTCAGTGTGCCGCTGCGGCTGACCACGCCGACGTGCCCCTGCTTGTGGATGCTGCCGGGCATGATGCCCATTTTGCACTGGCCCGGCGAAATGATGCCCGGACAATTGGGGCCAATCAGACGCGTCGGCTTCTCGCGCAGCGCCGCCGCGACGCGCACCATGTCACAGGTGGGAATGCCTTCGGTGATGCACACGACAAGCGGCAAGCCCGCGTCGGTGGCCTCGAGAATTGCGTCGGCTGCATACGGCGGCGGCACGAAAATCACCGACGCATCGGCGCCGGTCTCACGCACTGCATCCGCGACGGTGTTGAATACAGGTTTGTCGAGATGCTTCGTGCCGCCCTTGCCCGGCGTCACTCCGCCAACCACTTTTGTTCCGTATTCGATCATCTGGGTCGCGTGGAATGTTCCCTCGCGGCCAGTGAAACCTTGCACGAGGACTTTAGTCGAACTGTGGACGAGAACGCTCACTGCGCACCTCCCGCGAGGCGCACGATCTTCTCCGCCCCATCTTTCATTCCATTCGCAATCGTGAAGTTCAGGCCGGAGTCCTTCAGGATGCGCTGGCCTTCGGCGACGTTGGTGCCTTCCATGCGCACGACAATGGGTACCTGGATGCTGAGTTCGCGCGCGGCGTCCACCACGCCGGTGGCCAGCACGTCGCAGCGCAGGATGCCGCCGAAGATGTTGATGAATACGCCGCGCACATGCGCGTCGCTGAGCAGAATCTTGAAGGCGTTTTTCACCTGCTCGGCGCTGGCGCCTCCGCCGACGTCGAGGAAGTTCGCTGGGCTGCCGCCAGCCAGCTTGATGATGTCCATGGTGGACATGGCCAGGCCCGCGCCGTTGACCATGCAGCCGACCGTGCCGTCGAGCTTGATGTAGTTCAGGCCGTACTTGGAGGCTTCCACTTCGAGCGGCTCTTCTTCGTCGAGGTCGCGCAACTCGAGGATTTCCTTGTGGCGGTAGAGCGCGTTGTCATCGAAGGTCATCTTGGCGTCCAGCGCGACCACGCGGCCATCGCCGGTAATCACGCAGGGGTTGATTTCTAAGAGCGACGCGTCCGTTTCGACAAACGCGCGGTAGAGTGCCTGCATGAACGGGACGGCATTGGTCACCACTTCCGGCGCGAGGCCCAGCCCGAAGGCCAGCTTGCGCGCCTGGTACGCCTGCATGCCGACGACCGGATTGATCTGCTCGCGCAGGATGGCTTCGGGATGCTCCCGGGCGACTTCTTCAATTTCCATGCCTCCGGCGGCGCTGGCCATGAAAACCGGGCACGCCGTCGCGCGGTCCACCAGCACGCTCATGTAGATTTCGCGCTTGATGTCGAGGCCCTCTTCGATCAGCACTTGCTTCACGATGCGGCCTTCGGCGCCGGTCTGCGGCGTGACAAGTTTCATACCCAGGATCTGCCCGGCCAGCTCCCCGGCCTGCTCGGCGGATTTGGCCAGCTTCACGCCGCCACCTATGCCGCGGCCGCCGGCGTGGATCTGCGCCTTTACGACAACAACCGGCGTGCCTAGCCGCTCGGCGATGGCCCGCGCTTCATCTCTCTTGAAGGCCACTTCGCCACGCGGCGTAGGCACGCCATAGCGCGCGAGGATGGCCTTAGCCTGATATTCGTGAATCTTCATCAGTTGTCCTGTGGTTCGACCGCTCGGAGGGTCTCACCGGAAACAGTGCTAGAATTCGGGGCGACGCAAAGCGAATCAGTTTACCCGCAACCGCGGAAACGAGCAAGGCGAAGGCGTGTCATGGCGGTCCCGCTCTGCGGGACGCCGCAACATCGAAGACAATGCTCCTCGAAGCGCTGCAAAAAGTGGTAGCCGGAGAAGACCTCACCCGCGGCGATGCCGAAGCGGCGATGACGCAGATCCTCGCCGGGCGCGTCAGCGACGTGCAGATCGCCGGCTTGCTTACTGCGTTGCGCGCGAAAGGCGAAACGGTGGACGAATTGGTCGGCTTCGCCACCGCCATGCGCCGCCATGCCGTGAGCATCTATCCGCCCGGGCACAAAGCGCCGGCCCGCTTGCTGGTGGACACCTGCGGCACAGGCGGCGACGCGCGCGGCACGTTCAACATTTCCACGACCACGGCATTCGTGGTGGCCGGCGCGGGCGTGCACGTGGCCAAGCATGGAAACCGCTCGATCAGTTCGCAGTGCGGCTCGGCGGACGTGCTCGAAGCGCTGGGCGTAAACATCAATGTGCCGCCGGAGCGCGTGGGCGAAGCGATTGAGAGCGTCGGCATCGGATTTCTCTTCGCGCCGGCGCTGCACACCGCCATGAAGCACGCCATGAAAGCGCGCAGCGAATTGCGCCTGCGCACAGTGTTCAATCTGCTCGGGCCGCTGACGAATCCTGCAGGCGCCTCGGCGCAAGTGCTGGGTGTGTATGACGCGTCGCTGACCGAACTGCTGGCCCACGCGCTGGCGGAACTGGGCAGCGCGCGCGCGTTTGTGGTGCATGGCGCCGACGGGCTGGATGAAATTTCCTTGAGCGGGGAAACCCATGTGGCGGAACTGCGCGATGGCCAGGTGACCAGCTACACCATCGTGCCGGAGGATTTCGGGCTGCGGCGCGCGCCGCTCGAAGCCGTCGCGGGCGGCGACGCCGAGACCAACGCGAAGATTCTCCGCCGCGTGCTGAAAGGCGAACTCTCTCCGCACCGTGAAATTGTGCAGGCCAACGCGGCCGCGGCGCTCGTGGCCGCTGGCCGCGCCACGGATTTTCTCGAAGGCGTGCGCCTCGCCGCGCAGTCCATCGACTCCGGCGCCGCGCAAGGCAAGCTCGACGCGCTCATCGCCTTCACACAAGAATCGAAAATAGAAAATGGAAAATAGAAAATAGAAAAGAGCAAACCAGACAGCCGCCCCAGGGCAAATCGCGACCGTTGAACTTCCTGTTTTCTATTTTCCATTTTCTATTTTCTATTCCTGTTCTTGCAGGAATCGAGCGGCGACGACGAACGACGCGACGCAGAACACCGCAAACGCGGCGGCTTCGATGGCCACGGTGCGCGGGTCACCGAAGCCAATGGTGAGGTAGCGCATCAGGTCCACGTGCCAAGTGACGGGATTGGCCAGCGCGGCGCCGCGGAACCACGCCGGCAGCGGCTCCAGCGGATAAAACATCGAGCTGGCAAACAGAAACACAAAATAGAAAACGGACGTGACGCTATTGAAGACGTCGTTGCGCCGCGTCCACAGCGCGAAGATCGCATAGAAGAAAAACCAGCCGGCGGTGCCGCCGGCCACAACGAAAAGCAGCAGCGGCAGCAGGTCCACACGCAACGGGATGCGGAGTGCGAGCGCGCCGAGACTCAGCGTGATGCCTGCTTGCAGCAGCGCGATGAACACGGTGAACAGCACCTTGCCCAGCAGGTACTCGGCGCGGCTGAGCGGGTAGGTGAGCATCTCGTAGAAGATGCCGTTGTCGCGGTCGAGAAAAAACGACCACGAGGTGTTCGAGGCAATTCCGAAGCTGGCCATGCCCAGCACGCCGGCAAGGAAAAACGAGTTGTAGTCCACGCCGAGCAGCGGAAACTGCGTGCCTACCATGTAGTTCATCATCACGCCGAAGACCAGCAGATAGCCCAGCGGGTAAAATAGGTCCCAGAAAATAAACGTCAGGTTCGTGGCGCGGATTTTGCCTTCGCGGTACAGCATCGCGGATATGGCGGACATGGTGTTCTCCCGTAACGACGGGGTTGCCCCGCCGCAAGCGGGGGCGTAAAGCCCCCGCTACTTCATCAACTCCACAAAAATATCTTCCAGGCTGGCGCCGCTGACTTCGACGCGCAGCACGCGCTCGCGTTTTGCCAGCTCGGCGACGAGCGCCAGCACGCGCGCCTCGTCGGCCTTCACGCTGAACTCGACGGTGTTGCCGCTGACCTGCATGCGTCGCGGCGCAAGCGGCGCGAGTTGCTGCTCGATGGCGGCAGGCAGCTTTTCAAACGTGAGCGAAACGTCGTACACGTTTTCCGAGAGCAGCTTCAGCGTGTGCAGATCGCCGCGGGCCACCTGCTTGCCCTTATTCATGATCAGGATGTCGTCGCACAGTTCCTCGGCCTCGCTAAGGATTTGCGTGGTGAGCACAATGGTGCGACCGCGCGCGGCCTCCTCGCGCAGGAGGCTCATCACCGCGCGCTTCAGGATGGGGTCCATGCCCGTGGAAAATTCGTCCATGAAGACAACGGGCGTATCCACCATGAACACCTTGGCTACCTGCACGCGCCGGCGGAAGCCGCCACTCAGATCCTGAACCTTGCGCGCAGCGTCCTCGCGCAGATGGAAGAGGTCCATCACTTTTTCGGCGCGGCGCTGCGCATCGGCCGAGGGCACGGAATGAAAGCGCGCGAAGGTGAGCAGATTGTCCAGGGTGCTCAGAAAAAGTTCCGCGGCGGATTCCTGAATGACCACAGAAATCCGGCGGCGGACTTCGAGCGGTTGCGCAACGACGTCGTAGCCGAGCACGCTGGCGCGGCCGCTGGTCGGGCGGATCAGCGTGTTCAGCACTTTCAGCGTGGTGGTCTTGCCCGCGCCGTTGGGACCGAGCAGGCCGAAGATTTGCCCGCGCTTCACTTCGAAGCTCAAGCCGTCCACAGCGCGAACTGCCGCGCGCCTGCTTCGGCCCATGCGGAGGCCTCGCGGCTGGTACACTTTCACCAGATTTTCCACCTGCAATGCAAATTCGCTCATCTCGAAAAAACCTTATCCCGTTTGGGCGGTTCGCGCATCCGGAAAATTGCAATCGGAAGCGGCTCAGAAAAACCTATAATGTCAGCTCTATGAGATGCTCGGGTGCCGCGCAACGCGGCGGCAATTACAGGAGGGACGTTTTGATTCGCATCGTCTTACTCTGCTCTCTTTTGCTTGGAGCACTTTATCCCGCGGCTGCGCAGGTGTCAACCGCGCCCGCGGCCTCCCGTGCCGCAGCAGCCGTGCGCGAATATCGCCAAGCCAGCGAACAGCGCATCGCGCGCGAGCTGGTCGAGCTGCTTTCCATTCCCAACATCGCCACCGACGCGCCGAACATCCAGCGCAATGCGGAAAAATTGAAGACGATGCTCGAGTCGCGCGGGCTGCGCGTGCAATTTCTCCCCATCGCCGGCCGCGGCCCGGCGATTTACGCCGAACTGACCACGCCCGGCGCAGCGCGCACAGTGATCTTCTACGCGCACTACGACGGCCAGCCGGTGGACTCCAAGGCGTGGACCGGCACCATGCCTTTTGCGCCCGCGCTGCGCACAAAATCGCTGGAGGCCGGCGGGACGCTGATTCCGCTTCCGGCTGCGGGCACGCCATATCAGGACGACTGGAGGATCTATGCGCGATCGGCGTCGGACGACAAGTCGCCCATCGTCGCGCTGCTCGCAGCACTCGACGCGCTGCGCGCTAAGAAAATTCCGCTGGCGGTCAATCTGAAGCTGATCCTCGACGGCGAAGAAGAAGCCGGCTCGCCGAATTTGGCGAAAGTCCTGGCCGAGCACGGCGAACTTTTCCGCGGCGACGTGCTGCTCACCATTGATGGCCCGGTGCACCAGTCTGGACGCCCGCTGCTTTTTTTCGGCAACCGCGGTGTGACGGACGTGAACATCACCGTCTATGGCCCCACGCGCACGTTGCACAGCGGCCATTACGGCAACTGGGCGCCGAATCCCGCGTTCCATTTGGCGCGGTTGCTGGCGAGCATGAAGAATGCCGAAGGACGTGTGTTGATCGAAGGCTTTTACGATGACGTTGCGCCGCTCTCCGAGCGCGAAAAACAGGCGCTCGCGGACCTGCCCGCGAACGACGCCGACCTGATGCGAGAATTACATTTTGCAAAAGCAGAAGGCGGCGGGAAAACACTCGTCGAGCTGATCAATCAGCCGTCGCTCAATATCCGCGGCATCCAGAGCGGTTACGTGGGCGCGCAGTCGCAGAACATTATTCCTACGAAAGCGGAAGCATCGCTCGATTTGCGCCTGGTGAAAAATATTGACCCGCAGCGGCAAGTGGAGCGGCTGCTTGCGCACGTCCGCAAGCAGGGTTTCTACGCGACGAGCGAGGAGCCCACCAACGATGAACGTGAAAAATATCCGTTCATCGCGCGCGTGACCGGCGGGCCGGGCTATCCAGCGT
>CAZIWR010000137.1:0-7392 GCA_964542805.1 uncultured Acidobacteriaceae bacterium
CTGGAAAGGATGGGAGACCATGGTGAATCTTACGGAATTGTTGGCGGCGGTAACGTTGGTAATCCTGGCGGTGGCGCTCTTCCGGCGCGGCTGGCGGCGCACTCCGACGGTGGCCGTGGTGCTCGGCGCGCTGGCCTGCCTGCTGGTGCTGCCGCCGGCGGCATCCGCGGCAGAAATTCGCCATGTGGCCGCAGGCGTCACCGTGGAGAAAGACGAGGTGGTGAAGAACGACCTGATTGCGGCCGGCGGCACGGTGAAGATTGAGGGCACGGTGGAAGGCGACCTCATTGCTTTCTGCCGGAACCTGACCGTAAACGGCCACGTGACCGGTGACGTGATTGCCTTCGCCCAAATTGTGCGCATCAACGGCACGGTGGATGGCAACGTACGCAGCATCAGCAGCTTTGCCACGCTGAACGGAGCGGTGGCGAAAAATGTCTCCGCCTTTAGCCAGACCTTTGAACTGACCTCAAAGTCTGTAATTGCCGGAAGCCTTATGTACTTTACGGCTATGGGCACGCAGGACGGCCGTGTAGGCCGCGATCTGATTGCCATGGCTGCGGAAAACCGGCTCGATGGCTACGTTGGCGGCAGCGTCATGCTCAGGGGCGAACGCCTCACCATCGGCCCCTCGGCAGAAATCGCGGGCAAGACAAAGTTCACCGGGGAAAAGCAGCCCAGCGTCTCCGACAAGGCCAAGCTGGGCAGCCCCATCGAAGTGAGCATCGTGACGCGCCGCCCGAATTACGCTAATCCCAGCTACTATTGGCGCCAGACTTTGCGCTGGGGCGCAGCCTTCATGCTCGGGCTGGTGGTGGCGTTGCTGATGCCGGGCTTCTTGCGCGACACCATGCGCGAGGGCGACCGTTACGGGCTGTCGTTGGGCGCCGGCGTGCTCGCGCTGGTGGTGACGCCGGTGGCCGCTGTGATCGCCTGTATCACCATTGTCGGTCTCGCACTGGGTATCGTGAGTGTACTGGCCTGGATCACCATGATCTACGCGGCGCAGGTCTTTGCGGGCGCCTTCCTCGGACAGAAGATGCTGGGGCCCGCGGAAACTACCGGCGCGCTGATCGGGCGGCTGGCTGTGGGTCTGTTAGTAATCCGCGTGGCTACCATGCTGCCCTACGCTGGCGCGTTTGCCTGGCTGGCCGTGATCGTGTACGGGTTCGGCGTTTTTACGCTGGCGATCGTCAAGCGCTCGCGCCCGGAAGCTGCGGTCATCTAGCAGTCGTTCTCAATTCAGAAATGAAAGGGCCGTCCCAACATATCGGGACGGCCCTTTAGTTCTCCCCGAGGTATCTTCGTGCTTAGCGCTTGCGGACTTTCTTGGCCACCAGAACCGGATCGCCGAGCGTCTTAAACAGCAGGCCACGCAGCGAAACCGTGTCGCCAGCGTTCAGTGTCGAGACGCTGACGAGAGAAGGACTGAACTCGGTCTGAGTGGAGGTGCGCACTTCGATTTGGGCGATACCGGTGAAAAGCCCCGGCAGGTTGTCCACGGTGAAGTCAGTGCCATTGCTGAGTTTCGCCTTCACCTTCGCGGTAAAGATGGACTTCTTCAGTTTCACCTTGTCGGTGTTCATGGCCGGCGGCGTTCCTGTCGGAGTGGTCTTTCGCTCGATTTCCACCGACTGCCCAACCATGAGGTCTGTCGCGGCAATAAAGTTCAGGCCGCCGACCGGCAAGTTGCCGGCATCGACCCTGAATTGCGTGCCCGAGAGGAGATTGATGGTCACCACGTTGCCCGGCGCAATTCCGGCAACGTCGGTGGATTCATGCATCAGCACCATGTCGAAACTGGTGAGGCCGTTCAGCTTCACGATCGTGCCTTCCAGCTCTTCCTCGACGTCGTTGTCCTCGAACTTCACCTTGGTCGCCAGGAGCGAACGGTCCGGCATCATCTTTACGTCCACCTCAAGCACCTGGCCGACGGCGAGGCTGGCAAACGTGTTGGGCTGTCCGAGGTCGGAGAAGTCGAAGATCGTGTTGTTGTCCACCTTAATGATCAGGGTGGTCACGCCGGAGGTAACTTGCAGCGTGAACTGGTTGTTGGCGGTGTCCTTGGCGGACACCTTGCCGACAACATCCTCCATGTCCTCGAATTCGCCCGTGCCCGGCTTCGCCGGCAGGTTGAGCATAGCGAACACTGGGGTCATGTTGGCCATGTTGGCCGGGAGCGAATTCAGCACGTCCACGTCCACCAGCAATCCCAGCGGAGTGTTGGCTGCGAGGGTAATCGGGAAAGGCGCGCCCGAGTAGGTCACGCTGGACTGGCCCAAGGGCATGTTGTTGAATTCGCAGACGGCGCCGTTGGCACACGGCGTGCCACCCATCATGATGGCGGCGCCGGTATTGTTCAAGAAGGTGATTTCCGGTTTGAAGAACGTGACGTTGATGCTGGTGTAAGTGCCCGCGGGCACACTCAAGCTGCTCAGCAGCGCGGTCTCGGTTTCCAATCGGTGCATTTCAAATGTCACCGGAGAGCTGACCAGCGAGACATTGCCCGGCTGCAGCACCGCGCCCGTGATGGTCACCTCCATTGAGATGATCGTGACTCCCGCAGGTGGAGCATCTCCAACCGTCACGGTCACTGGCGCCGTGCTGGCCTGGGGTGGCGGTGGTGTTGAAGATGCTCCGCCTCCGCCGCAGGCTGTCAAAACGATGAACCCGAGGAAAACAAGCACTCCAAAAAAACTTCGATTCCTCTTCATTCTCCCACCCCCAAATGAAATGAATTCTCGCCCAAGGAAACCATGCAAGCCAGTGGCCTAAGTCCTTTGAACTTAACTTGCTTTGATTCAAGCAGGTAAAGGCTGCGGAGTTATTCAACACGGATAAAAACTGCTTACCCTGAGGAATTTCTCGCGGCGATTTGATTCAGGTTGCAGTAGTCCGGAATTCCGGCCGCACCAGCAGGGGGAAGCTACGGCTCGGCCGGATAGGATCAAAGCTCAAAGCAACTCAGATAATCCCTAGGCTTTTGCCAACTCGCGTCAGGATTTCCAGCGCGCGCTCCAAGTCCTGGCGCCGGTGCGTAGCCGTTACGATGGTGCGGATGCGCGCCTTGCCTTCCGCTACGGTCGGGTAGCCCAAGGCCACGGCCAGCACGCCTTCTTCGAAAAGCCGCCGCGAGAATTCAAATGCCTTGGCCGCTTCACCAACCATGATTGGCGTGATGGGCGATTCGCTGATGCCGGTGTCGAAGCCGAGTTTCTTCAGCCGGCGCTTGAAGAATTTGGTGTTAGCCCACAGCTTCTTGATCAGCTTTTCCCCGTCCGGCGAATCGAGCAGCGCAAACGCCGCCTGGCACGTGGCGGTCACGGACGGCGGGTGCGAGGTGGAAAACAGGAACGGGCGCGCGCGGTGGTAAAGAAATTCAATGAGATCGCGCGAGCCGCAGATGTAGCCGCCCATTGCGCCAATGGCCTTGCTCAGCGTCCCCACCTGGATGTCCACGCGCCCATGACAATTGTGGTGATCAATCGTGCCGCGGCCTCCGCGGCCCAGCACGCCCGAGGAATGCGCGTCGTCCACCATCATGATGCAGTTGTACTTCTCGGCCAGGTCACAGAGCTGCGGCAGCGGCGCGATATCGCCGTCCATGGAGAACACGCCGTCGGTAATCAGCAGCTTCTTGCCAGGCCAGTTGACGGTTTCCTGGCAGATGCGTTCGCAGTCCTTCATGTCTTTATGTGCGAAAACCTTGATGGTGGCTTTGGAGAGGCGGCAACCGTCAATGATGGAAGCGTGGTTCAACTCGTCGGAGATGATCAGGTCGTCCTTGCCGAGTATTGCAGAAACGGTCCCCGCATTGGCGGCGAAGCCCGACTGAAACACGACGCAGGCCTCGGTGCCCTTGAAGCGCGCAATCTGCTCTTCCAGGTCCATGTGGATTTTCATGGTGCCGGCAATGGTGCGCACCGCGCCGGAGCCTACGCCCAGCCTCCGGACAGCTTCTAGTGCCGCTTTGCGCAAGGCCCGGTGCGTGGTCAGGCCCAGGTAGTTGTTCGAGCTGAGGTTGATGACCTCCCTGCCGTCAAAGTTAGCCACCGGCTTTTGTTCGCCTTCCAGAATGCGCAGGCGGAAATATAGATGCTTGGATTTCAGATCTTCGAGTGCGGCAGTCAGATAAGCCAATTGGGGACGCGTGGCCGTGCTCATTCAATCCTCCGGTGAATTCAGGCAGGCGCGAAAACATTATAAGGCAACGACTGCAGTTTTCCATTCCAGCGCGGGAAATGAGGAGGGGAAAAGGGGGGCAGGTCAGGGGACGAATCGTGCAACTTGATTCACATATTCGACCGTGGCCATTGGCTACTTTTTGCCCATTCCTGCTTCGCCGTTAGGGTAGAAAAGCACCTTGCCGGCTTGGCCACCTTCGAGCAGTGCAAACGCACTCAGATAACTTTCTAGTGGATATTTTTCGCGGAACAGCGAATCCAGACTCAAGCGGCCGGACTTCAATAGCGCCGTCATCTGCACCCAGGTGTCGAACATCTTTCTCCCGTAGATGCCCTGCACTGTCGCGCCCTTGAAAATTACGTCCTCTACGAGATCCAAGTTCACGGGCTGGTTAGGAATTCCCAGCAGCGAAGCTCTGCCCCCCGCGCGCAGCATTTTGAATCCTTGTTGGATGGCGGTGGGGTTACCGCTCATCTCCAGCAGCACGTCGACTCCTGTGCCGCCGGTGGCCTTTCGCACGCGCGCCACAGCGTCCGTCTCCGCCGGATTGATCACTTCGTCTGCGCCCATGGGCTTAGCCAGGGCCGCGCGGTGCGGATTTACTTCCGTGGCAAAGAGCGTCGAGCAGCCGCAGGCACGTGCCACGGCGATGGCCATGAGGCCGATGGGGCCGCATCCGGTGACCGCCACGGTGTGCCCGGCAATCTCGCCGGCGAGCACCGCGTGCACGGCGTTGCCTAGCGGGTCGAGGATGGCCGCGTAGTGCTCGGGGATGCTGGCGTCCACTTTCCAAACGTTGCGCGCCGGAATGCGCACGAACTCGGCGAACGCGCCGTCGCGGTCGATGCCAATAATCTCGAGGTTTTGGCAGATGTGTGGCTGGCCCACGCGGCACTGGTGGCAATAGCCGCAGTTCACGTGCATCTCCGCGCTGACGAAATCGCCCGGCGCGATGCCGTGGGCTTCTTCGCCGACTTTTTCCACGTGCCCGCAGAATTCGTGGCCCAGCGTCAGCGGCGGCTTGATGCGGCTCTTCGACCAGCGGTCCCAGCCGTAGATGTGCAGGTCCGTGCCGCAGATGGACGCGGCGCGCACGCGGATCAGCGCATCCGTAGGGCCGATCTCCGGCACCGCGACGCTTTCCATTTGCAGGCCGCGCCCCGCACTCATCTTGCGCAGGGCTTTCATCATGGTGGGCGACATTCAGGTCCCTCGTGGCATTCCGCGGCGGCGATGGCGGCGGGCTTGGACACGTCGTGCGGAAAAAGATGGTAGCACAGACCGCCGAGCACTACATCTTTGCGCGCTGAATCACGCCGATGGATTCGAGCGCGCGCAGGTATTCGAGAACGTAGACGATTTCGACTGGCCCGAATTCGGCCGCGACAGCGTCGCGGATCTCGCGGACGCTGCGCTTCCCGTCCACGAAATTCAAAACTTCGAATGCAAATTCGGCGCCGCTGCCTCGCAAGCCCTGATATCGAAGTAACTTCAGGCTGTGCGTTTTTTCTTCGCCGAACCTGTCCGCGAAGTAGTCATTCCCGAATACGCTCATCGGCCCTTTCACTTGACCGTTTCTGACGAAAACCAAGTCGGCCCCCAACGGCACCGGGCCATATCCCGGAAGGGCGCTCCCGGTCATTTCCATAACCCCCCGCAGAAACCTGTCTCCATCCTTCGTTGCCTCGTCCGGTGGAACAAAAAAAGGCGTGATCGAATCGAACAACTCTCGCTCGTAGCGCTGAAGAACCAGTAGGTCTTGATTTCCTTGCCATTCGGATACCCGAGCTTTGCGCTCCAGCGAAACTGCGGTGCGACGCAGTGTACGCGGTTTAATCACATTCAAAAGGGCGCTTGCGTCTTTTGAAGTGATTTGCGCGAGAAAGTACCCGCTGGCGGCGCCGATGAAGGCGGCGCGCTTCAGCTTGGTTGGATCGATATTCGCCGCCACATCCATATTGGTGTGGATGTAGCGGTCGGGCCAGTCGTTCAAATAAATCGCCGGGATGCGCCAGGAGCCTTCTGCATACACCTCGTGATCACTGCCCATGGAAAACTCCGACATTTGCGCAAGCAGCGCCTCCTTGCCGCCTTCCGGCGCGACCAGCGGATACGCGGCCTGGCCCGTTGCGGCGAATTGATAGGACTGCTCATTCACGAATTCGCCGAAGGCCTCGGCCACATCGTAAATAAATGACGGCAGGCTCATCGGCCCGCGTGTCACATGGAACACCGCTTTTGTCTCCGGCCCGCCGCCGACCATGTCCATGTGGATGGCGGCTTTGATGCGCTTAGCCCACTCCGGCTTGGCATTGAGCAGCACCACCGTGCCTTCGATTTCCGGTGGCCAGACGAAGCGAATCGTGCGCGCGGGCCGCGCGATTTTTCCTTCGGCGATGAGCTTGGCCAGCGCGCGGCCGACTTCGAGTACCGTCACGCAGCCGCTGGCATTGTCGTTGGCGCCCGGGCGCGGGTGGTCGAGGTGACAACTGAAGACGATTTCCTCTTCGCGCAGCTTCGGGTCCGCTCCCAGAATCGCCGCCGTGGGAATGCTGTACGCGCCGGGGTGTTGCCCGGCTTTCACCACGGCGTGCATCATGATTTTTTCGCCGCGCGCAAGCCGCTCGCGAAATCCGCGGGCAGTCTTCGGCGACACCATGAAGCCAAACGTCTTCACCGGATCAAACGTTTCCAGGTGTCCCCAGCGGATGAGGTTTTCGTTTTCACCCCACCAGGCAGTGCGCTGGTTCTGCGCGTAGCTGACGATTCCCGCCGCGCCGAACTTGCCCACCGCGAGGCGCGCCACTGCGCCGGGCTGCGCCGCGACGAGCACGATCTTTCCCTTCACATCTTTGCCCGCGAAATCGCTCTCGGACTTGCCGTTGCTAACGTCCACCAGTTCAGCGGTTACATCGGCGCTTTCGCTATCCTGCGCCAGCGTGAGCGGCTGGGCATCCCAATCGCCCCAGCGGACAGCGGGAACCCATTTGCCAGCCTCCTGCTTCATTTCCCAGAGCTCGGCGAATTCCGCATCCCACGGCGGGCGCGATCGCTGCGTGCCATAGAAGATCTTGCCGTCGGCGGGAAACTCCTCGATCTTCACGTCCTCCAGCCCGTAGGCTTTGGCGCGCTCGGCAATCAGCTCGACTGCAGCGCGCATGGGCCGCGAGCCGCGCGTGCGGTGCAACCGCGAAATCCCTTCGAGGT
>CAZIWR010000138.1:0-1584 GCA_964542805.1 uncultured Acidobacteriaceae bacterium
CATCGAGGAGCTCTTGAGGAAGATTCATCTGCTGCTGCGTCATGCCAACGCGAAAGCGCTGCACATGCCCATGGCCCTGCTGCTTCCCGCGCTGACGCTGCTCGAAATCGCCGCCTACTCGCTGCTGCCCATCACCGTCGGCCAGCTCGCGACGTTTCGCTTTGACGGCACGGCCCGCCCCAACGCCCTGTGGAGCGAGCGCAAGCCGCAATTGCAATCACTGGAAAAAATGCTCGCCGCGGCCCTCGCCCCATGACGCCGACCGACACCGCACGCCTCCAGCGCGAATGCGAAGTCTTCTGCCGGTATCTGATTCGTCGCGCCCAGTCCCGCGGGTCCCGCGCCCAGCACCACCACGTGCGGCCGCTTTTCCACCGATGTGTTGACGCGTGCGTCCGCCGGCCGCCGCTGAATCCGCTCCAGTGCCGCCTCTTCGGCGACGTTTTGTTTCGTTGAGCTCAACGGGACCTTGCGTCCTTCAATCGCGCCGCCGGCTGTTCCGCTGGCTCTTCTTTCCCCGCGGCCCGGCTCGTCTTTCGCGAGTACCGCCCCGCCGCCAGCGTGATCATCCCCGCCAGCAGCCCGCCCGCCACCACGATCGTTTCCCACATCAGTCCGATGGCCACCGCCGTCGCAAACGCCACGCCGAACGGTTTCAGCAGCGCACCCAGCGCCGCCTCGCGCACGCCGATTCCGCCGAGCGTCGCCGGCGTGAGCGCCGAAAGTTTCGCTAGCGGAAATGCGAAGACCCACAGCCGGTATTCCAGATGCAGCCCGCACGCCGCAGCCAGCACCGCCATCATGGTGATGAACGTCATTTGGGCGGTCAGGCCCATGCTCAGCGCCATCAATACGTATTGCGGGCGCTTTGCCATGGAGCGCCCGGCGACACGTACCTTCACCAGCTTCCGCCGGATCTTGAACGAAACGCCGCGCCGCGCCAGCAGCCACAGCGCCGCCGTCACGCCCGCCAGCGCCACAGCCAGCGCCGCCGCCACAAACCAGAAAATCCTTCGGCTCTTTTCATTCAGCGCGCCAGGCACCAGCAGCGTGCCGATGCCAGCCACGATGGCCATCACCGCCACGTCCAGCAGTCGGTCGAGAAAGCTTCCCAGCAGCACGCCCGCGCGGCTCTGCGCCAGTTTCAACCCGATCCCCGCGCGAATCACGTCCCCGCCCACCAACGAAGGCAGAAAGAGATTGCCGAAGAGCCCCGCAAAATAGCAGCGCGCCGCTTGCGTCCAATTCAATTCCGCGCCGGCCAGATTGACCATCAGCCGCCACTTGGTCACCGCAATCATGTGTGCGCACATGTATCCGGCGAGCACCTGCAGCCATTCCCCCGGCGACACTTGCCGCATCCGCTCCCACAACTGCTCGAGCGGCAGGAAGCGGAGCAGTAGCAGCAAGATCATCGCGCTGCCGCCCACGCGCAGCGCGAATCCTCTCCACGGATGTTGTTGGACCTTTGCCGTTGTCATTCTGCTTGCAGCGCTTTCCGTTGGCCTGCGAGGGGGTCTGTTCTTCTCTTTTCTCTTTTCTCTTTTCTCTTTTCTCTTTTCTCTTTTCTCTTTTCTCTTTTCT
>CAZIWR010000138.1:1684-7373 GCA_964542805.1 uncultured Acidobacteriaceae bacterium
TTTTCTCTTTTCTCTTTTCTCTTTTCTCTTTTCTCTTTTCTCTTTTCTCTTTTCTCTTTTCTATTTTCTATTTTTATCGGTGTTTATCTGCGTTCATCTGCGCTTCCAGGGGTTTTCTCATTCCGAGCGGAGCGAGGAATCCCTCTTCCTCACTTCCTCAATTCGTCTTTGTCTCCCCCTGACTCCTGAATCCCGATTCCTGAATCCTTTTCATCTGCCTTCATCGGCAGACCCGGACATCTGCTGTATTTTCCCCGCCAGCTCCATATCATTCGTCGTCAACCCGCCGGCGCTGTGCGTGATCAAGCTGATGCTGACTCGATTCCACGAGTTCGACCAGTCCGGGTGATGGTTCATGGCTTCCGCCGCCAGCGCCACGCGAGCCATAAACCCGAAGGCCTCCACGAAATCCTTGAACACGAACTCGCGGTGCAGCACGCCATTGCGGATGCTCCAACCCGGCAGTTTTGCCACGGCTTCGGCGACCTGCTGCTCGTTCAGTTTTTCTCTTCCCATGGCTTCATCTTCCTTTCTCCGCGCGCCACCGCGTTTGTGCTGCTGATGCTGCGCATTTCCCGAATGCATCATTATTGCGCGCCGTCATCCTCCGCGCAACCCGCCCCATTGCGTCCGCCGCGTTTCGAATTTCGGCTTCCTTTTTCTCTGCGCTCCTCTGCGTTCTCGGGGTCTCTGCGTTCATGTTTTGGTTTTCCCGTTTTTCGCTTTTCGTTTTTCGCTTTTCGTGTGATATTTGTCCGTTGCCGCCGGTGTCCCGATGCCTCGGGACGGCGTCAACGGGAACGCCGCCCTTCGAGTTCCCTCGCGCCCCTTGTGGTGGACTGCCGCGATTTTGCGCATCTGGCCACCTACTCAATTTTCGGAGCCCACTGTGAAAAAGAACATTCGCGTTGTGCAGTACGGCGTAGGTCCCATCGGTGCCGGCATTGTCCGCCTGATGCGCGAGAAAAAAGCCCTGCAGATTATCGGCGCCATTGACAAAGATCCCGCCAAGGCCGGCAAGGACCTCGGCGAAGTGGTCGGCGCATCCGACGCTCCCTGGGGCGTCCTCGTTTCCGACGACGCCGGCAAGATCCTCGGCCAGAAGGCTGACGTGGTCATCCACACCACCTCCTCCGATCTCCGCGACGTCGAAGACCAGCTCATGGAGTGCATCGAGGCCGGCTCCTGCGTCGTCTCCACCTGCGAGGAGCTCGCTTACCCCTTCAAGAAGTATCCCGAAATTTCCGAGCACCTCGATTCCGAGGCCAAGGAATGGGGCGTGGCCATCGTCGGCACCGGCGTGAATCCCGGCTTCGTTATGGACAAGCTCGTGCTCACGCTGGCCGCCGTCTCGCAGCGCGTGGATTCGGCGAAGGCGGTGCGCATCGTGGACGCCAGCAAGCGCCGCATGCCGCTGCAGAAAAAAATCGGCGCGGGCATGACCGTCGAGGAGTTCAAAAACAAGGTCGCCGCGGGCGTCATCAAGCACCACGGCCTGCCGGAATCCGTGGCCATGGTGGCTGACGGCCTCGGCTTCGCGGTGGACAACATCACCGAAACCATTGAGCCCGTCGTCGCCAAAGCCCCGGTCAAAACGGAATTTCTGGAAGTGGCTGCCGGACAGGCTGCCGGCGTCCATCAGATTGCCCGCGGCTTCGCGGAGGGCGAAGAAAAAATCTATCTTGAACTGCAAATGTACGTCGGCGCGCCGGAATCCTCCGACACCATCGAACTCTCCGGCCAGCCCAACATCAAGCTCATCGTCCCCGGCGGCACCCACGGCGATGTGGCCACCGCCTCCGTCGTCGTCAATTGCATTCCCGCGATTTTGGCGGCCCCGGCCGGCCTGCGCACTTCGCGCGACTTGCCCATGTGCTATTTCCCGCCAACGGCTAAGCCGTAGCCCAGATCTCGGGCTGGGGTCAAGGCGCGAAAATCCTTAGTGGGCAGCACCCTCCGATACAGATGGAGTGAGCTTGGTTAGACAGGATTCCTTAAGCGCTGCATAATTCGAAAGAAACTGTTCAAACTGACCACCAGATTTCTTGTAATGCCAGTATCCCCAGGCTTGAGAGGCAGCGTTTATCACATGAATCGTCAGCGCTGCCACAGCCCTCAAGGACTCAAAATCCGTCCCTTCCGCTGTTTCGCGTCCATCTAACTGGTCGGCTGCTCGGAAAGCGAGGTGTCGCCCGTTTATCGCCAATTCCCTCCGCTCCGGCACCACTACCGCCTCAACGTCGTTTTCTCCCATTCCCCAATCCATCGTCGGCTTGAGCTGAATGCCGCCAACGTAAGCTGGAATGCCGGCCATCAAATCGTCAAGCAGCTCATTTGTGTTAGGAGAAACAGGGTTATTCCTTTGAATGTTTTCCTTGCGACGGATATTTGTGCTTCCGCAGCCGGGTTTCTGCGTGTCCTTGCCATCGCGCGCAACAGAAAATTCCCGACAACGTGTTGGTGTCTTTTCTAGCGGTACCTTCCATGCGTCCGAGCAGTCTAAACACTGCCAATGAGCATTTCGAATCTCTGGAACGACTGGCGGGCATACTATAGATTTTCGCAAATTCTTGTCTGCTTCTTCCACTGCCTTTTTGTATTCCTCACTTCGCAGATCGTTCAGGCCTGCAGAAAGTGGTTCTAGCGCTTTTTTATACCTTTCGAGTGTCCGATGGCGTTCCTCTTTTTGCTCTTCTTCCCGGACCAGATCAGAAAGTTCGGCAACTTTATTTTTGACATAGTCCACGAAGGCGGTGAAACATTCATCCGCAGTTAGTCCCTCCCGGCTTGTGGTGTCTCGCAGCATTGGATTGTGATTCTTTGATATGTGAATTGTCCCTTCGAGATAGTGGGGCTTGAGTCGAAAGCGGCTGCCTTTCAAATACCGCACCCTATAAATCTGAAGCCAGTCCCCTTCATGGCCGGGCTCTCCAAATGGCCTGACACGACAACCGTCGCGGAAGACTCTAACACCCATGTTCCAGTCGCTATCAGTGTCACCGCCACGACCTCGTTCTGACGCCTTGAGACCCTGATGAAAATAACGAAGTCTTCCCCGAATTGGCCCGAATGGCGGTGGGTCAATCTGCCTCTCAAGAGTAGATTCTTCCCCTTCAATATATTTCTTGACCTTTTCGATTCCCGACTCGGACAACTCAAACTCAATTCGATGCGTCTCATTGCCGGGAAGCGGGTTTATTAATAGGCCGTTCAGTTCGCGCCAGGGTGTAACTAGGTTGATCTTAAAGTCTGTGGAAGCTGTCTCCGGATCAATTAGCGAAGCAAGCTGAGCACGCAGTTTTTCGACCCTGACTTTGGTCCATGAAACCCGGAGTGAGCGGATGTCAAGGCGAGTTCCATGTAGCGGTTCATAAGGCTCTGGTTTCTTGCTACCGACCGGAAATGAATAATCGCTCAATTCGCGATCGCCGCTGAGATCGTCCCAATTGAATCGGACTTGGCAGACAGAGTCCTGTTGTGAAGTACGGGTGCGAAGAACCAATTGCTTCCCAAGTTTTTCGGTAGCGAAACGCCCAACTCCTTTTTGTCCGAGTCGCAACCGTTGAAAAATAGGACTCCGATCTTCTCTCCTCTTATTCTCAGTGGCCAGAAATGCCCACTTTGAGTCTAGCTCCTCACGGGTCATGCCGCTTCCGTTGTCCTGAATCCGGAATCTTTGACCCTCTTCGGAATCTCGTAATTCAAGCAAAACATCGGTGGCATCTGCGTCGTAAGCGTTCTTAACGAGCTCCATCACGGCAGTTATTTCATCTCTTAGCTGCTCTGATCCTAACCTGGTGAGCATCGCGGCACCCGTTCGGAACCTAAGATTGTCCGCAGACTGTGGAATTGTTGGCTGGGCGCTCATAGAGATTCTCCTCTTCTATTTCACTTCTTCAGTTTATCTTCGGTCAGGAACCATTATTTCTCGACGTCGATCAATTGGACTTCGTGCTTTACGACAATAAAATCCGCATCGGCAGTTGCAAGGCTGGCCTTCCGACTAATCGCAAGCGAAGCTCCAAAGCAGTCTGCATACGGAAGTTTGTGCTGCGCTCTGAGCTCCGCGGCAATCTTCGTTAGTTCTGCACTGGCATCCACAATTTCGATGGGCAATTGAGCGATTTCTGCCATCACTTTTTGCGCCGACTGCCGGCCGCGTCCACGCCAAACCGAGTAGTAAACTTCGCCCCAGTTCACCACGCTCATGAGCAATTCCGTCTTTCCCTCGATCGCGCGGCTGATGATTTCCTCGACTTTTTCTGCGCCGGGCCGATCTTCAAAGAAGGTCATCAGCGCACTGGCGTCCAAAACGACCCGCTTCACAGTTCCCGCTCCTTCTTACGGTCTTTGAGCAATGATTCCAGCAGCGACGGTTCCCCTTTCAGCGATCCGCGCAGACTGCGGATGAACTCGGGGGTCAGTGGCTGCAGTATGAGCTTGTCCTTCTCCTCCACAAACGCCACTTGCGTCCCCTTGCGGATGCCATACTTGCGTCGCAGTTTGGACGGGATCACGAGCTGTCCTTTGGTCGTCACCGTCGAGACTTCGTTCTTCATGGGCCCTCCCCGGGTAGTCGAGCAAGCTGAATGTATACCATATCTAAAAAAGTAAGTCAAATGATTATTTGTCTTACTATACGGCGGGAGTAGGGCGACGAAGTTTCGGTCTCAGAATGAGCGGCCGCGGGCAGCGCACCGCTCTGCCGAAGGCGCTTTTTCTTCTCCGCGCGAAGCGCGTCTCGAGTTTTTCGCTTGCTGCTTCCTGCTACCTGCTTCCTGTTTTTCTACACCCTGAACCCAACACCCTACACCCTTCTTTCTCGCCACTATTTCTGCCAGAACTTCGCCACCGCCGCGTAATCCACGTCCTCGCGCGTCGAGCCTTTCACCGCGCTATAAATCTCCCGCGCCGCGGCCGTGGCCGGCAGTGACACGCCGAGCTGATTCGCCAGGTCCAGCGCCAGCCCCAGGTCCTTATGCATCAAGCGCAGCGGAAAGCTCGGCGCGTAATTCTGCTGCATAATCATCGGCGCTTTTACGTCGAGCACTGCCGCGCGCGCCATGCTCGCTTGCAGAACTTCGATCAGCCGCTCGCCGTCCAGCCCCGCGCCCTGCACCAGCGCCAGCGCTTCCGCCAGCGCATCCACCTGCAACGCCAGAATCATGTTCATGGCCAGCTTGATGGTTTGTCCCGCGCCGTGCCCGCCAAGATGAAAGAATTTCTTCCCCAGCGCCGCGAGCACCGGCTGCATTTTTTCCAGAACTTCTTTCCGCCCGCCGACCATAAATACCAGCTCGCCTTTTTCCGCGCCCCATGTGCCGCCGGTCACCGGCGCATCGAGGAACTCCGCCTCGTGCTCCGCGCACGCCGCTGCTGCGCGACGCGCCAGCGCCGGCGAAACCGTGCTCGAATCAATCAGCACGCTCGATTTCTGCAAGCCTTCGATGGCGCCCTTGGCTCCCCAGAGCACTTCCTCCAGCGCCGGCGGGTCGCTGACCATGGTGATCAACACCTCGGACTTCGCCGCCACGTCCCGCGGCGACGCCGCCGTTGCCGCGCCCTTCTCCACAAATTCGCGCGCGCGTTCCCTCGTGCGGTTCCACACCGTCAGGCTGAACCCCGCTTTCATAAGGTTCAATCCCATGGGCCGGCCCATCAAGCCCAGGCCGATCAGTCCCACATTCAT
>CAZIWR010000139.1:0-7340 GCA_964542805.1 uncultured Acidobacteriaceae bacterium
GCGCAGACGCAGCCGGAGACGCGCGGCCGCACGAAGGCCTATCTGGAATGGTTTCCCGTGGTGTTCGTGGACGAGCACGAAATGGGTTCGAACAGTTCGTACTATTTTGCGCCGCCCGCGCCGCCCCTGAACCCGGTCATGCCAAAAGAGCAGATCCAGTGGCTGTACTCCTTCGGCAAAAATAATTCGGAATGGTTCGACAAATTCCGCTTCGACTATTTCACGCGCGACGTGTACGACTCCTTCTATCCCGGCTACGGCGAGGGCTGGCCGATGTTCCAGGGCTCCATCGGCATGACCTTCGAGCAGGCCTCCGTGCGCGGCCTGGCGGTGAAGCGCTCGGACGACACGGTGATGCTCTACCGCGACTCCGTGCACCACCACTTCATCTCCGCGCTCTCCACCGCGCAGAACACGGCGAAGAACGACAAGGCGCTGCTGCGCTACTTCTACAACTACCGCAAGTCCGCGGTGCAGGAAGGGCAGCAGGAAACCGTGAAGGAGTACATCCTGCCGCCGGGGCGCGACCCCAACCGCACCACCAAACTCGCCGCACTGCTGATGGACAACGGCATTGAAGTGAAGCGCGCGGAAAAATCGTTTTCGAACCCTCGCGCGCGGGACTACTACGAAGGCAAGCCGCAAACGAAAGAGTTTCCGGCGGGCACGTTTGTCGTCTCACTGGCGCAGCCCAACAAGCGGCTGGCCAAAACCCTGCTGGACAAGAACACGCCGCTGCCCGACGACTTTGTGCAGGAGCAGCTCCGCCGGCGGAAGAAGCGAATTTTCGATCAGTTTTACGACGTGACCGGCTGGTCCATGCCGCTGCTCTACGGCGTGGAAGCGTACATGGCCGAGCAGGCGTCCGCGGGCAGCTTCACTACGCTCCAGTCACAACCCAAGGCGCAGGGCCGCATCGTCGGTGGCACGGCGCATTTGGCGTACCTGATTCCGTGGGGCGCGAACTCCGCGGCGCAGGCCGCCGCCGCACTGCTCCGCGATGGCGTCCGCCTGTATCGAGCGGAGAAAAGCTTTACGCTCGGCGACGTGAAATTCTCCGCGGGCACGCTGGTGGTGAAAACAAAAGATAATCCGGCCGACCTGCACGCGCGCATGGAGCAGATGGCCGCGGTGTACGGCGTGGAAATTCACGCCACGGACCGCGCGTGGATCGAAGAGGGCATCAATCTCGGCAGCGGCTACGTGGGCTACGTCGAGCCGCCGAAAATCGCGCTGGCGTGGAACGAGCCGGTCAGCTCGACCTCGGCGGGATGGACGCGCTACCTCCTCGAGCAGCAGTACGGCATGAAGGTGACGCTGCTGCGCGGCGCGTCGCTGCGCGGCGCCGACCTCGACAAGTACAACGTGCTGATCCTGCCCAACGGCTTTGGCTATCCCGACCGCCTGGGCGACGCCGGCGCGCAAAACATCAAAGGATGGGTGCAGCGTGGCGGCACGCTGATCACGTTTGGCGAAGCTTCGCGCTGGCTGACCGACGAAAAAGTCGGGCTGCTGGCCACCTCGCGCGAATTCCGCAGCGGCAAACCGGAAGTAGAAAAAAAGGAAGAAAAGCCCGCGGCGGGAGCGCCAACTCCGGGTGAAGCGCAGGCGGGAGCGGCAGAGAAAAAACCAGAAGCGCCCGCGGCGCCGAAGAGCGAGTTCGATCTGGAGAAAGCGATTCAACCAGAAAAGGAATTACCCGACTCCACTCCCGGCGCTATCTTCCGCGTGCGCGTGGATGGCGAGCACTGGCTGGGCCTGGGCTACGACGGCTCCGCCAACGTGATGGTGGACAGCCCCAACATCTTTACGCCGCTGAAGCTGGATCGCGGCACCAACGTTGCCACCTACTATCCGGAAAACGAAGCGCTGCTGAGCGGCTTCACGTGGGAGGCCACGCGCAAGCAGACGGGCAATAAGGCGTACTTGATGCACCAGTCCAGCGGGCGCGGCAACGTGATTGCGTTTGCCGAGGAACCGAACTACCGCGCGTTCATGGACGGGCTGAATATTTTGTTTTTGAATGGCGTGCTCTTCGGGCCGAGCCATTAACAAACAAAGTTGAAAGGTTAAAAGGTTGAAGAGTTAAAGGATGAATTTGCGCGGGCAGAGGAAGAGGATGCGGGCGACAGCGGAGATTTTCGCAAGTTGCGCGCGGACGGAGCGCGGGGCGAGTTTTTGTGCGGCGCGGGCGAGCGAGGCGGCCTGCTCGGGCGAAATCTCCACCATGTAGAGGTCCGCGCGGCGCTGGTAGGAATAGCCGAGGTATTCCGGCGCGCGTTCGCCCGGAATCTGCATCAGCGCGTCCCAGAAACTTTTCCTGCTCAACAGGCGCCTCCGCCCGACTTCCGCTCGGTTCAGCTCGATTCCATTCGTTGGCAGGGTGACGTGGTCGTGCGCGGGCTGAAAATTCTTTCCCACCAGCACGGCAACGCTGCATTCTCCCGCGCAAAACCCGCGCGCCGGATCGGCATCCGGAAATTGCGCCAGCACCGCGGCCAGCTCTTCCGCGCCCGCGTCGAATCCCGGCCACCAATAACGGTAAAAGTTGAAGACCAGCGTGCCGGTGCGCAGGATTTGCTGGACGCGCGCGGGGTCCTTGCCGGTGACGCCGAGAATCATGTCCACCAGCTCCGCGAGCTGAAACGTCTGCTTCACCACCGGGCGAACGCTGAGATACTCGGCTTCTTCCTCGGTGTACTTGACGGGAATTTGTGTGGGCAAGGTCACGAGGAGAGCATACCCCCGCGGTGAGAAGTTTTGCGCAGAGATGCGAGGAAGGAAAAAAATCACTTGCGAGTAGCAGTAGCACTCTTGCTTTTTGGCGGCGGGGCCTTTGCTCCCGGCGCTCTCCGCCGAAGAGGAAAGAGTACCATCCAATCCTTGAAGCGCTCGATCAGCCAGCCGTCCACACCCCAGGTGCATCCCGCGCCGAGGCGCCCGAGCAACAGCAGGGTCAGCGCGGCCGCGAGGAGCGAAAGGAAGTGCGGCCAATTGCCCGAGGAGCTGGCCAGGGCGTAGTTCAGCAGCAGTGCGGACGCGCCCAGCGAAGTCAGGCTGATGAGCGTGCCGGTGACATAAAACACACCCGCGCAGATGCTCGCCGACGCGGAGAAATATGCAAAGAGGGTTTCGTATCTTTCAATGATGAGATACATGCGCCAGTAATAGCGCACCGGCCCGCCGGTTCTCGACAGATGCTCGAGCAGCCCGCCAAACAGGAAAGCGTGGTCCATGAGCAGGCTGACCCCCAGCCACACGAAGGCGACCCCGATAAGGATTCGGACGACGGCCAGCACGCGCGCGAATGTGGTGTTCACCCGCCACCCGCCATTCGCGCCAAGCGTTCGCGCACGCGGTCGCTCAGCGCCTTGCCGTCCACGGTTTTCCCGGCCAGTCGCGTTTTCGCGGCTTTGATCACCGCACCCATTTCCTTGGGAGATTTTGCGCCGGTCTCGGCAATCGCGCCATCAATGGCCGCGGCCAGATCGGCGTCAGACGGAGCGGCGGGCAGGTAGCCCTCGATGATGGCGATTTCCTTGGTCTCTTTTTGCGCCAGGTCCAGCCGCCCGCCCTTGGTGAACTGCTCCACGGACTCGTGCCGCTGCTTCACCAGCGTTTGCAGGACCTGCAATTCTTCCGGCTCTTGCAACGGGCGAATTTTTTCAATTTCTTTGTTCTTCAGGGCGGCCTTCATCATTCGCAGGACACTCAAGCGCAGCTCCTCCTTCGCTTTCATCGCTGCGACGAGGTCTTCCTGGATGCGTTCGTTGAGGGCTGGGGGCATTGCGAGGACAGTTACTACATCAATTTGCGATTCGCTGCAACCTCCGACTTGTTAATTCCCGGGACGGGAGGTGATTTGACACTCGTGCCTCCGCCGCATAGGCTGGAACCGATGCCGAAAATTGTCGTTGCCGACCGCATCAGCGAGCATGGCCTGGCCCTGCTGCGCGAGACCGGCTGGCCCATCGTCGTGCCGCCCGCGGCGGAGCTCGCGCGCCAACTGGCCGATGCCGCCGGGCTCATCGTGCGCAGCGCCACGCATGTGAACAGCGAACTGCTCGAAAAAGCAGCGGCCCTGCGCGTGGTGGGGCGCGCCGGAGTCGGCGTAGACAATATTGATGTGGAAGCGGCCACGCGCCGCGGCGTGCTGGTGATGAACACGCCCGGCGGCAACGCGGTGAGCGTGGCCGAGCACGCCCTGGCGCTGCTGCTGGCGCTGGCGCGGAGCGTGCCGCAACTGGCCGCGGCTACGCGCGCCGGGCGGTGGGAAAAAAGCGGCGCGCAGGGCATCGAGGTGCGCGGCAAGACGCTGGGCCTGATCGGCCTGGGCCGCGTGGGTGGAGAAGTGGCGCGGCGCGCGCGCGCGATGGAAATGCGCGTGGTGGCCTGCGATCCCTTCCTTTCCGAGAATGCCGCGCGGGACGCGGGCGCGGAGCTTGTGACGCTCGACGATTTGCTCGCGCGCGCCGACTTCATTTCGCTGCACACGGCGCTGAGCCCGACAACGGAAAGAATCATCAATGCGGTGGCGCTCGGGAAAATGAAACGCGGCGCGCGGCTGATTAATACCGCGCGCGGGGAACTGGTGGACGAAGCGGCGCTGGCCGAGGCGCTGCGCACGGGACATTTGGCCGGGGCTGCGCTGGACGTCTTTGTTGTCGAGCCGCCGCGCGATTCGCCTCTGCTGGCGCTGCCCAACGTGATCGCCACGCCGCACGTGGCCGGGTCCACGGAGGAAGCGCAGGAAGAAGTGGGCACGCTGATTGCGCAGCAGGTGCGCGATTATTTGGCCGAAGGGACGCTGCGCAATGCGGTGAACCTGCCGGCGCTTTCCGCCGAGCAGTACAGCCGCGTGCGGCCGTACCTGGTGCTGGGCGAACGGTTAGGGTCGCTCGTGGCGCAGGTGGCTGCGGGCAGCGTGGGCCGCGTGCGCATCGCGTATGCCGGGGAGCCGGCGGAAATCGGGACGCACGTGGTGCGTAACGCCGTGCTGGCGGGCATACTGAACACCGCTCTCGAAGAAAAAGTAAATCTGGTGAACGCTGCCGGCGTGGCGGCTGCGCGCGGCCTGGCGGTGGAAGAACACACGCGGCGGCGCGAACAGGGTTTTCCCAACACTATCGAAGTCACATCGCTGCCCGGCGGCGGCGGGCGCACGCTCAGTGTGGAGGGCACTGTGCTGTGGGGCTCCACGCCGCGAATTCTTTCCATTGACGGCATGCCGCTGGAGGCGCCGCTGGAAGGAACGATTCTGTTCACGCGCAACCGCGACGTGCCGGGCGTGATCGGCCAGATGGGCACCGTGCTCGGCAGCCTGGGCATCAACATCGCCACGTTCGATCTGGGCCGCGCGCCGCAGGGTCCCGAGGTTTCCGGCGCGAAGAGCGAGGAACGCGTACCGGAAGCGCTGGCGCTCATCGGCCTCGACGGCGCTGTGCCCGACTCGATCCTGCAACCGATCCGCGGAATCGCGGCGGTGATCGAGGCGCGGATCGTGCGGCTGCCGTAAAGCAAAAATCAAAATTCAGAAATCAGAAGTTTGAAAGTGAAGATTGAAAGTTGGAGCCGGGCGACCTATCGGTCTCCCCTGCGAAGCAGTCGTGGCGGGCCCGAGCGGTAGTGGGTCAGTTTCCGAGTACGCCGTCACTCGGGCAGAACTTCGGATTGACCCTGCGGATTCGTCGATAAACAGTAGGCGACTTAGCGGTACTAACCCCGCCAGGCTTCCTCCACGCTCTGGCCCTCTTCTCAATGAGCCCACTAGGCTACGGCTTGCCGCTCGCCGCGTCCCGAAGCGGCCCGGGTGGGCTCGCCTTGCGAAGCACGAAGTCCTCCATGGAGACGGTGTACTCGTCCTTCCCAGGCGTGTAGCGGATGCACGACCGGGTGGGGTAGTACCCGGCCAGCGCGACGGAGACGGGCGACTGGATCGGGACGCACGCGTCGGGCTTTGACTTCAGGTAGCTGAGGGCCACCATATCCTCAACTCAGATGGATAGATTCATCTTCCGGTCTCAAGGATATGTTTCGCGTTTCTGAGGTACCGACGGATCCGCCGGGTGTACCAGCTCGACACAAACCACGCTGGTGGCAGCACTGGCGTCATCTGCTTCAGCAGCGCGAGTTCGAAGGCCAACTCGTAGGTGAGTCTCGATCGCCGTTCACCGAGGGACTCGACCTCGCGGACACTTTTCAGCCACGCCGGATGTTGGTCCGGGGTCTCCACCACGACCCGCTTCGGTCGATCAAGCTCCTTGATGACCACTGGCGTCACGGTGTGGAACAGCTTGAAGAACGTGGAGTACTCCATCCACTCGGTTCCCAAAGCCACGGGACCGCTCACCTCCATCCGGTCCACTTCGGTCCGCCACCGGGGGTCATTGGTTCCATCGCTGACGAAACCGAAGACCTCGAGCGCTGGCCTCCCCACTTCTATTGTGTCGCGCATGGTCACACGGGTGGCCATGAACTCCTCCTCGGCCTCGCGGCACCAGTTTTCACCCCTGCTTCTCCTGCAGGCGCTGTACCTCACCAAAGTACCAGGGAACAATCTCACGCGCGGCGCCAGCATGGGGACTGGTTTTCCAGTCGCGAATCCACTCGGAGAGGACTGCTCCCCAGGTGACCGGCACTGCACCCGCCTGGATCATCCTCTGGACTCCCGTGTCGTGGGCCACTTGACTCGTGCCGCCGACGATGTCGGTGACAAAGTAGGTGTCGTATCCTTCCTGCCGCGCATGGACGACTGGGAACGCGAGGCAGATCTCGGTCCACAGGGCACCGAAGATGATCCGGCGGCGCCCGGTCTTCTCGATGGCATCGCGCACAGCTTCGTCCTCCCACGCGTTCATGGTGCTGCGATCAAACTCGGGGATGTCGACGAGCTCCTTGCGCAGTGAAGGCACCGTCGGGTGATTGACGCCCATCGTCACGCCCACCGTGCTCAGGATCGTCGGTACTCCGACTTTCTTCGTGGCACGCGCAAACGCCTGGACGTTCAGCTCGAGGAGCTTCGGGTCCATGGACCTCACCAGCGAGAACATCTCTGGCTGGTAATCGATCAGGACGACGACGGACGTCTCCGGATTCAGCAACGGATCGGAATGTGTGCGCATTTGTTCGTTTCCTTTCTTGGCTCGTGTGCCATCTGTTTCCGTCTCTCAGCGTCGGACCCTCATTCCTTGGGAAGGGGAATGAGTTTGATTTTGCGCTCCTTAAGAGCCCTGCCGACGCCCGAAATCCCCGAGCCGATCTGCGTAATGCGCCAACAACACCTACGCCAGAGAAATCCTGCTCTTGTTCCTGGCGAGCCACTGATCGAAGGTCTGCAACGA
>CAZIWR010000140.1:0-7311 GCA_964542805.1 uncultured Acidobacteriaceae bacterium
ATATCGGAATCCTGGTTTTTCTGATCCTGCCGGGCTTCTTCCTGGCGGGCCTGGTGCTGATTCCCTTCGGGGTCCTTTGGCGGCGGCGCAAACTGCTCGCCAGGGGCACGCTGCCCGATGTCTATCCGCGAATTGATCTGGGCCAGCCCGCGCTGCGGCGCGCGATGGGAATGGTGGCGGGCATGACGATGCTCAACGTGGCCATTTTCGGCACGGCCTCCTACCGTGGTGTGCACTACATGGAATCGGTGCAGTTTTGCGGGCAGACGTGCCACACGGTGATGCAGCCGGAGTACACCGCGTACCAGAATTCGCCGCACCAGCGCGTAAGCTGCACGCAATGTCACATCGGCCCGGGCGCGCCGTGGTTCGTGCGCTCGAAGCTCTCCGGCCTGCGGCAGGTGTTCGCGGTGACGTTCAAGACGTACTCGCGGCCCATTCCTTCGCCCGTGCAGCACCTCCGCCCCGCGCGGGAAACCTGCGAACAATGCCACTGGCCGCAGAAATTCTCCGGCGACAAATTCCTGGTGCGCACGAAGTATTCGGACGACGAGGCCAATACGCCGCTGACCACGGTGATGGTGTTGAAAATCGGCGGGCGCAACTGGCAGGGCAACCTCGGAATCCATGGACGGCACTTGGACGTGTTTGAACGCATCAGCTACACCTCCACCGACGGGCGGCGCCAGGTGATCCCGCTGGTGAGCTACATTGACGACACCGGCAAAACCGTGGAGTACGTCTCCAGCGAAGTGAAGCCCACGCCGGAGGAGTTGGCCAAGGCCGAGCGGCGCAAGATGGATTGCATGGACTGTCACAACCGGCCGACGCATGCTTTCGAGCTGCCCGAGCCGGCGGTGGACAAGGCCATGAACGAAGGCCGCATCAGCACGACGCTTCCGTACATCAAGAAGAAGGCGGTGGAGTTGCTGCGCGCCGAGTATTCCAGCCGGGAGGCAGCCGAGCAGCGCATCGTCGCCACGCTGACAGAGTTCTACAAGACGAGCTACCCGGACGTGTTCAAGAACCACCGGTCGCAGGTGGAAGCGGCCGCGGACAACGTGAAGCGCATCTACCTGCGCAATATTTTTCCGGAAATGAAGCTGACCTGGGGAACGCATCCCAACAACATCGGCCACCAGGATTTCCTGGGGTGTTTCCGCTGCCACGACGGCAGCCACACGAGCAAAGACGGTCGCACGATTTCGCAGGACTGCGACGCGTGCCATACGATTCTGACCATGGAGGACCCGAACCCGAAGATCTTGAAAGACCTCGGACTGAGATAACCGGACGCGAATACCGGACATCGCCGCGCAGGCCGCGCCACGGCCAAAGACGATGCGACTCGCACTCATCAGCGCGCTCTACCTCACGTTCAGCTTCCCGCTGCCTGCCACACCGGCCCCACGGCAGGAAGACCCCAACGCGATTTGCCTGGCATGTCACGGCGAAAAGAGCCTGACCGCCAAGCGCAAAGGGAAAAGCGTCTCCGTGTACGTGGACGCGAAGAAATTCGCCGCGTCCGTCCACGGCAGCCTGACGTGCACCACCTGCCACGCCGACCTGGAAGGCAAAGACCTGCCGCACGAAGCGCCGCTGCAGAAAGTGAACTGCGGGACGTGTCACGACGCGGAACAGCAGCAGCATGCGCGGTCACTCCACGGGAAGGCCGTGGCCCGCGGCGACCCTCTGGCGCCGCGCTGCACGAATTGCCACGGCAACCACGACATCGTGCCGGTGAAAGACCCGCGCTCAACGGTGGCGCCGCTGAACGTGCCGTTCGTCTGCGCGCAGTGCCACCGCGAAGGCACGGCGGTGCAACTGAACCGCAATATCCACCAGGGCAACATCATCGAAAACTTTTCCGAAAGCATCCACGGCGAAGGATTGCTGCGCAAGGGGCTGATTGTGGCGCCCAACTGCGCGTCGTGCCACACGGCGCACTTGATCCTGCGGCACACCGACTCGGCATCGTCCATTTCGCGGCAGAACATCGCCGCTACCTGCACGAAATGCCACGCCATGATCGAAGTGATGCACCGGAAGGTGATCCGCGGCGAGCTGTGGGAAAAGCAGTCTCACGTGCTGCCGGCGTGCGTGGATTGTCACCAGCCGCACAAAGTGCGGAAAGTTTTCTACTCGCAAGGCATGGCAGACGCCGACTGCATGCGCTGCCACGCGGATGAAAAGTTGAAGTCCATGCGGGACGGCCGCTCGCTGACGGTGCGCGCAGCGGAGCTGGCCGGCTCGCGCCACGCGAAGACCGCGTGCAGCCAGTGTCACTCGCAGGTGAACGCGTCGCGCGTGCGTCCGTGCGAAACGATTACGCAAAAAGTAGACTGCGCCGCGTGCCACGACGAAATCGGCCAGCAGTTCCAGCGCAGCACGCACGGGCAACTACTGGACAAGAACGACGTCAACGCCCCCAACTGCAAGGAATGTCACGGCACGCACGGCACGTTGGGAAGACTGAATCCGCAATCAGCCACGTTTGCGACCAACGTGCCCACGCTCTGCGCGCGCTGCCACCGCGAGGGGCAGAAGGCCGCGATGCGCTACGCGGGCCAGCAGCACGAAATCATCGAGCGCTACACGGAAAGCATCCACGGCAAAGGCCTGCTGAAAAGCGGGCTGACGGTGACGGCCACGTGCACCAACTGTCACACCGCTCATGCGGTGCTTCCGCACACCGACCCCCTTTCCAGCGTGAATGAGAAAAATGTGCCGGCCACCTGCGGCACGTGCCACCACGGCATTCAGGAGAAGTTCGAAAACAGCATTCACTCGCGCAAGGTTTCCAAGTCGGATAAGGAGCTGCCGGTCTGCAAGGATTGCCACACGGCGCACACGATTCGCCGCGCGGACCAGGACCAGTTCAAGCTCGAAATCATGGGCCGCTGCGGGCGCTGCCATCAGCAAATCGCGGAGACTTACTTCGACACCTATCACGGGAAAGTTTCGCGGCTGGGGTATACGAAGACGGCGAAGTGCTACGACTGCCACGGGGCACACGACATCCTGAAAGTGACCGACCCGCGGTCCCACCTGAGCCGCGAAAACGTGGTCAAGACCTGCCAGCAGTGCCACGCCGGCGCGACGCGGCGCTTTGCAGGCTACCTGACGCACGCCACACACCACGACCCGGAAAAATATCCGTTCCTGTTCTGGACTTTCTGGGGGATGACCACGCTGCTGCTGGGCACGTTCGTCATCAGCGGGCTGCACACTCTTCTCTGGCTGCCGCGCGCGCTGCAAATGCGCCGCGAATTGCGGGAAGCAGAAGCCGCAGAGCTCGCCGAACTCGCCGCCGCAGCCAAGCTGGAGCTGCCGAAGCCTCCGCCGCCGGAGGGCGTCTGAAATGACCAACGGACAGCCCCAGGAAAAACAGTTTGTGCGGTTCACGCGGCTGAACCGGACGCTGCACGCGTTCATGATCGTGAGCTTTCTGAGCCTTGCGTTGACTGGGCTGACTCTGAAGTTTTCCTACACCGCGTGGGCGGCTACGCTTTCGCGGCTGCTGGGCGGCTATGAAACAGCCGGGTACATCCACCGCTTCGCGGCCGTGGTGATGTTTACGACATTCTTCTTCCACCTGAAAGATCTCTTCCGGATGAAGAAGGAAAACGGGTCGTGGCGCGCGCTGCTTTTCGGGCCTAACACCATGCTGCCCACGCGGAAAGATTGGAAGGAGTTTATCGCCACGATGAAGTGGTTTGTGGGGCAGGGCGCGCGGCCGCAGTACGGGCGCTGGACGTACTGGGAGAAGTTCGACTACTTCGCGGTCTTCTGGGGCATCGCCATCATCGGCTCCACGGGGCTCACGCTGTGGTTTCCCGTGTTTTTTACGCGATTCCTGCCCGGCTGGACCATCAACGTCGCCACGATTATCCACAGCGACGAGGCTCTGCTGGCCACGGGCTTTATTTTCACCGTGCATTTTTTCAACACGCACCTGCGCCCGGAAAAATTCCCCATGGACACGACCATCTTCACCGGCCGCATGCCGCTCGTGGAATTGAAGCGGGACAAGCCGCTGGAGTACGACGCGCTGGTGCGCAGCGGTAAGCTGGAGGCCAGCCTGGCCGAAGCGCATCCGCCCATTGTCATGAAAACCATCCGGGCCTTCGCGTGGACGGCGCTGGGGCTCGGGTTCTGCATTGTGATCTGGATCATTTATGCGATGCTGTTTGCGTACCGATAATTGGACTTTTCTGAGAGGCTGCTTGAAAAAAGGCGCCGTGCTGTTGCCGACCATTGTTTTCGCCCTGCTCGTGTTCGCGTTTCCGGCGCCATCCGGCGCGCGCGGACTTCCGCAGCAGGATGCTGCGTGCCTGGCGTGTCACGGCGAAAAAGAAATGAAGTCCGAGTCGGGCAAGAGCATTTTCGTGGACCCGGCGAAACTCGGAGCCGGCAAACATTCCGCACTGGCTTGCCAGAAGTGCCACATTGACATCAAGGATTATCCGCACCCGAAGCGAATCGCGAAGCCGCAATGCTTCACATGCCACGCCGGGGCCGCGGCCAGCGTGCCGAAGAGCGTCCACGGAGCGCTGGGCGCCGAATCCTGCGCGAGTTGTCACGGCAGCGCGCACGAGGTGCAGCGAGCGGGAATGCTGCCGGCCAAGGAATGTTTGACGTGCCACGCGGACCAGGTGTCGCAATACCAGCGGAGCGTGCACGCCAAGGTCCGCAGCGCCGGCGACAAGGATGCGCCGGTCTGCGTTTCCTGCCACGGCCCGTCGCACAAAATCGTGCCGAGGAGCGATGCGAGTTCGCCGGTAGCGAAGAAAAATCTACCGGACACTTGTGGGTCGTGCCACGCCAATCCGGAATTTCTCGCCCGGCACAAGATTCCTTACGCGCGGCCGGTGGAAGCCTACAAGCTGAGCTGGCACGGGCGGCAAGTGGAGGCGGGCAATCAAAAGGCGCCGTCCTGCTCGGATTGTCATGACAGCCACGCGGTCTACAACCCGCAGGACGCACGGTCAAAAATCAATCACTGGAACGTGCCGACCACCTGCGGCGCGTGTCATGGGGAAATCAAGAAGGCCTATGTCGAGAGCGTACACGGAGAGGCGGTGGCGCGAGGGTCGCGGGGTTCGCCAGTGTGCACCGATTGCCATGGGGAGCACCGCATCCTGGCGCCGAGCGAACCGCAATCGCTGGTGAACCCGGCGCGCGTCTCCAGCGTGACCTGCGGCCGGTGCCATTCCGACGAACGGCTGGCGGCGCGCTACAACCTGCCGCTGGACAAAGTGCCCGCATTTCAAGATAGCTTCCATGGTTTGGCCAGCCGCGCGGGCTCGCAGACGGTGGCCAATTGCGCCTCCTGCCACGGCGTGCACAATATTCTGGCGTCGAGCGATCCGCGCTCGATGGTCAGCCCGCAAAATATCGCCGCCACCTGCGGCGCGTGCCATCCCGGCGCAGGCAATCGCTTCGCCATCGGCCGCGTGCACGTGCTGCCGGAAACAGCCGCCGAACATCCCGTGGTCGCTTTTATCCGCGAGGCCTACTTGTGGCTGATTCTGCTGACCGTGGGCTTCATGCTGCTGCACAACGGGCTGGACTTCTTCGCCAAGATGGCCCGCGGCGGGCCGCGCATCCACACCGGCGAAGCAGTGCCGCGGATGAACCTGCACTTCCGCATGGCGCACTGGCTGACGGTTCTGAGTTTCCCCACGCTGGTGCTCACCGGCTTCGCGCTGAAATTCCCAGAGTCGTGGTGGGCGGCGCCGATTGTGCAGTGGGAAGGCCAGATGCGCTTCCGCGCGACCACGCACCGCATCGCCGGAGTGGTGCTGCTCGCGTCCGTGGTGTACCACGCCGTCCACCTGATTCTGCGGAAGAGCGACCGCATCATCCTGTGGCGCATGATTCCCGATATCAAGGACGTCAAAGACCTTCTGGGGGTGGTGCGCTACAACCTCGGACTCGCGAAGGAGCGCCCGCACTTCGGGATGTTCAGCTACGCGGAAAAAATCGAGTACCTTGCGTACATGTGGGGCACGGTGGTGATGGCGGGCACAGGTTTCATGCTGTGGTTTGAGAATTTCACGCTGCGGAATTTTCCAAAGTGGGTGGCGGACGCGGCCACAGCGGTGCACTACTACGAGGCCATCCTCGCCTCGCTCTCCATTTTGATCTGGCACTTCTACATGACGATTTTCGATCCGGACGTTTACCCTATGGACAAAGCGTGGTGGAACGGCAAAGCGTCCGCCGATCACTTGAAGCACTCTCGGCCGGAATACTACATGGAGATTGTCAGCAAAGAGGAAGAGAAACAGGCGCCGCCCGAGAAGAACGGCAGTTAGCCCGCAAGGTTCACGCGCACACCGACACCGGCGGCCACGGCCTTTTCGTAGACGGCAATTGCGGCAGCGACGTCCTGCAGCGCAGTGCCCGTGCTGTCGAAAATCGTAATTTCCTCCGGCGAAGTGCGGCCCGGCTTGCGGCCAGCAACGATTTCGCCGAGTTCGGCATAAACCGCGGCGCGGGTAACGATTCCCGCGGCCAGCGCATGGTGCAGGTCACCGCTCGTCGCGCATTGCTCGAAAATATCCACCACAATCTTGTTGCCGGCGAACAGCGCAGGATCGAGCTCATGCTTATCCGGGTTGTCCGCTCCCACCCCGGCGATGAACGCGCCCGGGCCCACCATTTCCTTTTTCAGGTAATACTCCTTGGCAGGAGTGCAACAAATGGAAACGTCGCTGGCGAGGACTGCACGGCCCAGGTCCGCCACGGGCGTCACTTGAATGCCCATTTCGGCGGACATTTCTCGGCTGAATTTTTCTGCCATGGCGGAATCGCGGTCATAGGCGTGCGCCCGCTCGATGCGGCGAACGCGGGCGAGCGCGCGGAGCTGGATGCGTCCCTGATTGCCGCATCCACAAATGGTCGCCACGCGGGTCTCTTCGCGCGCGAGAAACTTTGCAGCCACGGCGGTCGCCGCGCCCGTGCGCAGAATGGTGATTTCCATAGAGTCGAGAACCGCGAGCGGGGTGCCTTTCTCCCCGTCGTAGAGCGCGACGATGCCCTGTATCGTCGGCAGCCCGAAGCGCTGGCGGTTCTGCATGAAGTTGGCGTTGGCCTTCACGGCAAAGTATTCGCGGCCGGCAGGCGCCAGCACTCCTGCCTTCATGTGATAGCTTCCCTCGCGCCCGTGAATGCCCAGCATGCCGGGCGGGTCGCACTTCCCTTCTCCAAAGAGCTTGAAGGCCTGCTCGACGGCGGCGATGCAGTCGTCGAGCGTGAGCAGCGCGGCCACTTCACTGCGCTTGAGAATCAATGTGCCTGCGGTGT
>CAZIWR010000141.1:0-7260 GCA_964542805.1 uncultured Acidobacteriaceae bacterium
GCCCGGGGCGAGAGTCGAACTCGCACGTCCTTTGTAGGACTGGGGATTTTAAGTCCCCTGCGTCTGCCATTCCGCCACCCGGGCGTTTATCCTGGACTAAAACTTACCACGAGACGCGTGTGCCCGCATGGAGCGCGTGCAAATTGTGCCTTGGAAGAAAAAGCAAGCGATGCGCAGACCTATCCGCCGCCTGACGGTGCGCACTCGGTCATGCTTCTGGCCGATTTTCGTTTTTCGTTTTTCGCTTTTCGCTTTACGTCAGCCGTCGTCCCAGGGCGCGGGCGACAAAACGCAGGCGGTCGGCCCAGGGCAAACGGCCGAGATTGGTACGCACCACGCCGCGCGTGAAAAAAGTCTTCCGCGAATAATCAATTTCCACTTCGACCACCACGGGACGTCCGGCAGCAGTGATCGCGCGCGCCTGATGCAACACATTTTCAACATCGGCGTCGCACGCCAGCTTAAGAAAATCGACGCCGCAGCCGCGAGCAATTGCGGCGAGGTCGAACTCATGAAGTTCGCTGCACGTTTTCTGCGCCAGTGCGGTTTCCTGGAACTGGGCGATTTGGGCCAGCTCGCGGTCGCGAAGAACGAGGACCATGACGGGCAATCCGAGATGCGACGCGGTGAGCATTTCGAGGCCGGTCATTAGAAACGCGCCGTCGCCGGCGAGCGCTGCAATTGGCCGCTCGGGGCACGCCAGCGCCGCGCCCAGCGCGCCGGGAACCGAGTAGCCCATGCAGGAATAGTCCACCGGAGCAAGGAACGAGCGCGGGCGGTCGAGGCGAAGGCATTCCATGGCTAGAAATGTTCCGTTGCCACTGTCCGAGGTATAGATGGCGTCCGGACCCAGAACGGCTTGAAGAGTTTTCAGCAAGTGCGGCGGGGAGACACGCTCGCTGCCGGCCTGCGATGCCCAATCGGACCAGACCTCCGCGTGACCCGCGCGAATTTCCTGGCGCAACTCGGAGCTGGAGGATTTTTGCGGAAGGTCAGTGAGCAGAGCGGAAACGAATGCCGCGCCGTCGGCAACAATTCCCTGCTCCGCCGGAAAATTTTTTCCGAGCACGGAGGGATCCACGTCCACGTGCACCAGCGGGCCGGGCGGCTTGATTCCGTAGCTGCCGGTGCCGACTTCGGAAAAGCGGCAGCCGATCGCCAGCGTGAGGTCGCAGCCCGCGGCGATTTTCCGCACGAAGGGCGGCGCAGCGTCGCCGAAACCGCACCACAGCCACAGCGGATGATTTTCTGGAAACACTCCTTTGCCCTGAATGGTGGTGGCCACAGGCGCTTCGAGTCGCTCAGCCAGAGTAACGAGGCCCGCGCCCGCGCTGGCCGCTCCGAGTCCGAGATAAAGCAGCGGGCGGCGAGATGCTGCGAGCAGCGCGCGAAGACGTTCGAGTTCCTTCGGCTCCGGAGATTTCGGCGAGGGAGCACTTTCCGCAGGCGCGTCGAGCGAAACGGCGTGGCGAAAGAGGTAGAGGTTGACGGGAATCTCGACGAAGACCGGCCCGGCGGGCGCTGTGCGAGCCAGTCGGCAGGCGCGGCGGATCATCGGGTAGATTTCCTCGCCGTGCTCTGCGCGGAACTGCGCTTTGGTCACCGGGCGAGCGATGGCCATCTGATCTACATCGTGCAACTGGTACGACATTTTGGAATCCGTACGGATTCCGCAAGCGAGGACGAGCATGGGAATGCCGTCGAGAAAGGCCTCGGCGATTCCCGAGAGTGCGTGAGTGAGGCCGGCGCCGGGAACCACGTTGGCGACGCCCAGTTGCCCTGACGAGCGCGAAACGCCGTCGGCCATGAAGCTGGCGCTCTGCTCATCGGTGACGAGGATGGCGCGCACGTGTTCTGCGCGGCCCAGCGAATCGTACAGCTCAATATTGTGCGTGCCGGGAATGCCAAAGGCGAAGGGGACGCCCTCGTCCTCGAGCGCGCGGACCACGATGTCGCCGCCGGTCATTTTGCTCACAGGGTGCCAACCTCCTCGCGAATTTTTTCGGCCACGCGGTCGGCCAGCGACATGATGGTCAGATACGGATTGATCTCCACGGAGTTGGGAAACAGGCTCGCGTCGGCCACGCGCAGCCAGGGAACGCCATGCACGCGGCCAAAGGGGTCGGTGACGGAGTCCGCGGCCGTGCGGCCCATGGCGCAGCCGCCTTGCAAATGTGCGGCGGAGACGGTGACCTTGCCAAGTTGGAAGGGAACTACCTCGGCAATGCGGTCGAGACGCGCGGCATCCTGGGCTTCGATTGCGGGGGGCTGCGCCATCGGCAAGTGAACTCGTCGTGCGCCGGCGGCAAAGAAAATCCGCGCGGAGGCCACTGCGCCGCGTACCAGCGCGCGCGTGACCTCTGGTGTGAAGTGATAGTGCACCACGGGCCGTCCGGCGCCGTCGATGGTTACGCGGTTCGAGTCGATCACATGATCGCAGGCCAGCACGAGAATCATTTGCAGCCGCGGGTAGGCGCGCATGAAGGAACTGTGCGAATCGCCGAAACCGCCCAGGCTTTTCGCGGTGATAAACGGAAAATACATGCAGGTTTCCAGCAGAAAGTGATCGCTCTCCGTGAACTGGTCGAGGTAAAAACTTTTCGGGTGGCCGACGAAGTTGGTGATGGGCCGGTCGTGCTCGGCGACGACGATGAGCGCGGGATGTGCCGTGAAGCCGTGGCCCAGCCGCGGCAGGCTTCGGCCGAATCCAGAGCGAAGCAGAAGCGCGGGTGAGTTCACTGCCCCGGCGGAAACAACAACCATTTTTGCGGAGATGGAGTAATCGCCGGGCTCCCACGAGGAAGGCTCGCCTTTGGCGCCGTCGGGTCTCGCGGAAACGCGGACAAGAAGTTTTTTTTCTTCGAGCCGCAGCACCTCGCAGCGCGTGATGACCTCGACGCCGTTGCGCTCGGCCTGCGGAAGCTGCACGCGGTCGGTGCCCTGCTTGGCCTGGTTGGGACAGCCCAGATTGCACAGGCTCGAACCGCGACAGCCCTTCACGTTGACCGGAAACTGGCCAACCTGCCAGCCGAGACGCCGGCAGCCCGTGACGAAGAGGCGATTGTTTTCGTTGATGAGGTCGTCTTCGATTAGATGGACATTGTTTTGCGTTTTGAATTTCTGCGCGCGGCGCTCGATTTCGTCAAGCGTGAGGCCGGGAATATTCCAGTGGCGCAGGACGCGCTCGGGCGGAAGCAGCGAAGTGCCGGTGTAAACGGCGGTGGAGCCACCGTAGGTGCTTCCGAAGGCCAGCGTCATGGTGGCTTCGGCGGTGAGGAAGCCGCCGCCCTCTTCGTACAAGACGCGGGCCATCTCAAATTCGCGGCCGGTGAACTCATCGTCGCGGAGCTTGGGTCCTTTTTCCAGCACGGCGATGCGCAGGCCATCGCGGCAGAGCGGAGACAGTTCCTGTGCGACGGTGCCGCCGCCCGCGCCGGAGCCGATGATGACGATGTCGTAGGCGCGCTCGTTCATTGCCGCGCCTCCCATCCGCGCGCGTCGGCCGCGTAGCCAATGGTCGCCACAGCCTCCGGTCGTCCGTAATAGCCGAGCAGCACCAGCGTGCGCAGGCCCCAGAAACCGCTGCGGATGAGTTGCACCGGATGATTTTCCAGTCCGGAAAGGAAACGCGCGCGCTGCGCGGGATGAAGCGCAATGAAGCGGCGACCAAAGCGAAAAGCCGGCAGCCAATCAATCGCGCGAATAAAGAGTTGCAGGCGGCGCTGAAGCGTAGGCGGGCGGTCGCCAAGTGCGGCGTCCGTCAGACGATCGAAATCGGCCCAAGCCTTTTCATCCAGCGAGACAGCTTCCGGCACGATGGTGCAGGCGATGGCGCGAACCAGCGCACGGAACGCGAATAGCGCGGGCGGCGAAGTGTAGCTGGATGGATGCTCAGCAACGGGCATAGCGCCAATCCTGCAAGACAATTTTGCTCAGGCTCGAATCCCGTACTACGCGCGCTCAGGGTTCGAGTGTGTTGCTGTAGCTTCCGATGAACACCATGATGTCGGAAGCTTCGAGCATGTTTTTTGCGCGATAGCGAATCGAATGTGAGTCCGTGCGCTCGAAGCCCGGCAGGAAAGTAAGCAGCTCGGCCTGCGTGTAATGCTTGAAGCTGACGTCCACGGCTACCGGCGCTTGCATTTTGTAAGGCTTGAAATCTCGCAGCCGGGCAAGCGCCGCTTTTACTTTTTGACCGATCAATTCATAGGAGGCTTGCGGAGTGAGCGTGCTGGCGGAATGAAAGCCGAGATGTTTCTTCGTCTCCGCGCCTTCGATGTTGCCAACGAGCGAGCGGACCTCGGCGATGGCCGCATCGTCGCCGGAAATCATCACGACGGGAACATTAAAATGGCCGGCGATGGCCGCATTCCACGCGCCTTCGGTGACGTTCGTGCCGTTCAGCGCGACGCGTGTGAGCCGCGCGCTCGAAAAAGTATGCGCGCGGACACCGGCGGGATTGTTGGTGGAGGCGTGGTAGCCGATGAAAATAGCCGCGTCGAATGACTCGTCAATGCCCGCCATCATCGAAAGGTGCCGCGGCCAGGAGCGAATGATGCGTACGTCCGGCGGGAAAAGCTCGATGAGCAAATTCTCCCCGTTGCCGTGCGAATCGCTAACCAGGATTTCCGTGGCGCCGGCTTCCTTCGCAGCATGCACGGCCGCAAGCGCCTCGCGGGTCATGAATTCGCGGAAGCGGGCGTACTCGAAGCCGGAAGGGCCGAGCTGGTCGCCAGTGACCGCGCCGACCACGCCCTCCATGTCCACCGAAATATAGACTTTGAGTTTCTTCGCCTGCGGCGGATCGGCAGCAAATAGGCCAGCGGCGCAAAATACGAGCAGAAACAAAACTGCAGGAATTCGGTTCTTCATCGGTTCCCTCTCCTCCGCGAGTCAGCGCCGCCACTCGAGCACTTCGGCGGCACGGTGCAGGATAGTGCGTGCGCCGAGTTCACGCAACTTCGATCCGAGGACGCGGCGGGCGGCGCTGCCGCGGGGCAACACGCCCACAAATGGAACGCGCGCGGCCTTCGCGGCAAGGGCGTCGTCCACGTTATCGCCGAGATATAGCGCGGTCGCCGGGTCGCGGCCTGCGAGAATTTTCAGCAAGCCTTCGGGCGCGGGCTTGGAGCGCGCGACATCGTCCAGCGTGATGATGGTTTTGAAATGCCGGGCGGCATCGGCGCGCTCGAACGTATGCGAAAGCTCGTGGCGCGTGCGGCCAGTGAAAACGGCGAGCTCGGCGCGGCGCGCGAGGCGGCGGAGCGTGGCCGGAGAAACGAGCCACTTCTCCAGCGCGACATTGCCGCGGCCATTGGTGCCCCAATAAAATTTCTGGAACTGCTGCTTTACTTCGGCGTAAGCCACGCGCACGCCGAGCGAGCAAATCCAATCCGTGGTGAGCTTCCAGTCGTCGTTGTAGCCGCTCTGATTCTTCCAGCGCAGGATGTCCGCGGAGCGAAAGCGCTTGCCGGTGTAGTGCTGCACGGTGTCCAGCGTGGACTTGTGAAACGAGCCGCGGACGTCCACCAGCACGCCATCCACATCAAAGATGAGGATTTCAGGCTTTGTTTTTGTCATGCAGGTTCCCGAAGGCAGACAAGGCCAAATGCAAGCCGAGACAGGTTCGACGAGGATGATGGATCGACGGGTTCAGGAAGAACTCGTCCCATCATCGGGCACGAGATTGGCCGCATCGGTTTCGGGGACCGTCTCCGCTGCGGGCGCAGGCGTTTCGGAAACGATCGGCTCGGCGGCGGGCATTTCCGGCGCGACGGCTTCCGGCGCGGCGGGTGCGGGCGCCTCCTCCGGCACGGCGGCAGTAGGAGCCGTCAGCGCAGCAAGGCGCGAGGCCAGTGCCGAAACGATGAGCTCGACCAGCATTTTGGCGGCGGAGCCATCGGCATCGCGGTCCGGGTTGTAGGCAGTAAGCTCCATGGCCAACAGGTTTTTCTGGCGAATGATGACTTCGAGCGCCTCGCGGACGTCGGAGAGGTGCAGGCCGCCGGGACTGGTGAACTCGCTGGCGGAAAACTCCTCGCCGGAGATGACGTCCGCATCGAGGTGCAGGACGAAATGGCGCGCATCGGAATGGATGTGCTCGACGGCGCTCTGCGCGGAACGCGCGACGCCGTGGCGGAGGATTTCGTTCGCAGAAAAATGGCGGATGGGAGAAGTTCGAAGCAAATCGCGTTCATAGGTGTCGTAGTCTTCGCAACCGAACAGCGAGATATCCGGCTCGCGCACCAGCGGCGGCTCGCTCCAGAAGCGCACCAGCTCCGGCGCGCCGCGCCCGACCACGTGAGCGAGCACCATGCCGGCCAATCGCCCGGACGGCGTGGAGGCGGGCACATTCAAGTCGGGATGGCGGTCCATGTAGAGCAGGCCGACGTGGCGATAGTAGCGGCGGACGGCCGCAACGGTGGCGAGTGCAATGGTGCAATCCCCGCCGAGCACCAGCGGCAACGCGCCGGACTTGGCGGCTTCTTCCACTTTCGGCCGCAGCGCATTCAGCGCGCGGACCACTCCATTGAGGTTTCGCGCGCGGGGACTTTCGTCGTCCTGCTGGAAAAGTTGCGTTTCCACGTCGCCGAGGTCGTTGACCATGAAGCCGGCGGCGTTGAGCCGCTCGACGAGTCCGGCGGCGCGCAACGCGGCCGGCGCTTTTTCGTTTCCGGGGCCGTGAGCGGCAGCACTGGTCGGTGCGCCGATAAGGGCGATGAGATTCGGTTGACGGACGATCTTAACGGCCAAAGAAAAGCTCCTCAGCTCCGTAGCGCAGCCACTCTTGGCTGCGCAATTTTGGCTCAGCCTACTTCGGGGCCAGCTCCGGAGGCAGGCTGAACCGGACATCTTCGCGGATCAGCTCAAAGTCGTTCTGTTCTTTGTAACCCAGGCCGGCCAGGCGCTGGCTGACCTGCTCCACCAAAACTTCCGGGGCGGATGCGCCGGCGGTGAGTCCAACGCTGGAGACACCCTCAAACCACTCCTCGCGAATGACGGCAGCATCTTCAATCAGCCGCGCGGACACACCGGCGCGCTCGGCCACTTCCACCAGCCGATTCGAGTTCGAACTGTTTGCCGAACCCACCACGAGCACCAATTGAACTTCCTTGGCCAGATATTCGACGGCTTCCTGGCGGTTTTGTGTGGCGTAACAAATGTCATCGGAGGCCGGGCCGGCAATTTTCGGAAAACGTTCGCGGAGACGCGTGACGATGCCTTCCGTGTCGTACATGCTCAACGTGGTCTGCGTGAGGA
>CAZIWR010000142.1:0-1826 GCA_964542805.1 uncultured Acidobacteriaceae bacterium
GTTCGCCGAAGATGTATTCCTTCATCTTCGGGTTCCAGCGGCGCGTCTGATGGCCGAAGTGAACTCCGGCCTCCAGCAGCTCCTTCATGGTGATTTCAACTGCCAACGTTCCTCGCTTTCCAAGTGGATGTTTCAATCCGCCGCGGCGGACAACATCCTTTTCTTTTGCCGGCGCCTTGCCGGCCGTGAATTTACTGCCAATATTGGCGGACAGGCTGAAAGCCTGTCCCACCAAACCCAATTAGCGCTTGCTGAACTGGAAGCGCTTGCGCGCGCCCTTCTGGCCGTACTTCTTGCGTTCCTTCATGCGCGAATCGCGCGTCAGAAAACCGTTGGTGCGCAGGCTCGGCCGCAGCTCCGGATTAAAGAGCGACAGCGCGCGGGAAAGTCCCATGCGCACGGCACCTGCCTGTCCGCCGGCGCCGCCGCCCTTACAGGTGGCGCTGACGTCAAGAAGGTCCCGCGTCTCGGTGAACTTGAGCGGCTCGACGGCCGCGTTCAGCCAGTTCACGTTGCGGAAATAGTCAGTGACCGGGCGTCCGTTGACCACGAACTGGCCGGAGCCCACTTTGATGTACACGCGGGCCACTGCTTCCTTGCGGCGTCCGGTGCCATAGAATTTCGTTTTGCCGTTGTCCGACATGCTGGTTTGTGCGTCGCTGCTCAAAATTCCCCCTCACACTTAGGGACAGATTTGCCAGCCCCGGCTGGCTGGGATGGGCTACAAATTCTTTCTGGGCGGCTAGAGCGCGAGTGGCTGGGGCTTTTGCCCGGTGTGACGCTTCAGCCCTTCGGCATCGAGATAAACGCGCAGTTTGCGGGCGCGCCGCGCCTGCAACTTGTTTTTCGGCAACATGCCGAGGATGGCTTCACGCACGATGCGGTCGGCGCGCTGCTGCGCCTTCAAACGCTTGGCAGGCACTTCCTTCAAACCACCGGGGAATCCGCTGTGGGTCTGGTACACCTTCTGTTCCAGCTTGTTGCCCGTGAGCTTGATCTGGTCCGCGTTAATGACAATCACGTGGTCGCCGGTGTCCATGGCGGGCGTAAAGACGGGCTTGTCCTTGCCCATCAGCACGCGGGCCACGCGACACGCCAGCCGGCCCAACACCTGCCCGGCAGCATCCACCACGTACCACGTTTTGCCTGCTGCTAGCTCTTCGGCCTCGCGGCCGCTCGGTACATACGTCCTCATGCGCTCAGACACCTTTCCACCCAAAGACAAACGTCAATGATACGGGAGAGTGCGAAATGTGTCAACGAAATGCTGATGAATTTAAGGAGTTAATCGATTGAAAAGTCGAAGCGGAAAAATCCTCACGTCAGTCCCGATCTCGCAGAGCGGGAACGCGGCGGCACGTGAGTTACAAGAACTAATCCTTGTGGGTGGCCGTAGCTGCGCGGGCGAAGGATTTCTCGGGAACGGCGCCGGGCTGCGCGTCGCCGCGCTCGATCTCGATGGAGCCTTTGAAGTAGGCGCCGTCTTCAATCATGATGCGCGCGGTGGTGAGGTCGCCGATCACCGAGCCGTCTTTCTTGATCTCGATGCGGTCGCGCGCGCGGAGATTGCCCTTCACCGTGCCGAAGACGACGATCTCGCGGGCCACGATGTCGGCGCTGACTTTGGCGCTGGCGCCGACGGTGAGCTTGCGGTCTTCGAGCGAGATGAGCCCTTCCACGCTGCCGTCCACGTGCAAGTCTTCGTTGCCGTTGATTTCGCCCTTCACGTGCAGACTGGGGCCGAGGCGCGCGCCGCTGGTGGACGCGGGCGTGACCGGACGCATTTCATTTGTCATGGGAGTGACCTCCTGCTTGAATTCGGTTAC
>CAZIWR010000142.1:1926-7251 GCA_964542805.1 uncultured Acidobacteriaceae bacterium
TGACCGGACGCATTTCATTTGTCATGGGAGTGACCTCCTGCTTGAATTCGGTTACGACTGGACGTGACGGCGTGGGCATGGGCACGGCGGATGGCGGAAGCTCCACCGCAGGCTTTGACGGTTCGGGTTTCTTGTTGCCCCACATGGTTCACCCTCTGGTAGAAACGTCGGCCCGTACGAGGCGGACGGGACCGGGGGAAAAGGAGTGTAGTCCCCTGCTGCAAAGCGGTGCAAGGAGAAAGTTGTCCGATGTCCGTTGTCAGTTATCAGGTTGAACACAGAAAACAGACGGCTGAAAACTTCAGTATTTGCGGAGGACGCCGATGACCTTGCCCTGGATTTTGACGTCGGCGGCGGGGACGACGATGGGCTCCATCTGCGAGTTGGCGGGCTGCAGGCGGACCTTGCCGGGGCCTTCGCGATAAAAACGCTTGAGGGTGGCTTCGTCGCCGCCGACCAGCGCGACCACGATTTCGCCGGGGTTGGCGACGTGGGACTGCTCGACGACAACGTAGTCGCCGTCCAGGATGTGGTCATCGCGCATGGAATCGCCCTTCACCTGCAACACAAACACATTCTGCGAGCGGACGAAGTCGCCGAGCGAAATGGTTTGCTTGTCCTCGAGGGCTTCGAGCGGCTGGCCGGCGGCGATGCGTCCCATCAGCGGCAGCTCGATGGCGCGCTCGATCATGTGCTCGCGGCCGGGCTTGGGAAGCGGCGTGATTTCGATGGAGCGGCTCTGGTTGTAGCCGCGGCGCAGGAAACCTTTGCGCTCGAGCGTGCCGATATGTTTGTGCACGGTGGCCAACGACGTGAGCTTCTTGCCGCCGAAGCGCTTGTCCTTTAGTCCTTCCGCAATTTCTTCGAAGGAAGGTGAGTAGCCTTTCTCTTCGAGAAACGTCTTCAGGAAATCGAGCACTTGCTTCTGGCGCTTGGTCAGAACCATGGCACGCTCCCTTACAAACAATTCCGACGGGCGCAGGCAGCATAGGCGAAGACAAGGCGAAAAGTCAACAAGAAAAGGGGCCAGGGGTTAGGGATTAGGGACTAGGGAAGAGCGCAGACCAACCAACATACCGGAGTGGTAGACTGCGCGGCACGCTCGAAAAACAAAGCCACAGAAATACTGAGGTACAAAGAAATGAACGCCGAATTTAGAAAAGGCCTCAAGCAGACATTCGGGATCATCGCGCTGGTCATGGCAGCGTTGTTCGCGGGTGCGTGGGTGCAAGGCCAGGTACAACCCTTCGCCTTCGCTCAGGACAAGCAAGAGAAGCCCGCGGCGGAAGCGTTGCGCGAGCAAGCACGCGCGGCGCTGGCAAAAACGTCGGGCGAATTGAACATCGCCGGGCTGAAAAAGCCGGTGGAAATCATCCGCGATGCGTGGGGCGTGCCGCACATCTACGCAAAGACAAAGGAAGATCTGTTTTTTGCGCAGGGCTTCGTGGTGGCGCAGGACCGCTTGTGGCAGCTCGACGTGTGTCGCCGCAAAGCCATGGGCGAGCTGGCGGAGGTGCTGGGGCCGGACGCGGTGGAGCGCGACCGCTTGGCGCGCCTCTTGCGCTTCCGCGGCGATTGGCAAGCGGAGTGGCTGATCTATTCTATAGATACAAAGCCAATCGTCGATTCGTTTGTGAGCGGGATCAATGCATACATCGCGTCCATCGGCGAAAACCTTCCGGTGGAGTTCAAGCTGACCGGCACGCGGCCGGGGAGGTGGACGCCGGAAGTGGTGGAGTCGCGCATGGCGGCGTACCCGATGACGGGCAACGCGTCGCGCGAACTGCTGCGTGGCATAGTGGTGCGCGAGCTGGGCGCCGAGCGCACCGCGGAACTTTTTCCCAACGAGCCGCACTTGCCACCTAACTATGGCCACGGTGATCCGAGCTTGACATTAGGGGTGGCGGGCATATAGTTTTGCGCAAAGATAAAGTTGAAATCGGAAATGCCGACTAATACCGAGGGCTCAAAGCTTGCGGTTCCTGCCTTGGAATCTGACCGTGGAGGTGAGCGATGCCAGTCAACCCCGCGCTAGCTCCCGTCGTGCCCGCCGAACGAATCTCTGCAGTCGATACGGTTCGTGGCTTTGCCCTCCTGGGCATCCTGCTGATGAACATCGTGGGGTTCGCCCTGCCGGGTAACGCCTACGGTGATCCCACCATCGCCGGCGGCGCCACGGGCATTAACCTTGCCACCTGGGCGATCAATTACATCTTGTTCGAAGGCAAGATGCGGGCCCTTTTTTCCATGCTTTTTGGCGCCGGCGTGGTGCTCTTGAGTTCCCGCCTCGAGCAGCGGGACCCAACGGCGGGCGTCGCCGACATTTACTACCGCCGCGTCCTCTGGCTGCTGGCTTTCGGTCTCGTTCACGCCTATTTCTTCTGGGAAGGGGACATTCTCTATTTCTATGCCGTGTGTGGCTTGATCCTCTTCCCCTTCCGGAAACTGACGCCGAAGGGCCTCGTTCTGGCCGGGCTGCTTGTCTTGGCCGTGCTGGTACCGAAGAACATCCGGGAAGGGCTGGAGATGCGCTCGCAATACGAGAAGGCCACCGCCGCAGATGCCGCTGCTGCAGCCGGAAAAACCCTGACCGAAGAGCAGCGCGATGCCCAAAAGGAGTGGACCGAGAAGCTCAAAGACTGGAAGCCGTCCGCCAGCGAAATCGAAAAAGAAACTGCCGACCACCGCGGCGGCTATTGGAAGCTCTACCAGCGACGCGAGAAGTCGGTTTCCCGGGTCGAGTCGGTGGGCTTCTACCGCTGGGGGTTCTTCGATTCAGCCAGTATGATGCTGCTGGGAATGGGGCTCATCCGGCTCGGTTTCTTCTCGGCCACGCGAAGCTACCGGGAATACGCCCTGACAGCTCTCGCCGGTTATGCCGTGGGGATCGCGATAAACTCCTACGTTGCCTACTGGAATGTCCGGCTTCAATTCGAGGTCGTCCCGACGCTCTTCCGGTGGACTCCCTACGGCATCCTCAATTGGACTGGCTACGACATGGAGAGACTGGCCGTTGCCCTGGCGCACGCCTCGGTCCTCATGATGATCTGCAAGGCCGGGCTCCTCCGGTGGCTGACTTCGCGGCTGGCGGCTGTGGGTCAGATGGCCCTGACGAACTACTTCACCCATACGATCGTCTGCACCACGCTGTTCAACGGCTACGGCTTCGGGCTGTTCGGCAAATTACAGAGGTACCAGGTCTATTACGTGGTGCTCGCAATCTGGGCCGTCCAATTGGCCGGTAGCAAGGTTTGGCTCCGCCATTTCCGCTTCGGGCCCGTCGAGTGGCTGTGGCGCTCGCTCACTTACTGGAAACGACAACCGATGCGCCTTGCCGAGCCCGCCCTGTCCATCCGCGAAGCGGTGGCCGGCACCGGCGGCTAACTTCCCAGGCGCCGCACCCGGGCAGGCTTTATTTTCAGCTCCGTTTGGCTGCTGAGCCGTTCCTTGTTGTAGCAACGTAAATTTGTCACCCTAACAGCAACATGAGAATGTCACCCTCCTGCGTGTTGGAGTTTGGTATCTCCGTATTAGATGGCTACCTTTCCCTCCAGGCTTTCGAAGAGTTGCACACGTGCGCCAGCGAAGCTGAAGCGGTGCGGTTGCGGCGGGATCTGGAAGCGGCGTCCGCCCCACTGCACGACGTTGTCGTTGCTGACCACCCGTTCGTGGACGAAGCAGCAGATGCGCTCGAGGTCTCGCGGAGCCGGGCGCCAAGCTTTGTCCACTTCGTAGGCGGTGCGGGCGAAGCGGGGACGCCAACACCGTCAACGCGACCGGCGGCGGCAACTACACGCAGTCTTCCGGCGCGTCCTACCGGCAGGTGCTGGACCTTTCCAACTGGGACAATTCCACGGCCACCAACACGCCGGGGCAGTCCGGGCAGCCGGAAAGCATGCATTACGACGACCTGCTAAAGCTGTGGGCGCGCGAGGAACATTTTCCGCTGGCCTATTCGCGCGCAGCTGTGGAGAAAAACGCGAAGTCGCGAATGCTGCTGTTGCCGGCGCGGTGACGGAAAGAAATCAGGGATTAGGAGAAGCGGCGGTGGGCAGCCAGATTTTGTTCGCTATGAGGAATTCGCGGATGGCTTGAAACGCGCGTTGCACTTCCGCCCCGGGGAATCCTCCGTGTTTGCCGCCGGGAACCGTGAGGAGTTGGTTGGGCACGCCAGCTTTGTCGAGCGCCTGATGCAGGCGCACGGCGTGGCTGTAGGGCACCACCGGATCGGCGTCGCCATGAATGGTGATTATCGGCGGCAGGCCCGCACGCACGTAGGTGAGTGGCGAAACGCGCCGCGCGATTTCGTCGCGATTCGTCAGACTGCCGAACCACATAATCGCGTAACCCTGCGCGTTGGGACTGCTGAACAAGTCACCCACGTCCGTAATGCCGAACCAGTTGACGATGGCGGCCACCTTGAGCTCGTCGTTGGCGGCGTCCGGCGGTTTGCTGAACGCCCCTGGGCACTGGCGGTCGAGTCCGGCGGCGCTGGGCAACATGCCGGTGATGAGCGCAAGATGCCCGCCGGCGGAGTGGCCGGTGAGCACGATTTTGTTGACGTCAAAATTGTACTGCTTGGCATTGCGGATTACCCAGCGCAGTGCGCAGCGGCAGTCTTCCACCGCAGCCGGCGCCAGAGAATTTTTTCCGAGGCGGTATTCGACGTTCACCACCGTCCAGCCCATTTCCAGCCACGGGAGAACTTGCAGGCTCGCCGCTTCTTTGGTGCCGGTCACCCAGCCGCCGCCGTGGATGTACACGAGTGTGGGGTTGGGTGCTTTCTGGCCACGCGGCTGATACACGTCGAGCTTGGCTTCCCAGTTGTTGGCCGTGAGGTAGGTGATGTTGGACTCGACTACATAGTCGGTGCTGAGGCGCACAGCGGAGGCGGCGGATTCGGGAAGCTGCGCGCGCGCCGCGGCAGGAAACGCAGCGATGAAAAAGAATGCCAGCAGCAAGCTGAAAAAAAAGGACAACGTTTTTCGCATGGCTTCACCTCACGACTGCGCGCGCGAAGCCGCTATTCTGCCGCTTGAGGCGCTTCCCCGCCAAGAACAAAGAAAATGATCTCAACAAGTCGTGAGTGGCTTGTTCAATATGTTGAACGAGCGTTGCAAAGTCGAAAATCGCGGGCGTTGGATATGGTAAAATAGCCATTCTAGCGGAGGAGTTTTCCGCGCTCAGGTCACAAAGTCCAACGGGAAGAAGGTCGTAAGAAAAAGATGGGCACGATAACGCAGTCCCCTCCTGGCAAAACACGCGAAATTCTCGAAAAGGCAGTCATCCGCTTTTGCGGCGATTCCGGCGACGGCATGCAGGTGA
>CAZIWR010000143.1:0-7198 GCA_964542805.1 uncultured Acidobacteriaceae bacterium
GAGCATTAGCCTCCGGAGCTAAGGGTCGGGGGTTCGAATCCCTCCGGGCGCGCCAGCATTTTGTTTGCGTGGAAGGCGCAGCGGCGAACAAATGGCGCAAGCTTGTGATAAGGGTTGTTATCACTCGTCGAGCGGGCGCATAATCCGCCTGAGCCCCAAAGCGCCGAGGTACTGAGATGATCCGCCTAGACATCAGCCGCCGAGGTGGTCTGTTCTCCATGCTGGGCAGCCTTCTATGGATCGTGACCTGGGTAATTGTTGGGTTCGTTGGAGGTGGGAGTCCTAGCGAACGGCTGTGGCGGACTGTGCTGCTGAACCCCGCAATGTTACTACTCATGGCTGGCCTGGCGGCATTCCAAAAGCGACAAGCGGAACGCTCAGGGCAGTTGGGCAAGGCCGGATTTGCCGTTTGCCTGCTCGGCATCGGAACCATGTTGCTCGGCAACGTAGTCGAATTCTGGGTATCGGAATACTTTTATGGCACTCAGACGCCGGGTTGGGTGATGATGGGGATCGGGTTAACGATGTTGCCGGTGGGCTTTGTTCTCTTGGGCTTCGGCACTCTCAGAGCGAAAGTGTTCACGGGTTGGCGACGCGTCGTCCCATTAGGCGTCGGTTTAATGCTACTGGCGATAAGACCCATTTACCTGCGTGGAATACTGCCGATGCCGGATTTGAGTGGCGCCGCCGGCGTCGCGCTTGGCTGGTTGGCACTCGGATACGCCCTCTGGTCAGAGAAAACCAATAGCAGTGACCCGCAGATCCCTGCCCGCGTATGAACGATTGCGCGTCGCTAGTTGTTGATAAGTCGCCTTAGCGTAAGTGTGCGCTTTTGCTTCGCCTGGTCAGTTGTCCTCGCCATTACGCAGTCAGATCGCGAGGGGGCTCTTACGGCAGGAGGCCCTGGTCCGACGCACTCCAAGTTCTAAAATCGTCCCCTAAGGCGCGCCACATTTCAAGTAAGAATTCAATTGCATGGACAGGGTCGGGGGTTTCCGCCTTCGTCCGCCAACACACGGCGGACTACGGCGGATAAACTCCTCCCTCCCCCTCGCCCCGCATCCGCGGGACTCGGGGCAAGCGGGCGTCCCGATTCGTCCCGAAGCCTCGGGACATCGGGACACACAAATCGTGCGCCACTTTTTCCAGCATCTCACGTTGAGTTTTGCGTAGCCTTCCCGCAGAATGCAGGGAGAGGGTGTAATGGCAGTTTGTGCGGAGAAACCGCGATGAATGGCGGAGGTAAAGGGCTGCCGGGCCTGCTCATTTTACAGGGGCCGGTGCCGAGCAAGGGTGTGAAGGATCCGGTGTGCGGGATGACGGTGGACCCGGCGCGCGCGGCGGGGAAATACGAGTTTGAGGGGACGACCTACTACTTCTGCAATCCGCGCTGCCAGGAAAAATTCCAAGCGGAACCCAAGAAATATCTGAGCGCGCAACCAAGCATGGAGCACATGCACGCGCATCCTGCCGAGGCGCAAGCGAAGCTAAAGTCTAGCGTTGCGAAAAGCGACTACGTTTGTCCGATGGATCCGGAGGTGCGGCAGAAAGGGCCGGGGCCGTGTCCGAAGTGCGGCATGGCGTTGGAGCCGGAAATCATTGCGGCGCCGGCGACGAAAACGGAATACGTCTGCCCCATGCATCCAGAGATTGTCCGCGCGGAGCCCGGGGCGTGCCCGAAATGCGGCATGGCGCTGGAGCCGCGCACGGTCACGCTCGACGAAGGCGAAAACGCGGAACTCCTGGACATGCGGCGGCGCTTCCGTGTGAGCGTTGTTCTCGCGGCGCTGGTGCTGGCGTCGGCCATGGGCAAAATGATTCCGGGGGACCCGCTCGGAAACCTGGCGTCGCCGCGAAGCTGGGTGTGGGTCGAGTTGATTCTCGCGACGCCAGTGGTGCTGTGGGGCGGCTGGCCGTTTTTCGTGCGCGGGTGGCAGTCGCTGGTGAATCGCAGCTTGAATATGTTCACGCTGATTGGGCTGGGGGTGGCGGTGGCGTATCTCTACAGCATTGTGGCGGCGGTTTTGCCGGGGATTTTTCCGGATTCATTCCGCGGGCACGACGGCGAAGTGGGCGTGTATTTCGAGGCGGCCGCGGTGATCGTAGCGCTGGTGCTGCTGGGACAAGTGCTCGAACTCAAAGCGCGGAGCCGGACGGGTGCGGCGATTCGAGCGTTGCTCGGACTGGCGCCCAAGACGGCGCGGCTGATTCGCGCAGACGGAACGGAAGCGGATGTGCCGCTGGAGCAGGTGAAGCCGGGCGACGGGCTGCGCGTGCGTCCCGGAGAAAAAGTTCCCGTGGACGGCGTGGTGCTCGAAGGAACCAGCAGCGTGGACGAGTCCATGATTTCGGGCGAGCCGATTCCGGTGGAGAAACAGGCCGGCGCGCGCGTCACGGGCGCAACGGTGAACGGAACAGGGTCGCTGGTGATGCGCGCAGAGCGCGTGGGAGCGGAAACGCTTCTGGCGCAAATTGTGCGCATGGTTTCCGAAGCGCAACGCAGCCGCGCACCGATTCAAAAACTCGCGGACGTGGTGGCCGGGTACTTTGTGCCAGTGGTGGTGGGCATTGCGGTGCTGACCTTTATCGTGTGGGCCGTGTGGGGACCCGCGCCGCGCATGGCGCATGCGCTGATCAATGCGGTGGCGGTGCTAATTATTGCGTGTCCCTGCGCGCTGGGGCTGGCGACGCCGATGTCCATCATGGTGGCCATGGGCAAGGGCGCGACGCTGGGCGTGCTGTTCAAAAATGCGGAAGCCATCGAAACGATGCGCAAGGTGAACACGCTTGTGGTGGACAAGACCGGAACGCTCACGGAAGGCAAGCCGAAGCTGGTGGCGGTGGAACCGGCGCCCGGATTCGACGAAATAGAATTTCTGCGGCTTGCGGCGAGTCTGGAGCGCGGCAGCGAGCATCCGCTGGCGGCGGCGATTATGGCCGGAGCAGAGCAACGAGGCATTGCGCTTGCTGCGGTGGAGGCATTTCATTCTGTGACCGGTAAAGGCGTGCGTGGGCGAGTAGGAGGAACCGACGTTGCTCTGGGCAACGGAAAGTTTCTCGAAGAACTGAAAGTTCCTAACGACAACTTAACGGAAACGGCCGAGGCCATGCGCGCGGATGGGCAAACCGTCCTGTTCGTGGCGGTGAATGGAAAAGCGGCTGGGTTACTTGGTGTGGCCGACCCCATCAAGGAAACGACTCCGGAGGCGATTCGGCAACTGCACGCGGAAGGCATCCGCGTGGTCATGTTGACCGGGGACAGCCGCACGACCGCGCAGGCTGTCGCCGCGAAGCTGGGCATTGACGACGTGAAGGCAGAAGTTTTGCCGCAAGACAAGGCCGCCGTGGTGAAACAACTGCAGGCCGAGGGGCGCTTCGTGGCCATGGCCGGCGACGGAATCAACGACGCGCCGGCGCTGGCGCAGGCGCAAGTGGGCATCGCCATGGGCACAGGCACGGACGTGGCCATGGAAAGCGCGGGCGTGACGCTGGTGAAAGGCGACCTGCGGGGAATTGTGCGCGCACGGATGCTGAGCCGCGCGACGATGGGCAACATCCAGCAGAATCTTTTTTTTGCATTTATCTACAACAGCGTGGGCGTGCCGATTGCGGCGGGTGTGCTCTATCCATTTTTCGGGTTGCTGCTCAGCCCGATGATTGCGGCGGCAGCCATGAGCTTCAGCTCCGTGTCGGTGGTAGGCAACGCGCTGCGTCTGCGCAGGGTTCGACTGTAGCCGGCCAGCCAATTTTTTTCTGAGACTGCTCTTGTTGTGGCGCAGAGTGTTCCGTGTGCATCCGGAACGGCCGAGTTGCATCCAATTGCGTGCGCGCAAAAATCTCATGATAAATTAAGGGCATACCAAGGAGGAGCAGAGGCATGGAACTGGCTACATTCGGCGCGGGGTGTTTCTGGGGAATTGAGGCGCTCTTCCGGCAGGTGGAGGGCGTGGTGGATGCGGCTGTCGGCTACATGGGCGGGACGCTGGGGAGCCCGACCTACCACGACGTGTGCGCGGACCGCACGGGCCACGCCGAAGCGGTGCAGGTGACGTTTGATCCCGCGCGCGTTTCGTACGAGAAACTGCTCGACGTCTTCTGGCAGGTGCACGACCCGACGCAGCTCAACCGCCAGGGGCCCGACCACGGACGGCAATACCGCTCAGAGATTTTCTTTCATTCGCCGGAGCAGGAAGCGGCGGCGCGAGCGTCAAAGGCGAAGCTGCAAGCGTCGAATCTTTTTTCGCGGCCCATCGTCACGGAGATTACGCCGGCGTCCACATTCTGGCGCGCAGAGGAGTACCACCAGCGGTATCTGGAAAAGAACGGCCTGCCCATCTGCCACATCTGAGTTTTTGACATTCCTAGAATTCAGATTCTTCGCTCCGCTCAGAATGACAAAGAGCCTAACCGTAAACGAGTTGGAGCACTCTGCCTACAGTCGCGCGCATGAGCGCTTTCTGACGCTGGCGTTCGGGATTGAGCAGATGATCGAGCTCGAGACGACATGACTCAAAATTCTCAAGATCCTTAAGCGAAAGGCTATCGCAGCGCTCGGCGGTTTCAAGGATCTTTACAAACGCATCTCTCCCTCCAGTTTCCGCTGGCCAACTGGATTCCTCGAACCCCGGGCGGCCCAAGTGTCTCAGCCAAGGAAACGGCTGAGATGCCCAAGTGTGGATGACTCCGGTCAGGTTCACTTCGCCAGCTCGCAGGATTTCGTCTGGCACCGGTAAGCGATGATCCTGCTTCACGCGGTCTTCTTCCTCCAGCGCCTGCAATTCATCCAATGTAGGCTCCTTTTTCAGCAGGTAAATCGCGGGGACGGAGCTCCTAGAACAGACGTAGTCGAGATAGCCACATTGTTCCCGATACTCTTCGGTGGGCCACTCGGCATAATGAAAGCCGCGCACTTTGCGCACCAGAAACTCGATCTGTCCCGAGGGCAGCACTGACTTATCACATGCCACATGGGGATTCATAAATAGATGGAACGCGACTCCAGGTGGCACGATCGGAATGTGCTTGTACCAGCTATGCGCAGAGCAGACATATTCGACAAAGCCGCCTATCTGCTGCTGCGTAGGCCTTGGAAGGGCCCTAACGATTCTGAGATAAGCTTCCATCGCCCGAGATAACTCTATGCGGACATCCTAGTCCCCGCTTTCCAGGCAAGTCAACGTTGCGCGCTGCGCGCGTTCGCCCGTACTTATGCGCCCGCATTTCGAAAAGACGCGCTCGCCTCGCGGAATTCTGCTACCCTGCGGGAACTAGCTGGGGGATGCATGGAAAACGAAAGGGTGACCGTGGTGGCGCGGATGCGCGCCAAACCGGGTATGGAAGACCTGGTGAAGCTGATTCTGCAGCAACTGGTCGCCGAAACCCGCACGGAAGAAGGCTGCGTCACCTACGACGCGCACCAGTCCGCCACGGACCGCGACGCGTTTTTGTTCTACGAGATTTGGGAGAACCGCGACTTCCTCGAGCGGCATTCGGAAACGTCGCACATTGAAGCGTTCCGCAGGCAGGCCGCGGACTTCCTTGCCGAACCGAGCGAGATCACCATCTGGGAAAAGTTGGACTAGCTTGCCGCGGAAATTTCAGCGTTTGTCTTTGTCCTCTTCCAGCAACTCCAAAGCCACGGAATTGATGCAGTAGCGCAGGCCGGTGGGCTTCGGGCCGTCGGTGAACACGTGGCCGAGATGCGCGCCGCAGCGGCTGCACATCACTTCGGTGCGCTCCATGCCGTAACTGGCGTCGCGCTCCTCGACGACCATGGCCGCGTTAAGGGGATCCCAGAAACTGGGCCAACCGCAGCCGGAATGGAATTTGGTTTCCGAGCGGAACAGCGGCTGCCCACAGCAGACGCAGGCGTAGGTGCCCGGCGTTTCCGAATCCGTGTATTCGCCGGTGTAGGCCGGTTCGGTGCCCTTCTGCCGCGTGACGTAGTACTGCTCCGGCGTGAGTTTCTTGCGCCACTCCGCGTCGCTCAGTTTCACGTTGTCCGTCATCGCGCCTCCGTTTGATGCAGACCACTGGATGCAGCGGCGGGCGATTCGCCGCTACTTGGCCATGTGCTTGGCGAGGAACGCCAGAATCTTCTGCCATGAATCCTGCGATTGTTTGGACTGAATGCGGTTGAAGGCGTGGCCGCCCGGCGGCGCGGCGTAGATTTCATACTCGAATGTTTTTCCGGCGGCCTTTAGCGCGTCAATCAGGCGGCGGGTCTCGATGATGTTCACGTCGTCATCGTTGTCGGCGGCGTGAATCAGCAGCGGAATTTGCAGTTTGCTGACCTGCGTGTAGGGCGAGCGCTCGAGATAGACATCCAGTTTTTTGTCCGCCGTGCCGCCGAAACCCTTCTGCTCGGCAAACGTGCGGCGATAGCTGTCTGTCTTGTAGCCCATGCGCTCGACGAGGTCGGCCACGCCGACAACTTCCACCGCAGCCTTGAATTTTTCCGGCTGGCGGAAAATGGCGTGCAGGGTGATGAAGCCGCCGTGGCTCCAGCCGATGATGCCGATTTTCTGCGGGTTCACCTCGGGCACGAAGTCCACCAGATAATCGCGTCCGGCGATGCAGTCCTCCACTTCCTTGCCGCCGTAATCGATGGCTTCGTAGTGCCCGCGGCCGTAGCCGGTGGAGCCGCGGTACTCCGGCGCGATGATGATGTAGCCCTGGGCGATGAGCGGCTTCATGAATTCGAGATAGAAGAGGTCGAGATCGCCGTGCACGCCGCCGTGCACCCACACCAGCGCGGGATGCTGCTTCGCGCCCTTCATTTGCAGCGGGCGGAAAATGTACGCGGGGATGATCATGCCGTCCGGCGCGCCGTAGCGGACTTTTTCCACCTGCATGAAGCCTTCGGCGAGCTGTCGAAACTGAATGTCCTTCAGATTCTTTTCCACCACTTGTAGCGCGAAGCCTTGCGATTCCACTTGGCGCTCGAGCCGCTGCACGCGGTCCGCGAGCACGGCGTCCGTTTCCTGCGCGGCGGTCCGGCAGAGCGGGACCAGCAGCAACACGGCGATGGCCGCGAAAGTTTTGCATTGGATTCTCATCGAAGCCCTCCGACGAAGCATTGGGTACGGCGTGGCGATTGAATGTGCAGCAATCCGCGCGGAGAATCAAGTGCATCCTGGGGCCGGCGTTTTCGTTTCGGGGCTGTCACTTCTGCGGTTGGGCCGGAGGGAGGATGCGC
>CAZIWR010000144.1:0-7185 GCA_964542805.1 uncultured Acidobacteriaceae bacterium
GAAAAACTCGACGCGCTCTGCGCCGAGCTCGGCTTGCAGTATCACGGCGTGCGCTACCGCACCACCGGCTACCGCATCCTCGTCGAAGTCCACCTGCTCTTTCCCTACGATCTCCCCGTCGGCGAAGCGCATCGCCGGGCTACGCTGCTCGAAGAAAAACTTCCCGCGCTGCTCACGCTCCCCGCCGAAGTCATTACACACCTCGAATCTCTCGAGGACCACTCGGCCGTCCACCACGACGCCCACTACACCGGCAAGCCCGTGTAGCGGCTGCCATTTTCTGATTTCTATTTTCGTTTTTCAGTTCTGTGGCAGAGTTTTCTTCTTCACGACGGAAAACATTTCCCGAACGCCCGCAGCAGCAACGGTGATCCCTTGATGCGGATCTTCAGCCGCAGCAGCGCCCCAAGTAGGTTCGCTTCCTTGGCCAGGAAGCGCAGCCACGTCCGGCTGTCCGCGGTCACGAGGAGTTGCGCCTTTCCGGTGTGCCCGTCCACCACGCGCAGCGTCTTGTCGCGGATGACCACGGTGGCCTTCGCATTTTCCTCGCCGGTGAACGTGAAGTGAAACGTCGCGTCCAATCCCGCCGACTGCTCGCGCTGGAACGTCAAGCGCAAGCCGCTCAGAAAATCGCGGATCGTCGGCGGCCGCAGGCCGTTCGACACGCGCTTGGTCCGCTTGTGCGGGAACCGCCGCGCCACGTGCGCTTCCGCGTCCGACCCGGCCAGCACATACACCGTCTCTTTCTTCTCCTGCAGCGGCCGCACCACGGCGTCGAGAAATTGCTTGCGGTCCGTCAGGAAAGGAGCGATGACTTCTTCGCCGGCCGGGCACACCGCCAGGCAGTACGCCGCTTTGTAGTTCGCGCCAAACGACAGCGACTGCCACATGGACACCGTCTCCGGGTCGCTCACTTTCTTCCGGTACTCGGTCGCGCTGCCGCTCTCCACCACGCGTTCCACCCAATCGCTGAATCCGCCCATGAACTCCCGATAGTTGTGCGTCGCGCACGCTGAAAAATTGAACTGCCCGTCGGCGCCGATCGCCCCCACCGGGCACGCCGCCACGCACAGCTTGCACTCCAGGCACGGGTTGTACTCAATCGGCCGCGAAAATGCGCTCACCTCCGCGTCCACCAGCACCGTGCCCAGCAAGATGAAATTGCCGAAGCGCGGGTGGATGACGTTGCGGTGGATGCCCATCTGCCCCAGTCCCGCCGCTACCGCCACTGGCTTGTGCGACACCACCCAGATTTTTCCCGGCCATTTGTCCGCCTCCATCGGAAAGCCGATGGCCCCGCCGTTCATGGCGCGCACGCCCCCCCGTTCGAGGAGTGCCACGATGCGTCGCGCTACGTCGTTCAACTCTTCGCCTGTGTGGTGGAATTCCACGTTGGCCACCGACCGCGCCGGCGTGCGGATGTTTTCGCGGCTCATGCGGCACACCAGGCTCACCAGCGTTTTCGCCGCCGGAAATGCCGCCAGGATATCCGCTCGCTGGTCGGCGATCTCCGCCCGCCCGATCTCCACAAACCCCGCGTCGTCCGCGCCCGCCTCCCGGCAGACCTGTCGCAGCCAGCCCGCGTCCAGCACGCCGGGCCGCTCCGTATGCGCGCCTTGCGCCTCGCGCTCGTGGAACTGCTTGACGGTGGGATGTTCCGCCAGTTGCGTCATGGCCGCCTCCTGTTACAGTATATGTATATACATCTATTTTGGCACAAAAAAATCACGCCCCGCGCGCCGCCTGCGTCACTCGTCCCAGCATTCCCTCCAACTCCTTCCACGGCGCGTCTCCCAGCTTGCGCCGCAGCCGCTTCTGCGCGCGTTCCCAATGCCCCTGCGCCTCCCGCCATTGTTTCCGCCCCGCAGGAGTCAGCTCCCAGAAGCGCACCCGGCGGTCGGCGCCGTGCGCCCCGTGCACCCATCCACGCTTCAGTAGTAGGCGCAGCGTGCGCGTCAGCGTGGTGCTATCCAGCGCCAGGATCTCTCCCAAATGCCCCTGGCGGATCGGTCCGGCAGCCGCCAGCGATTGCAACAGCGTGAACTGCGTCACGCGCAGTCCGGCGCCGCGCAACTCCCCGTCATAGAGCTGGGTCACTGCGCGCATGGCCCGCCGCAGGTTCGCGCAGGCACACGGCAGCGCGACCTCGCTGCCGCTCGTTGCTGGTCTCCCGGACATATACGCTGCCTCTCCATTAGATGTATACACATCTTTCCGGCCCTTGTCAAGTGAGACCCGGCCGGCGGCCACTCCCTGCCTAGCGCGTCTTCAGTAACGAAACCGCGCCGCGATGATTTCCATCGCGGCGCGGCAAAGTGAAGGATCTCTCTTTGGTTTTCCTCTGTGTCTCGGCCTGCCCTGAGCGCGGCCGAAGGGTGCCTCTGTGGCTGATTTCTTCTTTAGACGGCGATCACTTTTTTCTGGAAGCGTTTCGCCGCGGCCAGCAGCAGCAACACGCCCATGCCCAGCAGCACCAGACCGTCGGTCCACAGGTGCTCTACCCCCGCCCCGCGCAGGATGATGCCGCGCGAGATGTTCACGAAATACGTGCCGGGCACAAAAAAACTCAGGATGTAAAACGGCAGCGGCATCGTCTCCCGCGGGAAAATGTATCCGCTGAAGAAAATCGTCGGCAGGATCACCATCATGGACATCTGCATCGCTTCCGGCTGCGTATTGGCCCGCGAAGAGATCAGGAGCCCGATGGACAGGTTCACGAACAGGTACGGCGTGGCCAGCGCGTAGAGCAGCAGCACGTTTCCCGCGATGGGCACCTGGAACACCGTGCGCATGAAAAACAGCAGCGCGGAAAGGCCCATCAGCCCGATCACGAAGTACGGCACCAGTTTTCCCAGCAGCAGGCCCATCGGCCGCACCGGCGTCACGAACAGTTGTTCCAGCGTCCCGCGTTCTTTTTCCCGCACGATGGCCAGCGCCGTCAGGAACGCGGTGAAAAACAGCAGCAGCACGGCCACCAGTCCGGGCAGAAAAAAATTCGGCGAGCGCGAGTCCGGGTTGAACAGCAGCTTCGGCCGCACCTCCACCGGAATGGCGTAGCGCGGCGGCAGCGCGCGCCGCAGCGACTCCTCGAACCCGATGGACGTGGCCACGTTGATGGCCTGTCCCGCCACCGACGAGTCCGAGCCGTCGATGAGCACCAGCACCTGCGCCGTACTGCGGTCCAGCAATTGCCGCGAGTAGTCGTACGGAATCTTGATCCCCACCTTGGCGCGCCCGCCCACAATCGCATCGTTCAGCGCTGCGTCGGACTGCACGAACTCCCGCACGCGAAAGGTGTCCGAATTGCGCAGCCGGTCGATCAGCTCCCGGCTTTCTTTTTTCCCGTTTTCATCGAAGACGACAGTGTTCACCTGACGGATGTTCGTGTCGATGCCGAAGCCCAGCACGATCATCTGCATCGTGGGGATGATCATCGCGAAAAATACCGTCCAGATGTCCCGCCGCATGTGCAGCACTTCCTTGTACACGATGGACCGGAATCCGCGGAACGGGTTCGCCCGCTTCATTTTTTCCTTGATGGCACTACCCATGCTCCCCCTCCATTCCATCTGCGCCTACTCCGTGGCCCACTTCCCCGTCTCCTTGTGCTTGTACGTCAGCTCGACGAACACGTCCTCCAGGCTCGGCTCGAGCTCGCGCACTTCCTTCACGTGGATGCCGTGCGCTGCGAGTTGGCGCTGCATTTCGCCGAGATCGAAACGGTCCTCGACCAGCGCGTGAATCGCCTGGCCAAACACCGTCGCGGTGCGAATGCCGTCCATGGCCCGCGCCAGGCGCAGCGCGCGCGTGATTTCCGGCGCGGTAATTTCCACGCGCTTGGTGCCCTCCGGACGCACATCCGGCAGCGCCTTCAACTCTTCCGGAGTGCCGTCGGCGATCATTCTGCCGTAGTAGATGTAGCCCACGTGGCTGCAGCGCTCGGCTTCATCGATGTAGTGCGTGGTCACGAAAAACGTGACGCCGTGCCCGCTCAGATCGAAAATCAAATCCCACAGTTGCCGCCGCGCCACCGGATCGATCCCCGCCGTGGGCTCGTCCAGAAACATCATCTTCGGCTCGTGCAGCATCGCGCAGCCCAGCGCCAGCCGCTGTTTCCACCCGCCGGAAAGTTTCCCCGCTTGGCGGTTCATGTATGGCCCGAGCCCGTTCAGCTCGATGGTTGCCTCCATGCGCTGTTTCAGCCGCGCGTTGCGCAGCCCGTAAATCGTGCCGTAGAACGTCATGTTCTCCGTCACCGTCAGGTCGTCGTACAGCGAAAACTTCTGGGACATGTACCCGATGCGCTCGCGCACGCCTTCCGCGTCCGCGCGCACGTCCAGCCCGTCCACCCACGCCGCGCCATCCGAAAGCGGTAGCAGGCCGGTGAGCATCTTGATCACCGTGGTCTTCCCGCTGCCGTTCGGACCCAAGAACCCGAACACTTCGCCCTGTTCTACACGCAGGTCTACGCCGTCCACGGCGACAAACTTGCCGAACCGCCGCACCAGCCCTTGCGCGAAAATCGCCGCCCCATCCCGCGCCGCCGCTGACTCTCCGGCTCTCTGTGTTTCGCCTTTCACTTCCTCATTCCTCTTTCCTCATTTCCTCGTTCTTGCTCGCCACTCATCACTCGCCACTCGCCACGATCTTCATCTTCACATCCGCCGCCATGCCTGCCTTCACTTTCCCGCTCGGGTCGTTAATGCGCAGCTTCACGCCAAACATCTGGTGCACGCGTTCCGCGCGCGTCTGCACGTTGCGCGGCAGGAACTCCGCCTTCTGGTTAATCTGTTCCACTTCCGCCTGAAAAACTTCTTTCGGAAACGAATCCACGCGCGCCTCGGCCTTCTGTCCCACGCGCACCAGGCCCATCTGCGTTTCCGGCACGTAGATGCGCACGTAGAGCTGGTCTCGTTCGAGCAGCGTGGCAATCGGGATGTTCGGCGCGATCAGGTCGCCCGGCCGCACGTCGAGCACTTCCACTGTTGCCTTCGTCGGCGCCAGCACCTGACGTTCGCGGTACTTCGCTTCCGCATCGCGCAACGCCGCCCGCGCTTGCTCCACATCCTCTTTCCGATAGCCGCGCTCGTAGAGTTCCCGCTGCGCGTCCGCTTGTTTCCATTTCGCTTCCGCCGACGCCACCTGCTCCACGCGGTACCCGCTGGCCAGTTCCGCCAGCCGCTCTTCCGCCGCTTTCAACGCTGCCGCCGCTGCCTTGTACGTTCCCTCGGCGTCGTCGCGCTGCTGTTTCGAAAATACGTCCGCATTGGCCAGGTCGTTCACGCGCTTCCACGTCGCCTCCGCGCGCACCGCGTCCGCCCGCGCGCGCGCCGCATCGGCTCGCGCCTGCTCGACTTGTTCCACGCGGTAGCCGCGCTTCAATTCGTCGTAGTTCGCTTTGGCCTGCGCCGCCGCCGCACGCGCCTGCGCGATTTCTTCGGGACGGAACCCGCGCTCCAGCTTTTCCGCATTGGCCCGCGCCTGTTCCAGCGCCGCCAGCAATTCTTGTTCGTCGAACGCGACCAGCACCTGCCCGGCTTCTACGGCGTCGCCTTCGCGCACCTTCACCTCGGTGATCCGCCCGCCCACCTTCGACCCCACGCGGATGTTCCGCGCCTCCACCGTCCCCGAGCTGAGCAGCTCCGCCGGCTTCCCGAACGCCCCCATGTACGCCGCCAGGCTCACCGCCGCCGCGACGATCACCACCACAATCGCAATTCTTTTCTTCATCGCTCTACTCCTTCACTCAACGCTTTCCCGCCACCCGCAACCCTGGCCACAGCAGCTGCGCCGCCTCCTCAAACCGCTGCACGAGCTTTCCGGCCTCGTCCAGCGACCACAGCAACATCACGCCGAAATACGCCTGCTGCACCGCGCGCGCCAGCACCAGCGGCGCCACGTCCCGCCGGATCTCCCCGCGCCGCTGTCCCAGCGCCAGTAGCTCCGCCAGCATCCGCCGGCCGCGCTGCGCTTTTCCCAAAAATATTTCCCGCACCGGCTGGCTGGTCTGCAACGCCACAATCATGCTTTGCATGATCTTCGGGCTGCGGCCCGGTTCCTCCGCCAGCAATCGAGGAAATGTCGCCAGCGCTTCCCGCACGGACACGCTTTCGGCCCGCGCCGCGGCCACCGCACCTTCAATTTTCCCGATTTGAATGTCGCCGAACGCGCCGAAGACGTGCTCTTTGGAAGGAAAGTAGTTGAAGAAGGTGCCCTTGCCCACGTCGGCCGCTTCGGTAATGTCCTCCACGGTCACCGCCGCGAACCCGCGCGCCGCAAACAACCCCAGCGCCGCGCGGAAAATCTTCTCCCGCGTCTCCGCCCGCCGCCGCTCCCGCCGCCCCGGCTTCGCTTGCCCTTTGCCCATTCTTGACCTCCAGACATACATGACTATCAGTCACCTATTGTCACAAAGTCAAGCCTTTTCTTCTGCCCCTTGGCGGCCACGTGAACGTTGTCATCCTGAGTCCCAGCGAATCTTGCTGGGACGAAGGATCTCTCTTCGGTTTTTATCCTGGAATCTTCAGGCTCGGTCGAGCCCTTCCGGTAGGTCTCAAAACTTTGCGGATTTCTTGGTCGCCACTAGCCGCCATTCCGCGCCGGCAGCACATACAGCAGCACCGCCACGTAATGAAAAATGCTTCCCGCCAGCACGAAGATGTGCCAGATGGCGTGGTTGTACGGGAGGCGTTTTGCCGCGTAGAAAAACACGCCCAGCGTGTACGCCGCGCCGCCTGCCGCGATCAGCGCGATGCCGCCCGTCGGAATCAGCGTGATTATCGGCTTCCACGCAATCACTACCAGCCAGCCCATCGAGAGGTACACCAGCGTGGACGCGATGGGGAAGCGGTCCACATGAAAAACTTTGAACACGATCCCCAGCGCCGCCAGGCCCCACACCACGCCGAAGAGCGTCCACCCCAGCCCGCCGCGCAGGTTCACCAGCGTGAACGGCGTGTAGGTGCCCGCAATCAGTAGATAAATTGCGCCGTGGTCGATGATGCGCAGCACGCGCTTGGCCCGCGGCGACTGAATGGAATGATAGAGCGTGGACGCGGCGTACAGAATCACCAGCGTGCTGCCGTAGATCGTGCAACTCACCACGTGCCACGCGGTGCCGCGCAGCGCCGTCAGGATGATCAGCACCACCAGCCCGGCCAGGCTCAGCCCCAGGCCCACGCCGTG
>CAZIWR010000145.1:0-7108 GCA_964542805.1 uncultured Acidobacteriaceae bacterium
TGCTGCGCGATCCGCGGGTGCGCATCGTGCTCGACGACGCGCGGAATTTTCTGCTTACCACGCGCGAGCAGTACGACCTCATCGTCTCCGAGCCGTCCAACCCGTGGATCGCCGGGGTGGCCGCGCTGTTCACCGACGAGTTCTACCGCCAGGCGCGCTCGCGGCTGCGCCCCGGCGGCCTGTTTGTGCAGTGGGTGCAGGCCTACTCGCTCTACCCGGCAGACTTCCGCATGATTTTGGCGACGTTTCTGCCGCACTTTCCGCAGGTGACGCTGTGGCGCGCCGAAGGGCCTGACTACATCCTGCTGGGCCAGAGCGATGCGGCGCCTCTCACGCTGGATCGCTTGCGTGAGAAATGGTCCGACGCGGCGGTGCGCGCGGATTTTGAAAAGACCGGCATGCGCCGCCCGGAGGGCCTGGCCGGCTACCATCGTCTGGACGACGCTGACCTGCGCAAGTTGGCCGACAACAGCATCCGCAACACCGACGACCGCAACCTCCTGGAATACCGCGCGCCGCGCGGCTTGCTGGTGAAAGGACTCGAGGATCAGAACCGCACCACCATCTGGAAGCAGCGCTCCGCGCCGCTTTCCTCCATTCTGCGCGCCGGAGATTCCACCGCGGTGCTGGAAGCCGCGGCCGAAACCTTCGTCAACCTCGAAGATAAAGACGCCGACTACTTCATCAACATGCTCGCGGGAGCGCCGGAGACGTCCGCGCGCGCGCTGCTGCGCGGGCGATGGCACCTCAACGGAAGCCGACTGGCGGACGCCAAAGAGGCGTTCACTACGGCGCTGAGCCTCGATGCGAAATCGCTGGACGCGGCGGAGGGCCTGGCCATGGTCGCCCGGCGGCAGGGGCAGTACGACACCGCTGAACTTCTCTGCCGGCAAATCCTCGGCCGTGATCCCCAGTACGTCCCCGCGCTTGCATGCATGATGCGCGTCAATCGAGCGCGCGAAAACTGGGAGCTTGCCGCACAATGGCAGGCCAGCCTGCTCAAGATCAAGCCCGATTCCGCGCCCGACGAGTACGCCCGGCTGGGCGAAGTTCTATTCCAAAGCGGAAAGTTAGACCTGGCCGAACGCGCCTTCTTCGTCACGCTGGAGAAGGAACCATACAGCTACGCCGCGCACCGCAACCTGGGCCAAATCTATGTCCAACAGGCAATGTGGGAAAAAGCGGAAGCGCAACTTGCGTTCGTTGTGCGCTTCCATCCCGACGCCGATGCCGGCACCTATGTCAGCCTCGCTGGCGTCTATCGCGCCACCGGCCGGCCGCAGTCCGCGGACGAAATCGTGCGCAAGGGCCTGCGCATCTTTCCCGATAACGCCGATCTGAAACGGCTCGCCGCGGTGGCGAAATAGTCGTCAGAGGTCAGTTGTCAGTAATCAGTGGTCACTGATCAGCAGCGGACAAGGACGAGAGATAACTGATCGCATCGTTGTTCGCACCCCGGATTTTTCCCATTTCCATTTTCTATTTTTTGATTTCGCCAGTATGCTTTGCCCATGCCGTGGGACTTTGTCGTAATACTTTTTGTGCTCGGGGTGATCGTACCGTGGCGCGGGGCGGTGCGCATCCGCGAACTGCTGCGCCAGCCCGCGCTCTCCACTACGGAGCGCATTGCGGTGTACGCCTCCACGATCGCCTTCCAGTGGCTGGCGGTGGCCGTGGTGCTGTGGCGCACCACGCTGCACAACATCGGGCTCGCCGGCCTCGGCGTGGCGCTGCCCAGTCTCCCGCTGGCCACGTTCGCCAGCGTCGCGCTGCTCGCGCCGCTGCTGGCCAACCAGGTCTATGGCCTGCGCCGCCTGGCGCGGCTGCCGCCGGAACACCAGGGCTTCCTCGGCTCGCTGGCGCGCAAGCTGATGCCGCAAAACCTGGTGGAGTCGCTGGCGTTTGTCGCGCTCGTCGCCACTGTCGCCGTCTGCGAAGAGTTGCTCTACCGTGGATTCGTTTTCACCGCATTCTATGCGGCTTCCGGAGGTTTTCTGGCCGCGGCGATCGTGGGTTCCGCAGCGATGTTTTCTCTCGCCCACTTGTACCAGGGACGCCGCGGCTTGTTGGCCACGTTTGTTGTCGGGCTGTTGCTGGCCTCCGCGCGCGCGTGGACCGGGAGCCTGGCGCCGTGTGTCATCGTCCATTTCTTCGTGGACCTGGTGGCCGGGCTGGCCGCCCCACGGTGGCTGCGCGCCGGCAACGCGCCGGTTCCTCCGGCGGCTGGCGCGGCGCCCGCAGGGGAGACGGAACCATGAGGCGCGGGGAGATACCTAAAGATAAACATAGTCATAATACTATAGCTATTAGTAAATGCCTATTGCCGGACGACACGGCGATTTCCAGCGCCCTGGCGCCTTTTGGCCTGGCGCCCGCGCCGGCCCTCGCCGCGGCCATACGGCAGTACATGGAGCTCCTGTTGCGCTGGAATCAAAAGATCAGCCTGACATCCATCACCGATCCGCTGGAAATGCTCCAACGCCACTTTGCCGAATCCATGTTTGCGGCGCGCGCGATCCCCATCGTCCACGGGCGGCTGGTGGATATCGGCTCCGGCGCGGGATTTCCGGGGCTGGCATTGAAACTCGTCGCTCCGGAGCTCGAAGTTACGTTGATTGAACCCAGCTTGAAGAAATCCGCATTTCTTGCAGAGGTGGTGCGAATTCTTGGTTTGACCGGTGTGAAGATCGTTTCGAAGCGAATTGAAGAATTGGGCGGTTTGGAGGGATGCGCTGACTTTGTGACGTGCCGCGCGGTGCGCCCGAACAAGCGCTTGCTGGCGTGGGCGCGGAGTACGTTGGCGGTAGATGGCAAGTTCGTGCTGTGGGTGGGTACGAAGGATGCCGAAGCACTTCGAAAAGAGAGTCAGTGGAGTTGGCAGGCGTCGATTGCGGTGCCTCAGTCGACAGGCAGAGTGCTTTTGGTGGGGAAGCCTCAATTGCGGTGAGCTTTTTATTTCCTGATGTTCCACGTGAAACAGTTCAATTGCGAATTACCTTCGGCCAGCAATTCGTTCCACGTGGAACAATCTGCATCAGAGACCACTCTTAAAACATCTTCCTTGCTTCTCCACAGGCTATTTTGCTAGATTCTGTGACGACTGGGGGTCCTGTTGGGCAAAGTCATTTCGATTGCCAACCAAAAAGGTGGCGTTGGCAAGACCACGACCGCCATCAACCTGGGTGCTGCGCTTGCCGTCGAGGGCCACAATACGCTCATTGTCGACTGCGATCCGCAGAGTAATGCGACTTCCAGCCTCGGACTGCCCAAGGACCCTTCCCGACGGTCGCTGTATAACGCGCTGATTCTGGGAGAAGCGCCGGAGCGCTTAATCCTGAAGACCGAAGTGGAAGGGCTGTCCTTGTTACCAGCGGACCGCAATCTCGTCGGAGCCGCAGTGGAATTGGTCAACCTGGAGGGCCGGGAGTTTCGCCTCCGCCAGATCATTGAGGATCTCCCGGCCGGCTATGACTTTGTGCTGCTGGACTGCCCGCCGACGCTGGATCTTCTCACCTTGAACGCACTGGTTGCCAGCGGGTCGGTACTTGTGCCCATTCAGTGTGAATTCCTGGCTTTGGAGGGCGTTTCCGAGCTGCTGGATACACTCATGCGCGTCCGCCGAACGCTCAACCCAGCGCTATCCATCGAGGGAATTCTGCTGACCATGTATGACGAGCGCACAAACTTATCCCGCCAGGTAGCGGCTGACCTGCGCAGTTTCTTCGGCACGCAGGTATTTAGCGCGGTAATTCCGAGGAATGTGCGGCTGGCAGAGGCGCCCAGCCACGGAAAGCCGATCCTTATCTACGACAAAAGTAGTAAAGGCGCCGAAGCCTATCTCCAACTCGCTCGCGAGGTGATTGCCAATGACCAAGCACGCAGCAGCACGTCCCGCCCTGGGCAGGGGCTTGAGCGCGCTGATACGGGAGCCTGAACCGCTTCCTGCTCCCCCGCCGCCGGTGGCTGTGCCCATCGCCGTAGTTCCCGGCGCGCTACAGCACGTGGACATCGACTTGATTGACCCCAGTCCGTTCCAGCCGCGCACACGCTTCCGCGAGGAGGCGCTCGAAGAGCTGGCGCGCTCCATCCGCTCGAGCGGCGTGATTCAGCCGCTGGTGCTGCGCCCGATGGGAACGCGCTACCAGCTCATTGCCGGCGAGCGCCGCTGGCGAGCCGCGCAACGCGCGGGCTTGCAGCGTGTGCCTGCGGTGCTACGCCAAGTGACCGACGAGCTTGCCCTGGAGCTCACCCTGGTCGAAAACATTCAGCGCGAGGACCTCAACCCCATCGAGCAGGCGCGCGCGTTTGACCGTCTGATGCGCGACTTTCAGCAGACGCAAGACGACGTGGCCGAGCGCACGGGCAAGGACCGCGCCACCATAGCCAACGCCGTCCGACTGCTGAAGCTCGAAGCATCACTGCAGGAAATGATCGAAGACGGAAAGATTACGGCGGGACATGGACGCGCACTGCTGGCAATTCCCGACGGGAAAACACGCCTTGCGCTGGCGCAGCGCGCCGCGCGCGGGGGACTCACCGTGCGGCAGATCGAACGCCTGGCCTCGCGCAAGCAACGCAGTCCGGGCACGGAAGAAAAATCCATGGGCGATCCCAACCTGCGGGCCGCGCTGGAAGATCTGCAGCGCGAGTTGGGCACCCGCGTCACGCTGCGGCCACACAGTAAGAAGCGGCCCGGGCAGTTGATCATCGAGTATTACAACGAGCAGCAGCTTGCCGATTTGTACGACCGAATCATGAAGAAGTAATGCTACATCTGTAGTAGTATTATTAAAAAATACGATTCGCTATGCCCCCAGGCAGGAGCCTGGAGGCTCGGTCTAAGCCACTTGACATTCGAAACTCGGGCTGTAAAGTACGGGAATCTTCTCAGAGGTGAGTCATGGCAGGCAAATGGTTTGGCAAGGGTGAACCGGGCGAGGCAGGGGAGTGGATCGGATTTCTGGACAAAGGCGTCAAGCTGGAGGGCACGCTGGAGCTGGGCGGCACGTTCCGCATCGATGCCACGGTAAAAGGCACGATCATCTCCGGCCATAGCCTCATCCTGGGGGAAAACGCCAAGGTGGAAGGTCAGATCGAAGGGAATCTCATTGTAGTGGGCGGACGCTTTGATGGCGTGATTTTGGCCAAGGGGCGCGTGGAGATTCAAGCCAAGGGAGTGGTTACGGGCGAGATTCACTCGCCATGTCTGGTGATCGAGGCCGGAGGCATTTTCGATGGGCGTTGCCATATGCTGGCGTCCAGCGAGGGGACTCGCTCGGTGACGATTCCGATTCGGGCGACTTCGGAGGCATAGAATCAGGTAGCAGGACTTCGGCTGTCCACATTTTTCTCCCAACCTAAAACCCAGCACCTATTACCTAAAACCTGTTTTATTCATATCGCAGACAGCGGACAGGGTCCATGCCGGCGGCTTTGACGGCGGGGTAAATTCCGAAGAAGAGTCCCACGGCTACGGAGAGGAAGAGTCCCACGAGTGTCCATACAATGGAGACGTGTGCCGGGAGGTCGGGGAAAACGGCGGCCACGCTGAGGGAGAAGGCAATTCCGGAGGCGACTCCGAGCAGCCCTCCCACGCTGGTAATGGCCACCGACTCGAGGATGAACTGCGCGCCAATATCCTTTTTGCGCGCGCCGACGGCTTTGCGCACGCCGATTTCGCTGGTGCGCTCGGTGACGCTGACCAGCATGATATTCATCACGCCGATCCCGCCCACCAGCAGGCCGATGGAGGCGATGATCAGCGTCAGCATGACGATGGCGCTGGTCAGGTTTTCCCACAAGTCGGTGAGCATGTCGGGGGAGGTAATCTCGAAGTCGTTTTCCTTCTCCGCCGGGACGTTGCGCCGCCGACGCAAGACTTCCGCGACCTCCTCCTGGGCCTGCGGCAGGAGCGCCGCGTCGGAGGTGCTGACGGTAATGATGACCTCTTCGATCTCCGGATAGAGTTTGGCGAAGGTGCGGTAGGGGATGATGACGAAGTCGTCCACGCCGGGCCCGCCGAAGAGGCCCTGGTGCGGCTCAAAGACGCCGATGACCTTGAAGGTCAGCCCGTTCACGCGCACTTCCTTGCCCAGGGGATCTTCGGCGCCAAAGAGGTTGGCGGCAATGGCGTCGCCGAGAATGGTGACCTGCACGGCGTGGGTGTTTTCGTCGTGGGTGAGGAAGCGGCCGTCGCGCACCTGATAGATGGGCAGGACGTCGACCAGTTCGGGCTCGCCGCCGCGCAGGATGGGCTCCTCGACGTGGCGGTTTTTGTAGCGGATTTCGTTGGACCCGCCCAGGATCAAAAACCGCGTCAGGACCGGCGAGGCCCGCCACACCGAGGGGCACAGCTCGCGGATGGCTGCGGCGTCGTCCGGCGTGAAATGTTTGCGCTGGCGGATTTCCTCCGGCATGCGCTCGAAGTCCATGGTGAACGCCGGAAAGCGCGTGATGAAAAACGACTTCGAGCCGATTTCGTTCACTTTATCGGAGATGTGCTTGTTAAGGCCGCTGATGATGGCTGCCACGCTGATCACGCTGGCTACGCCGATCACTACGCCCAGCATGGTCAGAAAACTGCGGAGTTTCTGGCTGCGCATCGTCTGCAGCGCAATCCCGAGGCTCTCTTTCCATTCCGCTCGAGTCACAATTTGTCCGAAAGGGGCGATAGCTGCTGCGCCCGTTGCAGGCAAGTATTATCGCAAATTGGGGCGGGATGGACAGGCTGGAAAACTTGTCCTACGAGGCGGCCGGCGGGACACCTGCGCTAGCTGGTGGCGTCGGCGAGGCCGCGCTTGATGGCGTCGTCCCAGTCCATGTGCGGCACCGGCGAGGCGCCGGCTTCGCGGTAGAGGCGCGCGGCCTGGGTCTTGTTGTTGAGCTTTTTCAGCTGCAGGCGCGCTGCGGCGACGAGGGAATAAACGGAAAGCTTGTCGGCCGGATAGGCGCGCGCAAATTTTTCGTACTCAGCGGCCGCGCTTTCCCAATTTTCTTTGGTTTCGAGCCAGCGGCAGATATGTACCCAATCGCCCGCGGCGATTTTTTCGCCGCCGGCGTTGACGAGCGCGCCGTAGTGGTCCCAGGCCGCGTCCATATCTTTCGCTTT
>CAZIWR010000146.1:0-7071 GCA_964542805.1 uncultured Acidobacteriaceae bacterium
CGCCCGATCACACTCTGCGCTACCGCCAGCGTATATCGGCCCTGGAAGTAGGCGCTCGGCAGAGATTCCAACCGGCGCGCAAAGCTGATTCCTGTTTGATACTCGCGCAGTTGGCTGCCGATTGCGGAGTGCGCAAAATGCTCGTATTTGTGGCTCGGCAATACCAGGCGGAAGAACGGAGTGAGAATCAGCGGACGCGTGCGCAAGTCATAGCGAATCCCGATCCCCAGGTCCTGCAAAGACCCGTGGTACGTTCCATCGTCAATCGGCAGTTGGTGCGGAGACCTCCCAGAATACTTCCCGAGAGCGTAGGGCAGGCTCAGACTTACGGCCAATCGGTCCGTAACGCCGTAATCCACGCCATGCATCAGACCAATCAGACGAATTGTGCCAATCGGGTTTCGGGAGCCATCTCCTTGCAGGTGGTTAGTGGTAAAGAGGTTTTGGTAGGCAACCGTAACATCGCCTGTGCCTTTTTCTGGCACCCCGGCTTGGGCGTTGGCAAAACATGCCGTTCCCAGAAACAAAGCTAAGAACACCAGCCACGTTCCCAGGCCCCGGCGGTGAAACATTTCCATTTCTTTCCACCATCATCCGCTGCTACCCCTTTATTGCGGCCTTGCGGTTCTGGCGGTTCTTGATCTCCAGGACCAGATCAATTGCCGAAAGGTACGCGCCTACCTTCCCCGGAGCAAGCAGGACGGTACGGTAACGACTTTTCGCGGCTCGTTCTTCGGCCCTCGTCCCTTCGTAAACGACTGGGAGAATCACCGGCCCGGCCGGAAAGGCAGCCAGCGTCTCTTCAAGCTTCGCGAGTTCGCGCACATCGGCCAGCACGAAGTCATACTTCTTGGATTGCCAAGCCTCCGCAAGCGCCTGTGGATCTTCGGCGAATACGATCTTGTGGCCCGCTTTTTGAAGCGAACGGCGAAAAGCAGGATCGTTGAACAGGGCGGAAACCGGCGACCCAACTGGCATATACCCAAGAATAGCCGCTGGGGCCGTGGGCCTCATCCCTCGGCCAAAGATCAACAACTTATCACCGCAGGCGCTCACAACTCCAGCGCCAAGGAGAACAATCGCCGCCAGTTTGAAAACAATTCTCATTTTATGAGCGTCTTAAACTGTCACAGACGGCAACCTTTGTCAACTAAATTCGGGGTGTGGGAGAGCCTACTCACATCGTATCCCCCTAGCGAAGTTGTTGTGCATCAGCCCGAGGCGGTTACTGGAACTCGCCGCCCGGCGGCGAGAAATTCCTCCAGTTCTTCGCAGTCGGCGCCAGCCCAGGTTCGCCCAGCAAGGGCGCCAAATACTGCGGCTTGCGCAGGTCGTAGTTGCCTTCGGCGCTGTAGATCCAACCCAAACCATAGTTGAGAGTGAGGCGCGGATGAATCTGCCATGCGTCTTGATAGAAGAGGTGGATCAGCGGTGCAACCCGCGTCCTGCCAAAATTCGCCTGCGGCACTTGGGGATCGCCAATGCCGACCACGAAGGCAAGGACCGGCAATTGCAAGATGTCGTTCAGGGTAAGAAAGGAGGAGGGCAGAGGAATTTGGGTGGAGGGAGGCGTCGACGGCAGGGCGTTGAAATCGCGAACCTGTTGCGGCGAATACAGCGTCATCGTGACCGGTTGATCGCCAGTGTCGATCTGACCGCCGCGGTTGAGTTCCCAGTCGCCGCCGAGGCGCATGCGGTGCGATCCGCGCTGCCAGGCGACAACATCGTTGAAATGGAAGCGGCGCCCCAGCAGCCTGGTGGTTCTGGAATTCCCGATGAACAAGTCGGGATTGACGCTGATCGCAGGCGCTCCGATCCCTAGGCAGCCTGCACAATCCGCCTGCGCTGGGGCCAGTTCCGAGGAACTAACGAAGAAATACGAAAAACGCAGATCGTTAACCAGGCGCGGACGCAATTGTGACGTAAGCCCGAAGATGACCTGGTCTTCCCAAGCAGGCTGGCGGGTCCAAGCGGAGGGCAGCGCGCGCGCGCCGGCGCCGACCCCGATTACAGCCGGGGTGCCGGATCCAGTCGATCTGAGTGCGGTGGTCGTATATGCAAATAAATCTTCGTGCGAGTAGCGCAGAAGGGCCGTATTCCTGTTGCCCAGCCGGAAATCGCTCCGCACACTGGCTTGGTTGACGAACGTGGGGCTGGGTGTGATGCGACTCAGCGCAGAAAAATCCGGCGTAAGCAACTCCGTGGCGATTACGCCCCGCTGCTCATTGCGTTCGAAGGTGGCGAAAAAGAATGCCGCCTCCTTGCGCAGCGGGCCTCCGGCCGTGACCCCGAATTGTCGTCGCTGGAAAAAGGAACTGGGATTCTGCGTATTGCGGACCAATCCTGGATAGGCGGAGAGATGATGATCGCGGAAGAACAGGAAAGCGCTGCCGTGAAAGTCGTTACTGCCGGCGCGCGTCACCACGTTCACGGCGCCGCTGGCCGTCATTCCGGTGGAGAGATCGAAATTAATGCTTGTCACCTGGAATTCTTGCACGACTTCCTGCGACAGCCCCATGCCCGCGCCGCCGTTGCCGACTGCCATGATGCTGCCGCCATCTACGGTGACGCGCGTGCGCGCGCCGGCATTCCCCGCGTTTGGGGCGCCGACCAAAGGGACAAAAGTCCGATTATTGGTACCTCGCGATGGTTGTTGCGCGCCGGGCTCCAGCTTGGCTAATTCGAGGAAGTTTCGTCCATTGAGCGGCAGTCGTTCAACTTGCGCGTGGGTGACGGTCCCGCTGATGTCAAACCGGTCGTAGCGGATCTGGGGCGTTACAGCGCTGACGATTACTTTCTGTTCGACGCCTTCCAGTGCCAAAGTAATGTTCAGCGTAGTGGCTACACCCGCTTCCACCACGACTTCGCGGTTCACCCCCCGGAGTTCTTTCGCCTTTACGGTAATCTCGTAACTGCCGGGCGGCATGGCAGGAGCGCTGTACTCGCCTAACGCGGTCGTCTCCACAATCCGGCGGAAGCCGGTTTGCTTGTTGCGGAGTTCAACACGAGCTGTGGAAACTACAGCGCCGCTGGGATCGGTAACAGTTCCAATGACTGACCCAGTCGGCGCCTGACCATACACACTCGCGGTCGCAAGTAAACCGAACGCGAATATGTATAGTTGTGCCTTCACTGTCGGATTGCCTAACAGGCTCTGAGCGAATGTTAAGATAGCTCGCATCCAAGGTCAACCGATGCGCGGCCAAGCACCTGAGAACCGTTGTGACCTGCTCACCGCTTTTGATCCAGTCACAATGTAGCACTCCGGGGCTTTGAGCGGTCCCCTTTTTCTGTATCACCCGCAGAATGAGCTTCCGGCAGAATCTGACCTAGAGAAGGGAGATCTGCCGTGAAGAGGAAGCGTTTCTCTGTAGAACAGATCGTGGGGATTTTGAAGCAGGTCGAGGTGGGAGTGCCGGTGGCCGATAGCCCAGCGCGCTGTGCGGCCAGTCCTAAAGAAAGTGATTGTGGGCCTGGGGAGACTCGAACTCCCGACCCGTGTCTTAGGAACCTTTGAGGCTTTTCAAACGTCGTGAAACAACCGTGAAAGCGAGATACGGAGAGTCTTTGCGATCTTCTCAATGTTGACGAGCGCGATGTTGCGTTCGCCCCGTTCTATCCCACCGATATATGTTCGGTCCAGGCCGCACATTGCCGCGAATTCTTCTTGAGACACACTCAGCCTATGGCGTCGCTTCCGCACGGCTTTTCCGAACCGGATTCGAACGTCTTCTGTCATTTTGCCTTGTCATATTGGGAACTTTGCCGTATATATGTCCACGGACTATGAGTATCATTTTCGCCATGAGCGAATTGCGACTAATTCGTCGATGCGCGCAGTGGCTAGACAAAGCTGAAATCCCCAGGCTTCCGAGGAAGGTTCGTGGGATTTACACACTGCTTTTTCACCGAACCAAGTTGGACAAGTATGACGTCGTGTACGTGGGGATGGGAACGGGAGAAGGTGAAGGTGTCCGCGGGCGGCTCGTCGCGCACTCGAACAGTAAAGGGAAGAGAGACTTATGGACGCACTTCTCAGTGTTTGAAGTTTGGCCGAATATCTCGGAGACGGAAATTGAGGAATTGGAGGGGCTCTTCAGGGAAATCTACCGGAAAGATAAACGAGCAAATCGTCTCAATCGGCAGAAGAGATACAAGAAATTGCAGAAAATCAGAATAAAAAAATTGGACGCATGGAATCAATACTGACCGCACTCAGACCATCGCGAAGGGCGTCACCGTTTTTTCTACGAAGAATGAGGGCTCCCTGGTGGTTCAACCGTCTCCAGCTAGATACAAAGTTTTCATGGTATTGTGAAATTAGGCCTCTAGTTTGATTGAGGAAGTGAGAAATGAAGACAAGCGGTCCGAGGCGCACATTCCCCGATCCAGTGAATGACCCGGATGGCTTCATCGCACAGCGGGGTGCACTTGAACGAGAATTCTGGGACCTGCATCAGGAGATCAAAGGCATCCTAGACAAGCGACGCCCGGAGAACCTAGCAGGCAGGTTTGTCCTGAGCCGCATTCGCGCCGAAGTAAAGCGGGCATCAGAGGCGTACCTGTTGGATGACGACCTAATCTGTGCTCTGAAACATCAGGACAGAGCCCTTCGGCTTCTTCGGAAAAACACAACCTAATTGACTGCCGCCAGGGGTCACGACAGCGACCGTCAAGCGGCGGGCTAACGATACTTCATACACTCAACCTGACCTTGGCCAAGTAGCCTCAGAAAACCACGAGAATTATGACGGGAGCTTCTCGCGGTCGTCGTTTTCTCCTCCTCATTTCGTACACCTTCCAGACACCCAAAATTTTGTGCCTTTGCGTGCGACCTCGCTGCGGAAATTTTCCATCGTAGTTCAACCTGGCACTGCTAAATGCAAAATTTCTCAGGAATCTGGAAAGATGGCCACATTGAGAGGAGTGCATTGGGAGTGAAGAACTGCGGACCAAATGGAGAGAATTTGGCCCCGTAACAGAGCAATTCCAGGTTAGCGCGAGCGCCGCACAAAATACCGTTCCGCCAAGACTGGAAAATGTCAGGGAGTAGAGTCTGTTTTCGCGCTTCTCTGTCGCATCTCGAGCATCTTTTGGGCTAACGCAAAAGTAGCTTCTACCCGCTCCACGGTTGGGAACGCCGCGCGAGGCCCTGTGAGGTACTCAAAATCTGTTTACAAAGAGCATTGAGCGCTCGCCGTATCGCGTTTTGAGTGCTTGGACTCCATTTGCAATCAGTCCTGTTATTGTTGGCGGGTAGGGCGTTTTTCGGGTCCTAGATGAGCCCTGCAAGGCGGCAGGGAAGCCGCAGGCGCGTCCAATTGTGAACTACGTACCCTAAACCCTAACGTAAGGCCACAGCCTTCGACGGTGGCTTCTCGTAGCCTCTGCATTTTGAGATTGACATCGACCACGACTAGCAGTAGATTAGCATGGACAATTTGACGGCTGCAGCCTCAGCCGAAAATAAATACGGCGCCGATAAACTCCCGGCGCCTTTTCTGTTTTTGGAGATGGATTCGAGTCTTAGCAGTAGTTGATTGATTTCTGGTTTGGACCTCTCGCGCAATGCAGGAGTTTTCATCCGCCAACGTGCGGACCCAAACCAATGGAGCAACCAGCACCAGGAGCCTATAGCGAGCGGCATTTCAGGGTACGAGAACTTGCTGCCCAGTTGAACGTAAGCCCGGACACTATCCGTCGGCTGTTCCGCAACGAGCCTGGGGTGTTGCTCCTCGCCCGCCGAAACCCTCGTAAGCGCGTCTACCGCACTCTGCTTATTCCGGCAAGCGTAGCCCAGCGGGTCCACCAGAGGCTTTCAGTAGTCAATAATGACTATAAGATATATAATGATCGCAAGATGTTGTCTGCGAGTCGTGGGAGTCAGAAATGGTGAAATCCTACCGGAGGCACGAAAAGAACTGTCCGCACAAGGAAAAGGGGCGCGACTACCGGCACTGCAATTGCCCAATCCATGTTCAGGGCACCTTGGGTGGAAAGAAGATACGGAAGTCATTGGGGACTCGAAATTGGCAGCAAGCCCAGATGCTCGCACGGGAGATGGAGGCGGAAGACCGCTGTCCGTCTTCACGGAAGCCGACTACGGTCGAAGATGCTTGCAGTGCGTTCATTCGAGATGCAAAAGGTAGGGGCCTCCGTGAGCCAACGCTCTATAAGTACGATTTGCTGTTTCGTCGTCTAAAGGACTTTGCCGTGAGACGCGGGGTCGTGTTTCTCCGAGATCTTGACTTGGATGCGCTGCGCCAGTTTCGTGAGACTTGGCCGCATCGCAATATCTCCGCTCGCAAGAAACTTGAGGCGCTTCGTACCTTTTTCCGTTTCGCGCATGAGAGTGATTGGATTCCGTCCAATCCCGCGAGTAAGATTAGGCCACCCAAGGTCACCGAGCCACCAGTAGTGCCGTTCACGACCGAAGAAGTTAACCGTATTCTGGAGGCATGCGATAGTTATCCAGACAGGCCGAATGCTGTGCGCTTGCATGCGCTGGTTCTACTGTTGTTGCACAGTGGCCTTCGCATTCGTGACGCAGTAACACTCGCGCGCGACAGCATCCAAGGGGATATGCTTCACCTCTTCACTGCGAAGACGGCGGTGCGGGTATATTTCCCTCTTAAACCTTCAGTCATCGCTGCCCTCAGCGCGATTCCGCCCGCCGGCCCCTACTACTTTTGGACAGGGCTATCGAAGCCGAAGAGCGCCGTGGGAGATTGGCAGCGAGCGTTAAAGAAGTTCTTCACGCTGGCGAAAGTGAAGAAGGCTCACGCGCACCGATTCCGTCACACTTTTGCGAAGGAGCTACTGATGGCAGGCGTGCCGCTCGAACGTGTCGCCGTTTTACTGGGACACCAGAGCAGCCGCGTGACCGAGAAGCATTATGCGGCCTGGGTCCGTGACAGGCAGGAGCAGCTTGAGGCTGACGTTCGGCGAGTATGGGCACAACAATCCGCGGCGGTTGCCAAGACGAATAGTACGCAGCAGGTACGTGAGAATCGGCAGCTTGTTAACTAACTCAAACTAAAAGGAGAAAAATGGTGGAGGCGGGGGGAGTCG
>CAZIWR010000147.1:0-7042 GCA_964542805.1 uncultured Acidobacteriaceae bacterium
GCTTCGTTCATTGATTCGTCAGCAGAAGCTGCCGGAAAAGGGAATCATCGAGGATGCCGCGCGTAGGACGACCATCAAGACGCGCATCATCGCCCGCCATCAGCAAATTGTGCGCGTGGACCGCGAAACCCGCTCGCCGCTCCGCCCGGAGATGGAGGAGCTCCTAATCCGCCGCACCATGGCCGTGCTTCCCACGCTGCACGCCGTTGTGCTTTCCGATTACGATAAGGGCGTGGTCACCGACGCCGTTGCCGCCCGCGTCCTGGGGGCCTGCGACAAGCTCAGCATCAAGTCCTTCGTCAAGCCGAAGTGGTCCATGCTCGCTACGTATCCCGGAGCCACCGTCATCGTGCTGAATCGTGGCGAGGCCAGCTTTCTGGTTTCGCGCGCACTCGACGACGATGCTTCCGTGGAGCAGGCAGCCGCTCAATTGTTGGAGAAATTCAAATGCCCGGCGGTGATCATCACCCGCGGTGAGAAGGGATTGAGCTTCCTGGAGCAGGACGCCGCGAAGGCCGTGCACATTTCCGCCACCAGCCAGGAGCCGCCGGTTGGTCGCCTGGGCCAGCGCGCGCAACTTCATTCATCGGGCCGCCAGGTCTTTGACGTCACTGGCGCCGGCGACACCGTGCTGGCCACGCTGGCGCTCGCTGTTTCGGCAGGTGCTTCGCTGTGCGAGGCTGCTGTCCTCGCCAACGCCGCCGCCGGCGTCGTGGTCGGCAAGCTCGGCACGGCTACCGTTTCTCCCGCCGAACTCCTCGCCGCCGTCCGTGATCTTTCCAGTCATTAGCCACCGCTTCTAAGGCGCAAACCCCATGGACATATCCCGGCTTTCCACCCACAGCCGCACTTCTTTTGTCCGGTAGTTCTTCACCTTGTCGTCTTTGTCCGGAAAGGATTCGAAAGGACTCAGCTCCACCACCACAGTCACGCCGCTGGCCCCGCTCGTTTGCTGCGCCGTTTCAATGCGGTAGCTCTTAATCGGCCCGTAGTATCCTGACGGGCTCCAATCGTCCACGAAGTCCTTATAACTGTAGCTGCCCGACGGCTTCCATATCTGGTAAGCCTTTTGCATGTCGTCGGCGATCACGGCGTGCAGGAATTGCTCTACGGTTTTCTTCTCCGCATGGAAGCGGAGCAGCCACCAGATTCCGAACGACATCAACAGCGCAAAAACCGCCCCGGTCACCAGCCATCGCCGCAATTTCGATTTTGGCTCTTCGTCGCTTGCGTCCAAAAGTCCCACAATCTCCTCCGCTCACACGTACCGTTTGCAATGAAAGATGAGAATGTCCTGCTCAGCCTTCGAGCGCGCCCGCTGCCCCCGCAGGAAGCTCGATGGTGTATTTCGTGCGGACTTTTTCGCTGTGCTGTTCCAGTGCCAGGTCGATCAACCGGTCGATCAGTTCGCGGTAGGGAATCCCGCTCGCCTCCCACAGCTTCGGGTACATACTGATGGAGGTAAAGCCGGGAATCGTGTTGATCTCGTTTAGGAGAATCCTTCCGCTACGCTTCTCGAGGAAGAAATCCACCCGCGCCATTCCCAGGCATTCTACGCAGCGGAATGCGCGCACCGCGTATTCCTGGAAGTTCTTCACTTGTGCCTTGCTCAGCTTGGCAGGGATAATTAGCTTTGTGCCGTCTTCAAGATATTTCGCCGCATAGTCGTAGAACTCGCGGTGCGGCACGATTTCGCCCGGTACCGACGCTTGTGGCTCCTCGTTCCCCAGCACCGCAACTTCAATTTCTCGCCCCTTGATTCCGCGCTCCACCATGATCTTCTGCGCAAATTCCGCGGCCAGGTCCATCGCCGCCGCCAGCTCATTCTGCTTTTTCACTTTCGTCATACCCACGGACGAGCCCAGCGTCGCCGGTTTCACGAACATGGGGTATTCCAATTTTTTCTTAATGGCGCGGAGCACCGCATCGGGATTCTTTTCCCATGTGCTGCGTGGTACCGCCAGGAATTCGCCCACCGGCAGCCCGGCCTGCTTGAACAGCCGCTTCTGCATGTCCTTGTCCATGCCTACCGAGGACCCCAGCACGCCCGCCCCGACGTACGGCAGCCCGGCCAGCTCCAGCAGTCCCTGCACTGTTCCGTCTTCGCCGAACGTGCCGTGCAGGACGGGAAACACCACATCCACCCGCAGCGCGCCGCCGCTGCCTTCGCCCAACGGCACCAGCGAGCCCACGTTAGGGTCTGCCGGCAACACCACGCGTTGCCCGCTTTTCAATACCTCCGGCAACAGTTTCTGCGCGCCCGTTCCGGCCATCCAACGTCCGTCTTTGCTGATGCCGATGGGCACGGCCTCGTATCGCTCCGGATCGAGCGCCCGGATCACGCTCGCCGCCGACGCCAGCGACACCTCATGCTCTCCGGAGCGCCCTCCAAACAGCACGCCCACTCTCAGCCGTTTCTTGTCTGTGGTCATGATGATTTACCGGCGTTCCGGTATTCGAAACACGAAATTCGAAAAGCGAAAAACGTCCGAATGCCAACTGCTAGAGAATTTTCTTTCCCAAGCCTGACAGCACCAACTCCACGCCGAGCATCGCCGTCTTGTTATGCTCGTCGATCACCGGGTTGATCTCCACCACTTCCAGCGACACCATGCTCTCGCTGTCCGCGATCATCTCCATCGCCAGGTGCGCCTCGCGGTAGGTGACGCCGCCGCGCACCGGCGTACCCACGCCCGGCGCGTCCTCGGGATCCACAAAGTCCAGGTCCAGGCTCACCGCCACGCCGTCGGTGTCGTCGGTCACGAACCGAATCGCCTCCGCCATCACGTCCCGCATTCCGCGCTCGTCAATGTCGCGCATCGTAAACACATGGATGCCGGACTCCTTCACAATCCGCCGTTCTTTCGAGTCCAGGTCGCGTGCGCCCACCACTGCTACGTTTCGCGGTTCCACTTTCGGCTTGAAGCCCAGCAACTCGACCAACTCTACCGCGCCGTAGCCGATAATCGCGGCCAGCGGCATCCCGTGCACGTTGCCGGAGGGCGACGAATCGGGCGTATTCATGTCCCCGTGCGCGTCCAGCCAGAGCAATCCGATGCGCTTTTCCTGTTTGCGGAAATGCGCCGCGACGCCGGAGACCGTCCCCACCGCCGTGGAATGGTCCCCGCCCAGCACAATCGGCAGCATTCCCTCCTCCAGCGTTTTCTGCACAAATTCCGCCAGGTCTTTGCATGTTCCCGCGATTTCGTTCAGGTACTTCGCGCGTTTCTCGCCGTAGGGCTGCTCCTCCGCCTGCCGGACGGGGATGTTTCCCACGTCTTCCACAATGTAGTTCAGCTGTTTGATGCGCGATTGCAGTCCGGCCACGCGCAGCGCCGAAGGGCCCATGTCCACGCCCCGCCGGCTCTGCCCCAGATCCATCGGCACACCAATAATGCGCGTTTTCTGCGCCATCGCGGTCCCCGTTCGCCTTTCCGGCACTGCTGGAATCAATTAAGGATACATTCGGTAGATCATGCGCGGGAAGGGGATCACTTCACGGATGTGCTCCGTCCCGCAAATCCACGCCACCGTGCGCTCCAGGCCCAGCCCGAACCCTGCGTGTGGCACGCTACCGTAGCGCCGCAGGTCGAGGTACCACTGGAACGCCTCCTCCGGCAGCCCCTGTTCGCGGATGCGTTTCACCAGGTTCTCGTAGCTCGACATGCGCTCCCCGCCGCCAATGATTTCGCCGTAACCTTCCGACGCCAGCATGTCGAATCCCAGCGCCAGTTCCGGCCGCTTGGGGTCCGGCTCCATGTAGAAGGCTTTGATCGCCGTCGGATACCGATGCACCATCACCGGCCGGTCATACTGACTCGATAGCACGGTTTCTTCATCGCCGCCAAAATCGTCGCCCCACTTCGCTTCCTTCCCGTTCTTCTGCAGGATTTCGATGGCCTCGTCGTACTGGATTCGCGGGAACGGCGGTTTGACGGTTTCAAGCTTCTTCACGTCGCGCTTCAACGTCTCCAGCTCCCGCGCGCGGTTCTTTACCACCGACTGCACCACGTGGCTCACCAGCCCCTCGGCCAGCACCATCATGTCTTCGAGGTGCGCGTACGCCGCTTCCGGTTCCAGCATCCAGAATTCCGTCAGGTGCCGCCGCGTTTTCGATTTCTCCGCGCGAAACGTCGGGCCGAAGCAGTACACCTTCCCCAGCGCGGCCGCCACCGCCTCCAGATAAAGCTGGCCCGACTGCGTCAGGTACGCCTTCTGGTCGTCAATGTACGACACCTCGAAAAGCGTCGTGGTTCCTTCGCACGCGGCGGGCGTGAAGATCGGTGAATCCGTCAGAACGTAGCCTTGCCCGTCCATGTACTCCCGCGCTGCACGAACCGCTTCCGCGCGGATGCGCAGGATGGACGCCTGCCGCGGCGTGCGAATCCACAAATGCCGCTGGTCGAGCAGAAAATCGACGCCGTGCTCTTTGAGCTGGATGGGATAGGGCTGGCTCTCCGAAACCTTTTGCACAATTTCCGCGCCGGTCACGTGCAGCTCATAGCCGCCCGGCGCGCGTTGGTCCGCGCGCACGGTTCCGGTGACGATGACACTCGACTCTTGCGTCAGTCCCTGCATCTTGGCAAACGTCTCGGGGTTTTCCTTCAGCGACACGACTCCCTGGATGATCCCCGTGCCGTCGCGAAAGATGGGAAAAAGAAGTTTTCCCGACTCCCGCTGGTTGTACAGCCACCCGCGGATGGTCACTTCTTTTCCGTCGTGCTCTCCCACTTTTTCAATCGAAACGACCGGCATCTTCCCTCGCTGCACACGTAGCGCCCGCTATTTCATGGGCAATCTAAATTTCTGGTTCAATTGGCCTTTGCCGTGACGCCCCGCTCTAGCTTGTCAAATGCGGTCTTCACCTGGTCCAGCACCGCCGCGGTGTTGTGCTCGTGCACGCCGCCCACGGCCGCATCCTTCAACTCGAGAACAATGGGTAATCTGTTATCCGCTGCCGGCGCGTGTCCAAATCCCTTCAATGTCACGTCCCAATTAATGCTGCCGTCGAACGGCAGCAGGTGCTCGTCTTTCTCGCCATGATTGTCGTGGAGATGCGTAGTGACCACCAGGTCCCGCATCGTCTCGTAGCTGCGCTCGACGCCTTCCTCCATGTGCGCGTGCCCGGTGTCGAAGCACAGCCGCAAGTCATGCAGCCGCGTGTCCGCAATAAAGTGCCGCAGGTTCGCCGGCGTCGCCAGCTCCCCCGGCGTATTTTCCAGCGCAATGGTAACGCCACGGTGCTTGGCAAATACGGCCAGGTGCTCCAGCGAACTGAACGCCGCGTCGCGCCGCCGCTCGTCCATCGCTTCGCGCCCGCCGAGGTGCTGCACCAGGAAGCGAAATGGAATCTGTTCGGCCACTTCCAGCGCGCGTTTCACTTCATCCACCGCATCCAGCCGCCGCACACGCTCCGGCTCCGCAATCGCAATCGGCGCCGTGCTTTCCCGCCGCTCGGATTGGTCCCGGCTCGTGGGGGAATGCAGAGAGTGTATTTTTAATCCGTGTTCCGCAAACCACTCCTTCAGCTCGCGCACCACTTCCACCGAGCGATAGTCAAAATGCTGCCGCGCGCAGAACAACTCCACCGCCGGAATTCCCGCGCGCTCGACTTCCGCGAGAACTCCCGCCGTCAGCTTTTGCCCGACAAAGAGATATGTGGAAAGTACTCTCTGCATGTTTTCCTGCACCCTGCACCCTGCTTCCTGCTGCCTCAATATCCCACTGCCGCGCCCAGCCGCCGCGCATCCGACGCGCCCAGCCGCTCGCCCGTCTTCGGATCGATCCCGATAGCTTCCACCTGGCCGATCCACGAACGCTGCACCACTTTGTGTCCGCGCTTTTCCAATTCCTTGGCCACGTTCTTGGGGAACGTTTCTTCAAGGTACAGCGTGTCCGGCATCCATTGATGGTGGAAGCGCGGTGCGTTGATGGCCGCCTGCGCGTCCATCGAGAGCCGCATCCAGTTCAGCACGCTCAAAATGGTTGCGGAGATAATTCGCGGCCCGCCCGGCGAGCCAGTCACAAAACTCAGCTTGCCGTCGCGCAGCACGATCGTCGGCGTCATCGAGCTCAGCGACCGCTTCCCCGGCGCAATCGCATTCGCGTCCGACTGGATCAACCCGAACAGCTTGTTCGGCACGCCCGGCTGCGTAGTGAAATCGTCCATCGTGTCATTCAGCAGAAATCCCGTGGTGGTTGCGGCGCCCGCCCCGTAGCTTTCGTTAATCGTGTACGTGTTCGCTACCGCGTTGCCCGATGCATCCACCACCGAAAAATGCGTGGTGTGCTCGCCTTCGCGCTGATACTGGGGAGCAGCAAGCGGCGCCCCTACACCGCTGTTGGATTCCGCGGCATCAAACGGCATCGGGTTGCCCGCGCGCACTTGCTCGCTCGTCGACGCCCGCTGCGGATCAATCGTTGCCCGGCGCTCGTCGGCGTAGCGCGGATCAATCAGCCCGCGCACCGGCACCCGCGCAAAATCTGCGTCCGCCAAATACGCCGCGCGGTCGGCAAACACGCGCCGCATCGTTTCCGCCACCCAGTGCACCGACTGCGCATCGCTCCAGCCCTTCAGCTCCACCGGCGCCAGCATGTTCAGCGCGGAGAGCATTGCCGTTCCGCCCGAGCTGGGCGGCGGCGCCGTAATCACTTCCCACTCCGCGCCATTCGTTTTGTAGCTGCCGCGCAAGGGTTCGCGGATTTTCGCCGAGTATCCGGCCAAATCCTCCAGCGTCACTAGGCCGCCCATCTGCGCCATCTCTTCGGCCAGCTTGCGCGCCGTTTCCCCGCGGTAGAACTCCGCCGCGCCGCCTTCCGCAATCCGCCGCAGCGTCGCCGCCAGCTCCGGCTGTCGCAGCATGTCCCCCGGCTGGTATAGCGCGCCATCCTTCAAAAAAATCCGCCGGCTCGTCGAAAAGCGCTGCAGTAACGGCCGTGACGCCCGCAGCGACCTCGCCAGTTTTTCGCTCACTGGAAAGCCCTGCTCGGCCAGACGAATCGCCGGCGCCATCACCTCGCGCAGCTTCATCGTGCCGTACGT
>CAZIWR010000148.1:0-6997 GCA_964542805.1 uncultured Acidobacteriaceae bacterium
CACGGTGCGCTTGATCCAAATCTGGCCGGGCTGCGTCTTGGAAGCCTGCTCCTGAATGTGCAGGCCGGCTTCCTTCGAACCGGTGAAGCCAACAAAGCGCGTCTTGGCGTGCGCGACAAGCGTATCGCCGACGGTCGCGCCCGGGCCGGGGCAGAACTGGATGACGTCTTTCGGCAAGCCTGCCTCCCACAGCGCCTCAAGGAATTTGAAGGCGATGGTCGGGCTATCGCTGGAAGGCTTGAGCACAACGGTGTTGCCGGTGACCACGGCGGCGACCACCAGGCCGGCCATGATGGCGCAGGGGAAATTCCACGGCGGAATGACCACGCCGACGCCGAGCGGGATGTACACGAGATAGTTCTTCTCGCCCTTCATGGGCGAAAGCGGCTGGGGCAGCGCCACGCGGAGGTTTTCGCGGGCGTAAAAATCGAGGAAGTCGATGGTCTCGGCGATGTCCGCGTCGGCCTCGGGCCACGTCTTACCCACTTCGTAGCTGACCCAGGCGTTGTACTCAAACTTGCGCTTGCGGAGAATGTCCGCGGCGCGAAACATGATTTCACTGCGCTCGACGGCGGGCACGCGCTGCCACGTCTGGAAGCGTTGGTGCGCCAGCTCGACGGCGCGTTTGGCGATATCCAGGTTCGCCTTGTGGAAGCTGCCCACCACTTCGTCGGGCTTGGACGGGTTGGTGGACTTCAAGAACTCGCCGGTCTCCACTCTCTGCCCGCCGATCCACAGCGGATAGGTAGTGTTGAATTCGGATTTCACTTTCGCCAGAGCGGCTTGCATGGCCGCACGGTTTTGGGGATTGGAAAAATCGGTAAACGCCTCGTTGGTGAATTCACCGCGCGAGACGATTACATCAGCAGTTGCCATGGGGTTGATCTCCTCCGGACGGGCTGGCGGTATTAAAGCCAAAACTCTATTCTACTGTGGCTTTTCAAATCCGACAAGACACGCGAAAGGGAGAAGCAGGGGGGTTGCAACAGGGCCTCCGCCAGGGAGATTACGGAGCAGGCGTTGCGAGGGCTTCTTCCAGGGTGCGCACGATGCGGATAACCTTTGTCATGCTCGCTGCCGAAAGGTCTTTGTCCACGATGTCATTGGAGACCAGCACGAAGTCCTTATCCGTGGCCATGGCGTGCTTGAGAATCGCGGCAATGGTCCCCAGTCCCACGGAGTCCATGAAGCGAATGCCGGACAGATCCAAAACGACCTTGCGCTCGGGCGTGGCCTTGATCTGTTCGAAGATGCCGTCCAACAAGGCGTGATTAACCAGGGAAAAGCCGCCCCGGCATTGAAATAGCAAAGCGCCGCCGCGGGTCTTCTTTTCGATCTGCAAGCTGTAATCCGGCGCATCCAGATTGGAATTCATGGGAGCAGGCACCCAGGCAATTTACGTTCCGAGGGCTTCTTCCAGGCTGTGGGCAAGCCGAATGACTTTGTTCAGGCGGGTCACTCCGAGGATCTGGTCTACAACGTCATTCGACACCACGGTGTATTCAATGCCGTTGCTGCGCGCGTGTTTCAGCACGGTGACCAGGATGCCGACGCCCATGGAGTCCATGAAGCGAATCCCGGCCAGGTCCATCACCACCTTGCGCTGCGGCGCGGCATTGATTTCCTGAACGATTTTGGTCAGCGCGCCATGGTTGAGCATGGAAAACCCGCCCTCGAAGTGATACAGCAATGCGCTGCCGCGAATCTCCTTTTCGATCAGCAGGCCGGTATCCGCCGCAGCAAAATTGGGTTCCGTCAAGGGCCGCCCCTCCGTGCAGGCCGAATCGAAGGTCTAAAGCTAGTGAAGGCCGCAGGGAATGTCAACGCCAGAAAAACGCCCGACAGGTTCAAGAGCAAGGAGGATGCCGGCAATCGCGCGGGCACCGGAAATTCAGCGTTTGAGGTCTTTGACGATTTCGCGGGCGGCGTTGGCGCCGCTCTGGCCGGTGAGGCCGGCGCCGGGATGCGTGCCATTGCCGCAGAGATAGAGGCCGTCGATGGGCGTGCGGTAGCGCGCCCAGCCCAGCAACGGGCGCATGGTAAAGAGCTGATCGAGCGCGAGCTCGCCGTGGAAGATGTGCCCGCCCGTGAGGCCGTAATGCTCCTCCAGGTCCGCGGGGGTGATCACCTGACGATGCAGAATCATTTCCGGGAGCTTCGGCGCATAGGCGGCGAGCGTCTTTACCACGGCGTCGCCGAGCGCATTGCGCTGGTTCGACCAGGCGTCGCGCAACTTGTACGGCGCGAACTGCGCGTAGATGGACATCACATGCTTGCCTGCGGGCGCGAGCGAAGGGTCGGAAAGCGACGGAATAGCGGCCTCGAGGTAGAGTTGCTCGGAAAACTTGCCGTACTTGCAGGCGTCGAAGGCGCGCTCGAGGTAGTCAATTTCCGGGCCGATGTGGATGCGCCCGGCGAGCGCGGCGGCGCTCGCGCCAACCTGCTTGAGCGCGGTGAACTGCGGCACGGCGTCGAGCGCGAGGTTAACTTTGGCGAGATTGCCGGCGCAGCGATAATTCTGCATCTTCACCACAAAGTCCGGCCCGAGATGCACGGGGTCCACCAGCTTGAGGAACGTGCGGCGCGGGTCCGCGTTGGAGACGACTACTTTCGCGGAAATCTCTTCGCCGCTGGCCAGAGCCACTCCCACGACATTTCCATCTTTGACGAGCACCTGCGCGACTTCCGCGCCGGTGCGGATTTCCGCGCCGACTGCGGTGGCCGCCACGGCCATGGCCTGCGTCAGCGCGCCCATGCCGCCGCGCGGAAATGTTGCGCTGCCGATGGGATTTCCGTCGGCGGGCGCACGGAGAAGCATCACGGCGGTCGAGCCCGCCGACCACGGACCCATGGCTGTGCCGAAAATGCCGCGAGCGGCGATCGCCGCGCGCAAGAGATCCGTCTCAAACCACTCGGCGACAAAATCGGCGATGGCCATGGGACCCCAGCGCAGGACGCGGAACATGTCGTCGCGGCCCAGGCTGCGGAATTCGCGGCCGGTCATCAGCAGGTGCATGAGCTCGCCGGTGGTGGGGTTATCGATGTCCGGCGGAGTCATGGTCAGCAAGCGGTCGAGCAGGGCGGCAATGCGCGCGAGCATTTTCTGAAGCTGGCGATATTTCTCAGCGTCCTTCTTGGAAAACTGCAAGATGTTCGCCGCCGACGTGGACGAGTCGCCGTAGAGCATCAGTGCGCGGCCATCGAGGGCGGGCGCAAAGAGGCGCGGGTCGGGCTCGAGCATGTGCAGCCCGTGCTTGGCGAGCTTCATGTCGTGGGAAATTTCCGGGCGAATCGGCCCGCCGCCGTGAGCGAGCGTCGAGCCGCGGAAACCCGGAAAAAATTCTTCGGTGACGGCGCAGCCGCCGGCCACCGGACGGCGCTCAAGCACGAGTGGCTTCAGCCCGACTTTGGCAAGATAGAAGGCGGCGACCAGCCCGTTATGACCGGCGCCGAGGATGATGACGTCGCGTGTGCCGGCCATGGCTAGTTGCCTCCTTTCTTGTGTTCTTCAAGTATTTTCAGCGCGGCGAGGCGTCCGGGTGCGCCCATGATGCCGCCGCCGGGATGCGTCGCCGAACCGCACATGTACAGGTTTTTGATGGGTGTGTTGTAGCGGGCCCAGCCGGGCACGGGGCGCAGGAAGAAAAGTTGTTCGAGAGAAAGCTCGCCCTGGAAGATGTTGCCTTCGGTGAGGCCGAACTCGCGCTCGAGGTCCAGCGGGGTGACCACCTGGCGGTGTAGGATGATGTTCTTCAGGTTGGGCGCAAATTCGGAAATCGTGTTGACCACGGTGTCGCCGAAGCTCTCGCGCTTCTCGTCCCAGGTGCCTTCGGCCAGCTTGTAGGGCGCGTACTGCACAAAGCAGCTCATCACGTGCTTGCCCGGCGGCGCAACGCTCGGATCAGTGAGGCTGGGGATGACGATGTCGATGTACGGGCGGCGCGAATGTTGGCCGTACTTGGCGTCGTCATAGGCGCGCTCCATGTAGTCCACGGTGGGCGAAATGGACATGGCGCCACGCAGATGCGCGCCCGGGCCGGGCATGCAGGTGAAGTCGGGCAGCGCGTCGAGCGCCATGTTGACCTTGCCGGACGAGCCGCGGTATTTGTAGCGCTTCACTTCCGTCAGGAACTCGTCGTCCAGATGCCCCGGCTCGATGAACTTGAGGAACGTCAAGTTGGGGTCCACGCTGGAGGAAACCACGTCGGAGAGAATTTCGTCGCCGTTGGTGAGCACAACGCCGCAGGCTTTGCCGCGCTTGACAAGGATTTGCGCGACGGGCGCTTGCGTGCGAATTTCCACGCCGGCCTCGCGCGCGGCGTCGCCGATGGCGTTGGAAAGCGCGCCGGTGCCGCCACGGCAGAGTCCCCATGCGCGGAATGCGCCGTCAATTTCGCCCATGTAGTGGTGCAGCAGCACGTAGGCGGTGCCCGGCGAACGCACGCCGAGAAACGTGCCGATGATGCCGCTGGCCGACATGGTGGCCTTGAGCACGTCGGTCTCGAACCAGCCGTCGAGAAAATCCGCCGCGCTCATGGTCATCAACTGCACCTGGTTGTACTTATCCTGATAGGGCAGGGCCTGGAAACGCTTGCCGATGAACAGCAGCTTCTTCAAATCGTTGAGGTTGAGAGTGGTGGGGTCCGGCGGCGTCATGGAGAGAATGGGCTTCACAAACTTGCACATCTCCAGCATGGACTTGCCGAATTCGTCGTAGGCCTCGGCGTCGAGCCGCGAATGGCGGCGAATTTCGCGCTGCGTCTTGGCGTGGTCGTTCACGCGCCAGAGATGATTGCCGTCGGGCATGGGAGTGAACGTGCCGTCGAGCGGCAAGATTTCCAGGCCGTGACGCGGCAGGTCCAGCTCGCGGATGATTTCCGGGCGGAGAAGCGAGACGACGTAGGAGCAGACGGAATACTTGAAGCCGGGGAAAACTTCTTCAGTGACCGCAGCGCCGCCGAGCACGTGCCGCCGCTCGAGGACGAGAACTTTCTTGCCGGCGCGGGCCAGGTACGCCGCGTTTACCAGGCCGTTGTGACCACCACCGATGACAATGACGTCGTATGGACTACTCATGGGACCCCTTGGGCGGCCCGCCATTCTACAAGGACGCGCTGGCGGGGACAAGCCAACCAGCGATGCGCAATTGTCCCCGAGCGGCGTATCGTGTCTTGCCGCGGGGATTGCCGGGCGGCTATAATCGTCCGCGATTTGTTGCGCCCTCATTGCAAGGAGAAGCACCGTGCCGATTGGAACCGCATTCCACGAACGAACCCTGCCGCTGTGCGATAGCCTGAATTACCGCGAATGGTCGGGCTACTACACGGTGAGCGTCTATGAGATGCATCACGAGCACGAGTACAACGCCATCCGCAATGCGGCGGCGCTGATTGATGTCTCGCCGCTGTTCAAGTACCTGATCACCGGCCAGGACGCGACGAAATTTGTGAACCGCGTGATTGCGCGCGACATTAACAAGGTCAAAGTCGGACAGGTGATCTACTGCTGCTGGTGCGACGAACAGGGCAAGGTGATTGACGACGGCACGATCACGCGGCTCGCGGAAAATAAATATCGCTGGACGGCCGCCGACCCCAACCTGCGCTGGTTCCACCAGAACGCCCTGGGCATGGACGTGTCCATCGAAGACATTTCTGAGCAGACGGCAGCACTCGCGCTACAAGGGCCGACCTCCGGGCGTCTGCTGAAGCAGGTGACCGGCGCGAACATCACCAACCTGAAATATTTCCGCATGACGCACGGAAAAATCGCCGGCGTCGAAGTGGACATCTCACGCACCGGCTACACTGGCGACCTGGGCTACGAAATCTGGATGCCGTGGAACGAGGCGACGAAAATCTGGGACGCGCTGGTGACCGCCGGGCGCCAGTACGACATCCACGCCGCGGGCATGCTCGCATTGGACGTCGCGCGCATCGAGGCCGGCCTGCTGCTGATCGAGGTGGACTACACCAGCAGCAAGAAAGCGCTGATCGAGTCGCAGAAATATTCGCCGTATGAATTGAATTTCAGCCGGCTCGTGCACCTGGACAAGGAAAACTTTATTGGACGCGCGGCGCTCATCGAAGAGCAGAAGCGCGGCGGGCCGGCGCGGCAACTGGTAGGGCTGGAAATTGACTGGCCCGAAGTGGAGAAGCTGTACGAAGCGCAAGGGCTGGCGCCGACGGCGCCGAGCACGGCGTCACGCACGCACGTGCCGCTCTATCGCGGCGGCGTGCAGATCGGCCGCGCCACATCTACGACGTGGTCGCCGCTGCTGAAGAAAATGATTGCGCTGGCCAGTGTGCCGCGACAGCACGGCAAAGAAGGCTCCAAGCTGCACATGGAGTACACCATCGAGGCGGTGCGGCACCGCCTCGGCGTGACCGTGGTGCCCATGCCGTTCTTCAACCCGCCGCGAAAGACGGCCACGCCCGTTGAGTAGCGCGAAGCAAAATCATTTCCGCCATCCAAGGAGATTCATGCGCAAAGGTGCGGTGTGTTCCATCGTAATGCTCGTTGCAGCGCTTCTCTGCCCCTTTGGCGCGCGGGCGCAGACGGACTGGCCGAAATACGAAGCGCAGGCCACCGAGCTGCTCCAGCAATATTTCCGCATTGATACCAGCAACCCGCCGGGCAACGAGCGGCGCGCCGCGGAATTTTTCTGCGCGCTGTTTGCGAAGGAAGGCATCGAGTGCCAGATTTTTGACATTGCGCCGGGGCGCGCGAACGCCTACGCGCGGCTGAAGGGCGACGGCTCCCAGCGGCCGCTCGTCCTGTTGAACCACACCGACGTGGTGAACGCCGACCCCAAGCTGTGGAGCGTGCCGCCGTTTTCCGCGGAAATCCGCAACGGCGCAATGTACGGCCGCGGCGCGCAGGACATGAAGTCCGAGGGCATGCTGCAGGCCATGGTGATGATCGCGCTGAAGCGCGAGAAAGTGCTGCTCGCGCGCGACGTCATTTTTCTGGCCGTGGCCGACGAGGAAGCGGGCAC
>CAZIWR010000149.1:0-6991 GCA_964542805.1 uncultured Acidobacteriaceae bacterium
GCTTGCAGGGCGGCTTCGCGGTCGTCGCAAGCGAGCTGGCGATAGACGCGGAGCCATAGGTGGGCGAGGTAGCCGACAGCGTAGGCCTGGCCGGGTTGAATCCGTCCGAGGCGGACGGCATGGAGCGTTTCGCGAATCACGTCGAAGAGATCCGCAGGAGAGGCCAGGCGAGCAAGCGCTTGGCCGGGTTGTGACGCAGCGCCGTTCGCGCCACGATGGAGATAACAGAAGCGGCTGCCGGGCGAAGGCCAGCGGCCACAATGTTCACCGTCCGCATGACGGTGGGCACAGCGTTTTGGAGTTCCGTTTTGATCCGACATCCTACCCCCCGGGGGGATGATCGACGATGTCAAGCGACTGAGCCCGCGAGGGATGCGCGATTCGATGATCGCGATGATGGGGGATCATGGGGCATCACCGCGAGTTGGGAGAGCCATCGAAACAAAGCGCACCCGGGCGAGCCAGCGCAGACGGCGCCGATGCATCCGAGAGATTAGCTACTGGTAGGAACGGACCACGAAAGAATAGCTAATTGCAAATGCATTGTCAAGCGGTTTTCTTCAAGACAACAGCAACGCGGCGCGGCCAGGTCCGGCGCGGGCGTGCTTGCAGGTTTGATATAATGGGGTGAGGTAACGCCAGCACCCAGTTAATTTGCAGAGTAGTTGTTCGGGAAAAGAAAGGCCCAGCCACGATGAAGTTCTCAGAGCGACAGGGGATCGTTCCCGTCAGAACAGTTCTTCAAACGGGCGCAATTGATAACGGCCTGCGAAATCGCCTCTGGAATACGGCCCAACGGTGTTTCTACTCCAGCAAATTCTTAGAAGGATATGACTATCTGCCCCGCGAAATGTCAATTAAGGGGCTGTTTGTTCAAGTGTGGCACAACTTCCTCAAGCGCCCAACGGACACGATCGGCGAGTCTTATTCGGGTGCCCTGGGCGTATTGAGAAAGTATTTCTTCAATTGTACATGGTACGAGGTCTATGAGTTCATCGAGTTCTTGACAAAATGCCAGGGTACATATCAGGGGGCCGAGCGGTTCATTGAAGAATGTAACCAAGTACTTAAGGAGGAAATGGCCGGCTATCGGTTTGTCAGCGGACGAATCGTGCCGATTACTAGTGAGGAAGAAGTCTCGACAATCGAGGCCGCGATGGGCCAACCCGATCCGCTCAGGGCAGTAACCACTCATCTGGGACAGGCGCTTGCGCATCTCGCGGACAGAAAGTCGCCCGACTACAGGAATTCGATCAAGGAATCAATTTCCGCAATCGAATCCCTGAGCAAACTCCTGTCGGGACTCCCCGGCGCAACACTCGGCCCAGCGCTCGACGCCGTAGAGGAGATGGTCAAACTACACCCCAGCCTAAAGGATGCATTCAAAAAACTGTACGGCTATGCGAGCGACGCGCAGGGGATTCGTCACGCGTTGCTGGACGAGCCCACGCTTGATTTTGAGGATGCCAAATTCATGCTCGTATCCTGTTCAGCGTTCGTCAACTACATGGTGGTGAAGGCGCAGAAGGCTGATATCAAGGTCTGAATCGAACACATTTGTCAGCCCGGAGTGCGCCAGCTTCTGAGATTTATCTAGACAGACTCGCGTATAATTCGCCGAAAGACAGCATGGCTGCTAATCGGAAGAAACGAATTCCCTTGGATGACCTTGCCGCGGCAGAGGTTTTATTCGCCGCCGACCGGACCTGCTGTAAGTGCCGGGTGACTGGAAAGCCTGTTCAAGTTCACCACATCGACGACGATCCGGCAAATAACGACCAAGAAAATCTCGGCGTCCTTTGTCTCGAATGTCATAACGAGACCCAAGTTCGCGGCGGTTTCGGACGCAGCCTTGACAGTGCGCAGGTTCGCAAGTATCGCGATGATTGGAATGAGCGAGTTCGTAGAAGGCGAGACGAAGCAGACAGGTTGGCCACCGAAGTCATGGCACTTGCCGCGCCGGCGGCACAGACCAACCGTGCGCCGGTCTCGAAATTGCCAATCCACGAGTATGTAGTCACCTTGCCACGGCTGCGCCGGCGTGCTTACGAAGCGGCGCGGCACCGCTGGGACACGGGAGTGACATCCGAGATCGTGGAGGCGTGCCACGGCGTGATTGCAGTTCTTGAAGACATTCTGGCCGCACTGGCCGTGTACTTCCCGAAAGGTCACTTTGACGCCAAAAACCCACGCGACTACATTTCAGAACTTTTGGCAACGCGCTTTCGTTGGCATCGGTCGCATTTCGAGCCAAGAGGCCATGGGAAAAGCGGAACGATTGTGAATGTGCTCGTGGCACAGGCTGTTTTGGCAGACGCCGAAAGCATGGTAGAGGAGATGGTCTTCTCGTTAACCTCGGAGTTGGAGGGCGCTGATGCCTTCCAATTCGAAGGCTGGAAAGCGGATTGGAGAAACCCGGACGCAGGCTTCGACTATGGGCACGAGACACAAAGCGGGCCAAAAGGACCAAGGCCCAAAGTGGAGTGGGGATCCTATCGATTTGAGGGCGAAGAAGGACTGTTCTGCATTAGGTGCTTCGAAACCAAGGGGCTTAAGCATCCGACCATAAGACTCAACAGCAGGCAGCGCCAATGCGCTGTTTGCCAAACTGTTGTCAGCACTCGTTAATGGATCGCCGCACGCCAAAATAGAAGGCCGGTCTTCCCGGCAAGAAACACCGGGACGCACAAACCGCGAAAGACCGGCCCCCACAGCATCTTGGACGGCGCAGCCAAGAGTGGCTGCGCTACAAGTGCAGCAATTAGTGCGGACGCTTGCCCCAGGTCGGCGAGGGCGGTTCTTTAATCGCGCGATCGGGGGGATGTTCCTTCAGCAGGCGCAGGGCTTCCTGCACGGCGCGTTCGAGTTGCGGATCGTGTCCGGCGACGACGTCCTTCGGCCAGTTCTCGACATCGATATCCGGCGCGACGCCTTCGTTCTCGACGGCCCATCTGCCATCGCGCGTAAAGAAGCCGCCGCGCGGCGCGATCATGGAACCGCCATCCGAGAATGGCGGCGTGTCGGCCGTGTGCACTAGCCCGCCCCACGTGCGTTTGCCGACGAGCAGTCCGATCTTCCGCCGCTTGAACATGTAAGGCATCAGATCGCCGCCCGAGCCGGCCATTTCGTTAATGATCATGACCTTCGGACCCCAAATGCCGGCCGAAGGACTGGTGAAGGGATAGCGCTCGCCGGCGACGTTGTTGAAGTAGCCGTCGAAGTCGCGCTGCAGCACGTCGATGATGTAGTCCGCCGCGGAGCCGCCGCCGTTGAAACGCTCGTCGACGATCGCGCCTTTTTTGTCCTGCTGCGCAAAGTAATAACGATTGAAGCTGGCATAGCCGGGCTGCCCGGTGTTGGGAAGATAGACGTAAGCGAGCTGGCCGCCGGAGAGCTTCTCCACCAGCCGGCGGTTGGACTCCACCCAGGCGCGCGTGCGCAGGCCCTGTTCGTTGGCCACCGGCACGACCGTCACCTGCCGGGCGCCTTCCATCGTTGGTTTGTCGTTCACGGTCAGCGCCGCCTGGCGGTTGGCCGTGCCTGCCAGCAGGCGGTAGATATTGTCCGGGGCCTTCAGCTCGACGCCGTTGATGGCGAGGATGTATTCCCCGACGGAAACCGTTGCGCCCGGCTCCGACAACGGCGCGCGCAGCTCCGGATTCCAGTTTTCGTTGTCGTAGATGCGAATAATTTTGTAGCGGCCGCTCTCCACGGCAAAGTCAGCGCCGAGCAATCCACCTGGCGAAGGCGGGACTTCCGGCATGTCACCGCCGCGCACGTAGGAGTGGCCGATGGCAATCTCCGCGCCCATCATGTCCAGCAAGTAATTGAGATCGGCGCGGTGCATCACGGAAGGCAACATCTGCCCGTACATTTCTTTCATGCGGGGCCAGTCGGTGCCGTGCAGATTGGGCACGTAGAGATAGTCGCGCTGGTTGCGCCAGCCCTCATCGAAGATCTGCTTGAACTCTTCCTTCGGGTCGAGATACATGCGCAAGGTGAAAGTCAGACGGCCCTGGCCCGCCGTGGGCGGAGTGCGGTCCGCATCCACGACAAAAAGGGAAGGAGCGGGAGGCGGGCCGCCCGCAGCGCCCGGGCCGCCGGGTCCTCCGCCACCTCCAGCGGCTGCGCGATACACTAACTTGTGACCGTCCGCGCTGAGTTCGTATGTCGCAACGTTAGAAACAAACGTCGCCGCGCGGCGATCGCTCAGCCGATAGCGAATCAATGTGTTTCCCGGTGCTGGCCCGCCGCCTCCGCCCGGACGCCCGCTCACCGGGGCGGACTCGAGGTAGTACACCGTGCCGTCCACGCCGGCACGAAGCTCCGAGTACGTACGTTCCGGCACGCCGGGAACGGAAATGATGCGCTGGCCTAATCCGTCAAAGTCGAGCTGAACCACAACGGGAGGGGCCGGGCGGCGCGGTGTTTGCGCCGCCTGCTCCGCGGGAGCGCCCTCCGGGGCAGGCTCAGGGGCGCCAGTTCCGCCGCGGGGCGCGCGCGCTCCGCCGCTGCCGGGACTTGGCGCACTCCCGACACCTTTATCTTCATCACTCTCGGGAAGCAGTGGACTCGGATCCGTTTTCTTCAGCACCGTGAGGTACAACCCAAAATTTTCGTTGTGGTCATAGGAAGTCATGTCCAGCCACTGGGAGCGCAAGCCAAAATCCGTGGAGGCCAAAAACCAGAGGTACTTGCCGTTCGCGTCCCAGGCGGGCCAAACCGCGTCGGCGAGGCCATCGGTGACCTGTTTGGTCTCGCCGGTTTCGGCGTTGCTCACAAAGATGGCGTGATACATGGATTTCAGCCGGCTGGAGTACGCCACCCACTTGGAGTCCGGACTCCACACCGGATTCAGCGTGCGCTGCGGCACCATCCAGGGATCGCTGCCCACCACTTTGGCCTGGCCGCTGGCCACGTCCAGCACCCAGACGTGCAGCCCGGTGTCTGAGAAGAGAATCTTCTTCGAGTCCGGCGACCACGACGCCGTGTAGTAATGCGTGGGATGCTCGAGCACGATCTCCCGCGGCGGCGTGAGGCCGTCCTGCGCTTCGATATTGAGGCGATACTCGCCCGACTTGTCGCTGAAATAGGCGATGAATTTTCCATCCGGCGACCACGCCGGCTCGCGTTCCGCAGAGCCGCTGGAGTTGGTCAGGTTGCGCACGTCTCCTTTTTCGGCGGGGATGGTGAAAATTTCTCCACGCGCTTCGACGACCACGCGCTTTCCCGTCGGCGAGAGCGCCATGCTCGTCAAGCGGCTGCTCACGTCGTCCCACTTGGGCATCATCCACGGAAAATCTCCCGTGGCCGTGATCGGGACGGTGTGCTCCTTGCCGTTCTTCGGATCCAGCTCGTGAATGTACCCGGCTTGCTCGAACACCACGGCGCCCGCACCCGCGTCGAGCGTCTTCACATCAAAATCGGTGAAGTGGGTCACTTGCGTGAGTTTCTTGGTTTTCGTTTGATAGGCCCAGACGTTGGCTACGCCGTCGCGATCGGAAATGAAGTACACCGTGTCGTCCAGCCACACCGGATCGATGTCTTTCGAATCGGTCCACGGCGGCGAGATCAAATCGAAGCTCTTGAGATCCACGATCCAGATCGGACGGTTTTGGCCGCCGCGATAGTTGCGACGCTCGTCGTCCCAGGAGTTATTCATGCGATAGGCCACGCGCGTGCCGTCCGCGGAAATCTTGCCTTGATAGGCGCGTGGCAACTGCATCGGCTCCTCGACGCCACCGGCAGCGGGCACGGTCCAGAAACGCGGGGCGCCGCTCGGAGCCAGCGTGGCGCGCGTGGAAGAAAACAGGATGGCCTTGCCGTCGGGAGTCCAGCCCTGCACCTGGTCCGCGCCGGGATGCCAGGTCAGCCGCCGGGGCTCGCCGCCTTCGGCCGGCACGGCGTACACGTCGAGGTTCCCTGCATACTCGCCGCTGAACGCGATCCACTTGCCGTCCGGCGAAAAATGCGGATTCGACGTCAGGCCCTGAAAGCTGGTGAGCCGGCGAGCGCTGCCGCCGGCGCGCGGCACACTCCAGATGTTCTGTGCGTACGCGAAGGCGATTTGCGTGGCGCTCACCGTCGGCGTGCGCAACAGGCGCGTCTGCCCGGGGGCGGCAGTTTGTGCGAGTGCGCCGAACCGGGCGAACACCAGTCCGCAAAGTGCGAGTGCGGCAAACACAAAAATTATGCGGCGGCAAAACCCTGCCGGCAGGATGCGCTTGGACATTTGATTTTCCTCCCGAAGAACCCGATGGAGTGCGTGCCTCTTGTAGCACGACGCGAGGGAGCGCGCAAAGGGTTCAGAGCACGAGGGAGGGGACTAAGAAGGAGGGCGCAGCAAGCAGAGCCCCTACAAAAGAGCCGCCAGGATGGCGGCGCTACGGGAAGCGCGCACAACATCCGCCGTGACTTTCTCCGTGTCTCTGTGGCGGCATTTCTATCGGAAGGCGTTGAGGAGACGGGTAAGGCACGGCTACAAGCCTGTGCTACGTGGCTATCCGAAAGTGTCCATCAAGCGATTCAGAGTGCGGTTCAAGTCTTTATCGTGCTGGCGCTGGGATTCAATCTTATTGATGGAGTGGAGGACGGTGGTGTGGTGCTTGCCGCCGAACTGGCGGCCGATCTCCGGCAGCGAGGCGTGGGTGAGCTGCTTGACGAGGTACATGGCGATCTGGCGCGGGTAGGCGATGGCCTTGGAGTTGGAGCGCTGCTTGAGGTCGGGGCCGCGCATGCCGAAGTGCTCGCCGACTTTTTTCTGAATCAGCTCGATGGTGACTTTCTTTTCCTGCGTATCAATGAGGCTGCGCAGGGCCACCTGCGCGGTGGCGAGATTGGTCTCCGCGCCGGTGAGCGAGGAGTACGCAAAGAAGCGCGTGAGGGCGCCCTCCAGCTCGCGGACGTTGGAGCGGATGCTGCGGGCGATGAACTCGGCGACGTCTTCCGGGAGCTTGACGCGCTCGATATCGGCCTTCTTCTGGAGGATGGC
>CAZIWR010000150.1:0-6895 GCA_964542805.1 uncultured Acidobacteriaceae bacterium
TGAATATTGTTGGCAAGAAGACCATGCTGGCGCAAACGGTGGAGCGGCTGCGGCCCGTGTTCCCGGCGTCGCGCGTGTGGGTAGTGACCAACGCTGCGCAGGCCGCGGCAGTGCGCAAACAAATTCCGGGAATCGCAGCGTCGCGCGTGCTGGCGGAGCCGGTCGGACGCAACACCGCCGCAGCGATAGGCCTCGCCGCGATACATCTGGCGCGACAGAGCAAAGACGCGCTGATGGCCGTACTGCCCGCAGACCATTACATCGCCCATGCCGACGTGTACCGCAAAATCGTCGGCGCGGCGCTGGAGGTGGCCAGCCAGGGGCGGTATCTCGTCGCGCTGGGCATTCCCCCGGCGGGCCCAGAAACCGGTTACGGCTATATCGAGCGCGCCGACGCTGTGCCTGCGGTGCTCGGCTCGCCTGTATTTCGCGTGCGGCGCTTTACTGAAAAGCCAGAGCAGGACACAGCGAGAGAATACGTCGCATCGGGGCGCTACTTCTGGAACGCGGGAATGTTTTTCTGGCGCGTTTCGACGTTTCTCGACCGGCTGAAGAAATATCTGCCGGCGACATATGATGCGCTGATGCGCTTGGGAGACACGATCGGCACGCGGCGCTACGCGGCCACGCTCGCGCGGATTTATCCGAAGCTGGAAAATATTTCCGTGGACTACGCCATCATGGAACGCGCCACACAGCCGGGCGAACCGCAAAGCGTTTTTGTTTTGCCCGCGGAAGTTGGCTGGAGCGATATCGGCTCGTGGGCCGCAGTGTACGACTTGCAGGCGACGCAGGCCGGGGAAAATATTTCCGCGAGAGCGCATTTTGCGCTGGATGCCAGTGGCAACTTCTTGTGGAGTCCGGAGAAATTTGTCGCCGCCATCGGTGTGAAGGACTTAATCGTGGTGGAAACGCAGGACGCGCTGCTCATCTGCCCGCGCGACCGCGCGCAGGACGTGGGCAAAATCGTGAAGTGGCTGGAGCAGAACAAGCACAAGCAGCTTTTGTAACCCGCATTCCCTTTGCAACCTCTACTTCCTTTACTTCCTCTACCTCCTTCCCTTCCTTTATACTTCTCACGCGATGTCACAGGTCGTATTCGGCACCGACGGATGGCGCGGCGTAATTGCCGAGGACTACACGGACGAGAACGTCCGCAAGGTGACGCAGGCGATTGCGCGGTACGTGGTGCGGTGCGAGCGGCCGGAGAACGGCGTGCTGGTGGGATTCGACACGCGCTACGGCTCGGAGCGCTTTGCTCGCATTGCCGCGGAAACCATCGCCTCGACCGGCACGCCGGTGTGGCTGGCGGATTCCTTCTGCCCCACGCCGGCGATTTCTCTGCTGGTACGGCTGCGCGGCGCGGCCGGAGGCGTGGTCATCACCGCGAGCCACAATCCGTACAAATGGAACGGCGTGAAGTACAAAGCCAGCTACGGCAGCTCGGCCTCGCCGGGGATTGTGGCGCAGATCGAAAAGGAACTCGCGCATGTGCTCGCCGACGGAGTTCCTCCGTTGCCGCCGCGCAACAATCTGATTCACTCGCTCCATGTGCGCGCGCCGTATCTCGAGGCGCTGGAAAAACTGGTGGACTGGGACAGGTTGCGCGGCGCAAAATTCCGCTTTTGCGTGGACCCCATGCACGGCGCGGCGCAAGGCCTGCTGCGAGAAATCCTCACCAAGCACGGCGTGGCCTGCGACGAAATCCGCGGCACGCGCGACCCGCTGTTCGGCGGCGTCAATCCGGAGCCGATCGAGCCGCACGTCGAGGCGCTGCGGCAGGCCGTGGTGAAGGGCGGCTACGACGGCGGCTTCTGCGCAGACGGCGACGGCGACCGCATCGGGGCGATGGACCGCGACGGCACGTTCATCACGCCGCACCAGATTTTTTCCATCCTGCTGTGGCACCTGGCGGGAACGCGCAAGATTCCCGGCGACGTGGCGAAAACTTTTTCCGCTACCAAGTTGGTGGACAAGATCACCGCGAAATATGGAAGAAAGCTCTACGAGACGCCGATCGGCTTCAAATACATCTGCGAATTGATGCTAGAGCGAGACATTTTGCTGGGCGGAGAAGAAAGCGGCGGCATCGGCACCAAGCTCCATTTGCCGGAGCGCGACGCCACGGTGACGTCGCTGCTGCTGGCGGAAGTGATGGCCTGGCACGGCAAATCGCTGGGCGAGCTGGTGCGCATGCTGCACGCCGAGTTCGGCGAGCACCACTACGGCCGCATGGACCTCACACTCAGGCCCGGGCAAAAAGAAAAAGCCATCGAATACTTCAGTAACTCCAAATTAGCCCGTGTGCTCGACTGGCCGGTTGTGCGAAAAGAGGAGATGGACGGCGTCAAGGCGTACTTGGACGAAATCGGCTGGGTGATGGTGCGCGCGTCGGGAACCGAGCCGATGCTGCGCGTCTACGCGGAAACGACCAACGCCGAAGCGACGCGGCGCGCGCTCGAAGGCGTGAGCGCACTGGTGCAGAAATTGTAGCGAGCCACACATGGAAAAGATCAATCTGGCGGAAAAGCTAGCGCAGGTGAGCGAATACTGGAGCCCGAAGATTGTGGGCGAAGTGAACGACTTCCACGTGAAGATCGTAAAATTCCAGGGCGAGTTCCTCTGGCACCACCACGAACACGAAGACGAAATGTTTCTGGTGGTGAAGGGCACGATGCGCATGCGTTTCCGCGAGCGCGATGTGCTGGTGGGCGAGGGCGAATTCATCATCGTGCCGCGCGGCGTGGAGCACATGCCCGTGGCCGAAGGCGAAGTTCACGTTGTGCTGTTCGAACCAAAATCCACGCTGAATACCGGCAACGTGCGCAATGAACGCACCGTCGCTAAATTGGAAAGGATCTGACCCTTTGAAACGGCGCCTCTATCAACTCGACGTTTTTACGAACACGCCTCTCGCCGGAAACCAGCTGGCGGTGATTACCGACGGCGACGGCCTCTCCACAAAAAAAATGCAGGCCATTGCGCGGGAAATGAACCTCTCCGAGACGGTGTTTATCCAGAAGCCGACAAGCGACCGCGCGTTGGCGCGGCTGCGCATCTTCACCACGACGCAGGAGCTGCCGCTGGCCGGGCATCCGGTGATCGGCACGTGGTTCCTGCTGGCTGAGCTGGGCGTCGTGCCGGCGCAAAACGGCGCGGTGCACGTCTTGCAGCAGACCGGCGCGGGCGTGCTGCCGGTCACCATCGAGTTCAAGGACGGCCGCCCCTCGCGCGTGATCATGACGCAGAAGGCTGCGCGGTTTTTCCCCGCGCGCGTGCCAAAGGCCGCGCTGATGCAGTCGCTGGGGCTGAAGCTGGCTGACCTGCATGCGTCGCTGCCGCTCGAATATGTGTCCACCGGCATTTTCAACCTGATGGTGCCGCTGCGTGGACGGAGCGTGCTGAAGAAAATCCGCATGGACGTACATGCACTTTCAAAGTTGATTTCCGAGCACGGCACGCTGGCCTACTGCTTCGCGCTGGGGAAGCCCGGAAAAGTGTTCGCGCGCGGCATGATCCCCTGGGAATTGTACGAAGACCCGGCCACAGGCTCGGCAGGCGGCTCGCTCGGGGCGTATCTGGTGCGGCACAAGAAGCTCGCCGCCGGCCAGCGACTGGAAATCACGCAGGGCGTGGAGATGGGCCGTCCGAGCCGCATCCACGTCACCGTGAGGTGCGACGCGGAAAAGCTGGTGCCGCTGGTGAGCGGTTCCGCCGTGCGGATATTTGAAGGACACCTCGAAGCGTAAAAGCAGAAAATAGAAAACGGGCCGGCAAGAATTCGCGGTTTCCTATTTTGCGTTTTCTTTTTTCAATTTTCGATTTTCCGGAAGCGCTTTGTGCAGGGCGTCGAGGACGCCGTTGATGAACGGCGGGGCTTCAGTGGAGGAAAACGTCTTGGCAAGCTCGATGGCCTCGTCGAGGACGACTTTGAAGGGCGTTTCGCCGAGGCGCAACTCGTAAGCGGCGAGGCGGAGGATGGCGCGGTCAATGGCGGCCATGCGCTCGAGGCGCCAGTTGGCGGCGTGCTGCACAATCAATTCATCAAGGGACTTCAGCTCCGCCACGGCGCCTTCGAAAAGCTGATTGGCAAAGACGCGGGTGTTTTGCTCCGAGCGCGCGTTTTTCCAGAAGCCGGACTCCACGCGCCACGGCTCCTGCTGGGTCATTTCCCACTGAAACAACATTTGGAGGGCGAACTCGCGGGCCTTGCTGCGGAGGGCCATGCTACTTGCGCTTCCGGCGCGAGTCGGGCGCGGATTTCTTTTGCGGCTTCGCCGCAGAGATTTTCCGCGCAAGGTTGGCCATTTCCACGGCGGCGAGCCCGGCTTCGAATCCCTTGTTGCCGCCCTTGCTGCCGGCGCGGTCGATGGCCTGCTCGAGCGTGTCGCAGGTGAGCACGCAAAAAGCCATGGGCACGCCGGTGTCCATTTGCGCGAGCTGGATGCCGCGCGCGGACTCCGAGCAAACGTAATCGAAGTGCGCTGTTTCGCCGCGCAGGACGCAGCCAATGCAAATCACCGCGTTGTACTTGCCGGACTCGGCTAACTTTTTCGCGGCGATGGGAATTTCGAACGAGCCAGGGACGCGCACCACGTCCACCTGGCCGGATTCAGCGCCAGCGCGGGCCAGCGCGTCAAGCGCGCCGGCGAGGAGCCGCTCGGTGATGAAGCTGTTGAAGCGGCTGACGACGATGGCGAAGCGAAAGCCATTAGCGCGGAAGTCGCCGCGGATTTGGTGGGGTTGCAGTTTTTCAGTCATCGATCACCAAAATTGAAATGCAGAAAAAGCCACACGGGCGACCTTCTGATCGCCCCTACTTCCCCTTAAATTGCGCGGGGCGCTTTTCCAAAAACGCTTTGGTGCCTTCGCGCATGTCCTCGGTGGCGGCGCAGAGTCCGAAGAGCGTCGCTTCGAGGAACAGCCCTTCTTCCTGCGGCATCTCCATGCCGTGCTCGATGGCCTCCATAGCGAATTTTACGGCCAGCGGGGCGTTGGCGATGATTTTTTTCGCCAGGGCTTCCGCCGCGGGCATCAGCTCGGCGGGCTCGTAAATGTGATTCACGAGGCCGATGCGCAGCGCTTCTTCGGCGCTGACCATGTCGGCGCCGAGGATCATTTCATGCGCCATGCCCTTGCCCACCAGTCGCGGGAGGCGTTGCGAGCCGCCGTAGCCGGGCATGATGCCGAGCTTTACTTCGGGCTGGCCGAGCCGCGCAGATTTGCTGGCAAGGCGAATGCTGCACGCCAACGCGAGCTCGCAGCCGCCGCCGAGCGCGAAGCCGTTGATGGCAGCGATGGAGGGCTTGCCCATGGTTTCGAGCATGTGGATCACGCCCTGGCCGAAGAGTCCGGTCTCGCGGCCAGAGACGGGGTCGCACTGGGCGAGCTCTCCGATGTCCGCGCCGGCGATGAAAGATTTTTCGCCCGCGCCGGTGAGAATGAGCACGCGGATGCTGGCGTCGTCGCGGGCATCGGCGAGGATGTCACGCAGCTCCACCATGGTTTTGTGGTTCAGTGCGTTCAGAACTTTCGGTCGATTGAACGTAATGTATGCAATCTGGTCTTTCTTTTCATAGAGCAAGTTTTCATAAGTCATCGAATGAGTGCTCCTTTGGGGCGCGAGCAGTTGTCAGTATTCAGTTTTCAGTTGTCAGCTCCGAGGCTCGAATATCGAATTTCCTCTTATGTTAGTTGCATTGCCTTGGGATTCTTCGGGTCGGTGTAATCATAGAAGCCGCGGCCGGCCTTGCGGCCATTCCACCCGGCCAGCACCATGCGCTTGAGGAGCGGCGGCGAGGCGAAGCGGCGCTCCTTGAACTCGTCGAACATGACGTTGGCAATATAGTGCGTGGTGTCGAGGCCGACGAAGTCGAGCAGCGTAAGCGGGCCCATGGGGTGGCCGCAGCCGAGCTTCATGGAGTTGTCAATGTCCTCGATCGAGCCAACACCTTCCTCAAGCGCGCGGATGGCGTCGAGCAGATAGGGCACCAGCAAGCGGTTGACGATGAAGCCGGTGCGGTCGCTGGTGCGCACGGGCGTTTTGCCGAGGCGCCTGCCGAATTCGACAATCTCTTCAAACACCGCCGGGTCGGTAGCGATGGTGCGGATGACCTCGACCAGCTTCATCACCGGCACAGGGTTGAAGAAATGCATGCCGAGGAAGCGGTCGGGGCGCGCGGTGGCAGTGGCCATTTCGGTGATGGAGATGGACGAAGTGTTGCTGGCGAAGATTGTGGACTTCGGACAGAGTTTTTCGAGCGCGGTCCAAAGCTCTTTCTTCGCGGGAAGCTGCTCGATGATGGCTTCGATGATGAGGTCGCAATCCTTGAGCGCGTCGAGGCTGACGGTGCCGCTCAGGCGGTTGCGGATGGTGCCCCGGTCGGCGTCGGTGAGTGAACCTTTCTCCACCAGCCGCTGAAGGTTTTTCTCGATGGACTTGAGGCCCTTGTCCATCAGTTCCTGCGAAACTTCGCGGACCACTACCGTGCAGCCGGCCTGCGCGCAGACCTGCGCGATGCCGGAGCCCATGAGTCCGCAACCGACAACTCCCACTTTCTGTATGGCCATGATGATTCCTCCGAATGAATGCGAATCGTGCAATCGAAACGCGGCGGCTACTGCATGGACTCGACGATCACAGCGATGCCCTGCCCACCGCCGATGCAGGCGGTGGCCAGGCCATAACGCGCGTTGCGTCGGCGCAACTCAAAGAGCAGCGTCAGCACGAGGCGCGCCCCGGTGGCGCCGAGCGGGTGACCGAGCGCGATGGCGCCGCCGTTGACATTGACCTTTTCGCGGTTGAGCACCAGCGCTTTTTCCACGGCGAGGTACTGCGGTGCAAAGGCTTCGTTCACTTCGATCAAGTCCATCTCTTTCATGCGCAAAGAAGCGC
>CAZIWR010000151.1:0-6773 GCA_964542805.1 uncultured Acidobacteriaceae bacterium
GTCTTTGTCATGGTCCTGCTCTATGCCCGCGACAAAATCAATAAGGGCATGATGACCACCGGCGACTTCATGGTTTTCGTCTTCGCGCTTCTCCAGGTGTACACACCCATCAAGCGCCTCGGCGGCATTTACCAGCTTTTCCAGCAGGGTCTCGGCGCCACTTCGCAGGTCTTTCAGTACCTCGATTTGCAGGAGGAAATCTCCGAGCAGCCCGGCGCCCGCGTCCTGCCGCCATTTTCCCGCTCCGTCGAATTCGACAACGTCGGCTTTTCCTACACCGGCGGCAACGGCGCCGTGCTCAGAGAGATCAACCTGCGCGTCAACGCCGGCGAAGTCGTCGCTATCGTCGGCCTGAGCGGCGCCGGCAAGACCACGCTCGTCAATCTTCTGCCGCGCTTCAACGAAGTCACCTCCGGCACGCTGCGCGTTGACGGCGTGGACGTCCGCGAAGTCACCCTGCGTTCCTTGCGCGAGCAGATGGCCATCGTCACCCAGGAAACCATCCTCTTCAACGATACCGTCTGGAACAACATCTGCTACGGCCGTCCGGAAATGCCCGAGGTCCGTGTCTTCACCGCGTCGCAGGCCGCGCTGGCGCACGATTTCATTCTCGAATTGCCGCAGGGCTACCAGACCATGCTCGGCGAGCGCGGACAGCGCCTTTCCGGCGGCCAGCGTCAGCGCCTGGCCATCGCCCGTGCCTTGCTCAAGAATTCGCCCATCCTCATCCTCGACGAAGCCACCTCCGAGCTGGACTCCGAATCCGAGCTGCTCGTGCAGCGCGCGCTGGCGAACCTGATGACCGACCGCACCGTTTTCGTCATCGCCCACCGCCTCTCCACCGTCCGCCGCGCCGACAAGATTGTCGTCCTCGAGGACGGCACCATCCTCGAATCCGGCACCCACGAACAATTACTTGCCAGCGGCGGCGCTTATGCACGCCTCTATGAGTTACAATTCGCGGACGCGGATCACGCCGCGTTCCCGGCGGGGCCGCTTCCCTGATGCCGACTCACTTGCTCAAATCCATGACTGGTTACGCGCAGGCCCGCATCGAGCAGGACGGTTGGGCTCTGCGCATCAGCTTGCGCAGCGTCAATCACCGCTTTCTCGACTTGCACCTCCGCCTGCCCGATGGCTTCGAGGTCTTTGAGCCGCGCATTCGCCAGGCCGTGCGCGACCGCTTGCGGCGCGGCCACGTGGACGTCACGCTCCATTACGAGCCCGCCGGTCCCGCTGCCGTGCACGTGCATCGCGATGTGGCCGTCGCCTACCTCAGCGCGGCCGAGGAAATCCGCAAGCAGTTCGGCTTGCAGGCTGAGCCCGACCTCGCGGCGATTCTTCGCCTGCCCGGCGTGATCGGTTCTACGGCGATGCCCTCCGAGGAAGAAGCCGAAGCCCTTGGCCGCCGCATTAACGCTTGTCTGGAGGAAGCGCTGGGCAAGCTCGAGGAGATGCGCCGCTCCGAAGGCCGCCACCTCGCAGAGGAAATGTCTGCGCGCCTGCGTGCCATCACCGAGCACGCCACGCGCATCGCGGAGCTCGCTGAGCGCGTCCGCCCGGCCTACGCCCACCGCCTGGAAACGCGCCTGCGCGAACTGTTGGGCGCGGTGCCCGTGGATCCCACGCGCGTCGCGCAGGAGGCCGCCCTCCTGGCCGAGCGCGGTGACATTTGCGAGGAAATTTCCCGCCTGCACAGTCACGTGCAGCAATTTGAGAAGCTCCTGGCCGGAGCGGGCGAAGCCGGCAAGAAGCTCGACTTCCTGTTGCAGGAAATGCAGCGCGAAGCCAACACCATGCTTTCCAAAACGCCCGGCGTCGAGGCTGACGGCCTGGCCATCACCGATTTGGCGCTGGAAGTGAAATCCCAGATTGAAAAACTGCGCGAACAGGTGCAGAACATCGAGTGAACATGACCTCTCAGCGGGAACCACGGGTCTTCATCGTTTCCGGACCGTCCGGCTCCGGCAAGAGCACGCTCGTCAAGAAGCTCCTCGAGCTGCCCGGCACCCTGCTTTCCATTTCCTGCACCACGCGCCAGCCCCGCTCGAACGAAAGGGACGGAGAGTGGTACAATTTCGTCTTGCCGGAAGAGTTCGAGCGCATGGTCCAGCGCGGTGAGTTCCTCGAGCACGCCCGCGTCTTCGGCCGTCATGATTACGGCACGCCGCGCCGCTGGTTCGAGGAAGCGCGCCGCAAGGGGCTCGACCTCGTTTTGGAGATTGACGTGCAAGGCGCCGAGCAGGTCAAGCTGAAGATGCGCGATGCGGTGGCCATCTTCATCCTGCCGCCGTCGCGCAAGGATTTGGAAGGCCGCATCCGTGCCCGCGGCACCGACTCCGAAGAGGAGATCGCTCGCCGTCTCGAGCGCGCCCGGCGGGAAATGCAGTGCTACACGGACTACGACTACGTCGTGGTCAACGACGATCTCGAGCGCGCCGGTCGCGAAGTCCAGGCCATTGCCCTGGCCGCGCGTTGTACTCGCGCGCGCAACGAAGATCGCATTCGCCAGATTTTGGATTCGTTTGGAGGCTAAAATCAGAATGACTCCTATGGCACCACCGGAAAGCAGATTCGCATTTGTGGTGGTAGTGGCGCGCCGCGCCCGGCAGTTGCAGATGGGTTCGCGGCCGCTCATCGACACCTCCCGGCTTCGCAAGCACACGCGCATTGCCCGCGAGGAACTCATTAAGGGCTTGCTCGATTTCGAGCTCCCCGTGCTCCCGCAGACCGCGGAAGAAAAGGAAACCAAGCGGCGTAAGAGCTAACGCGCCGTTCCGCTCATGAGAGTCGCCCTCGGCGTTTCCGGAGGCATTGCGGCCTACAAGGCCGCCGAGCTCGTTCGCCGTCTGCAGCAGGACCGCCTCGAGGTGCAGGTGGTGATGACGCGCAGCGCGCAGCAGTTCGTCACCCCGCTCACCTTCGCCGCCCTTTCCGGACGCAAGGTCATCACCGAGATGTTCGCCGAGCCCGGCCAGGCCCCCGCCAATATCGATAGCGCCATCGAGCACATCGCCGTCGCCCAGTCGATTGACCTGCTGGTCATCGCTCCGGCCACCGCCAACACCATCGCGCGCCTCGCCAGCGGCATCGCCGACGATTTCCTCACCACGCTCTACCTCGCCACGAAAGTTCCGGTCATTATTGCGCCGGCCATGAACGTCAACATGTGGGAGCATCCTGCCACGCAGGAAAATCTGGAAAAACTGCGAGCCCGCGGCGTGCATGTCGTCGAGCCTGATGAAGGATATCTCGCTTGCGGCATGACCGGCGCCGGCCGCCTTGCCGGCGTGGAATCTATCGCCAGAAAAGTTTGCGAGCTGCTCGGCATTCGCCACGACTTCGAAGCCGAAACCGTGCTCGTCACCGCCGGGCCCACCTGCGAAGACGTGGACCCTGTGCGCTTCCTCACCAATCGCTCGTCGGGGAAAATGGGCTACGCCCTCGCCGACGCTGCCGCCCGCCGCGGCGCGCGCGTGATTCTCGTTAGCGGCCCCGTGCATCTTGACGCGCCCGCCGGTGTCGAGCGCGTTTCCGTGCGTACCACCGAGGAAATGCATCGCGCCGTGCTCGACCGCGCCGCCGCGTGCACCGTGATCATCAAGGCCGCCGCCGTGGCCGACTATCGCCCCGCCGCCGCGCAGCCGAAAAAAATGAAGCGTGCCGGCGGCCGCGCCACGATTGAGCTGGAGCCTACGCCGGACATTCTCGCCGACCTCGCTCGCAGCAAGGGCAACCGCATCCTCGTCGGCTTTGCCGCGGAAACCGACCGCGTCGCCGAAAACGCCCGCGAAAAGCTGCGTGCCAAGGGCGCGGACATGATCGTCGCCAACGACGTCACTCGCGAAGGTGCCGGCTTCGACGCCGAGACCAACATCGTTTCCATCTTCACCCGCGACGGCCGCGCCGTGGACGTGCCCCAGATGAGCAAATTCGACGTCGCCAACCGTGTCCTCGACGAAATCCTCCGCCTCCGCTCGCTCTGACCTCCTGACTCCCTTACCTCCTGACCTCCAATATTCTTGTTCTCGCGCTACAATGTTTACGATGACTCCTGACACTCGCGCCAAACTCGAAGCCTGGCTTTCCTATTTCGAAGACCTCGGCCTCGCGCCCTTCTACGCCGACCGCACTTCGCTCGAATTGCCGCCTTCGAACTCGGAAGTAGGGGCGCTGCTTGCTGCGCCCAATTTCACTGCACCCATTTCTTCGCCGCATGTAGGGGCGGCCTTCAGGCCCGCCCCTTCGCGGCCCGTTGCGCCTGCGCCAATCTCCGTCAAACAGGCTCCCTCTCTCTTCGAAATCCTCGACCGCGTGGAAAACGACTCGCTCGAAAAAATCCGCGCCGACCTCGGCGACTGCACGCGTTGCCGCCTCTCGAAAAATCGCCACACGATTGTGTACGGCGTGGGAAATCCGCATGCCGAGCTGATGTTTGCCGGGGAAGGCCCCGGCGCCGACGAAGACGCGCAAGGCATTCCCTTTGTCGGCCGCGCCGGACAACTGCTCACGCAGATGATCGAAGCGATGGGCCTGAAGCGCGACGACGTTTACATCGCCAACGTGGTGAAGTGCCGCCCGCCGGAAAATCGCCTGCCGGAAAAGGACGAAATCGCCACCTGCTCGCCGTTCCTCATCCGCCAGATTGACGCCATCAAGCCGAAAGTGCTGGTGGCCCTCGGCGCCTGCGCTGTGCAGACCCTGCTTGCCGCGCCCGTGGCCATTACCAAAATTCGTGGCCAGTGGTACGACTTCCGCGGCATCCGCATGATGCCCACGTTTCACCCCGCGTATCTGTTGCGCAACCCGCCCGCCAAGCCCGACGCCTGGAAGGACCTGCAAAAAGTCATGTCCGTCCTCGGCCTCAAACCCCCCAAGAGAAAACTGTAGGGGCCGATCTTCAGATCGGCCCGCTGCCTCTACGGTTTGACCAGCGTCACCGCCGGCAATTCCGCCTCGCGCGCCTTCTTATTCAGCGCCGGCACGTCCTTGTCCCGCACTTCTTTCCACTTCGCCATCACCGGATCGAGTTTTCCCGTCAAATACCTGAACACGTCATACGACTGCGCCGTTGGCGCCGTGTCCGCCGACTCGACCACTCCCGCCAGCGCCAGCAATTTATTGTTGAGCTGGATCGGCCAATTCAGCAGGTCCTGCCCGCTCTGCGCCTTCGTCTGGTACAGCTCCTGCTCGATCGGCGCAAGTTGTTTCTCGAGCGCGTCGGCCTGCGCGAGCAAATCCTTCGCCTTTTCGTTTTTCTCGTGACGCTTGCGCAGCGCCTGAATCTGCGTGCGCAGGTCTTTCATGTTGTTAATTGCGTCATGGACTTCATTCGCCCGCCCGCGGATCTGCATCAGTAGGTCAAACTGCTTCTGCAACTCCGCCGCAGGCGTTTTCACCCGTGGGTCCAACTGAATCGTCAGCGGCGCCGCTTCGCTTTTGCCGGCAACGGTGAGCTTCACCTGGTAATTCCCCGGCAGTGCCAGCGGGCCTTGCACGCTGCCCGACCACAGCACCATTCCGGGATAGCGGCTGGCGTCGTCGTACCGCAGGTTCCACACGAACCGGTTCAAGCCCTTTTCCGTGGGCAAGCGTTGCGCCTGCGGCGGGCCGAATCCTTCGCCGGGTGTCGCTGCCGCCGCCGCTGGATCCACTTTGCTCGAATACTTGCGCACCAGCTTCCCCTGCCCGTCGAGAATCTCCAGCGTGACCTCGTCCTTCGGCGCTTCCTTCAAGTGGTAATAAAGGATCGCTCCGCTCGGCGGATTTTGTCCCGCCAATCCTCCTCCTCCTCCTCCAAACCCGCCGCCCCTCGTGCGATAGGCCGCCCGCGGCTTGTATAGATGAAAATCCGCGCCGGCAACTTCCGCGGTGAATTGCTGCAGCGGCGTCAGGTCATCAAGAATCCAGAACGATCTTCCGTGCGTCGCCGCCACCAGATCGCCGTCCTTCACCGCCAGGTCGTGCACCGGCGTCGTCGGCAGGTTGAGTTGCAACGCCTGCCAGTTCGCGCCATCGTCGAAGCTGACGTACACGCCGGTCTCCGTCCCCGCGTACAGCAGCCCTTTGCGCTTGGGGTCTTCGCGCACCGCGCGCACAAACGTGTTTTCTGGAATTCCGCTGGCGATTTTCTTCCACGTCTTCCCGTAGTCGCTCGTCTTGTAGATGTACGGCTTAAAGTCGTCCAGCTCGTGCCGGTCAATTGCCAGGTAGGCGGTCGCCGCGTCGAATGGCGACGCCTCGATCAGGCTCACCAGGCTCCACTCCGGCATTTCCTTCGGCGTGACGTTCGTCCAATTCTTTCCGCCGTCCCGCGTGATGTGCACGAGGCCGTCATCCGTCCCCGCCCAGATTAAATCTTTTTGCAGCGGTGATTCCGCCACCGCGAAAATCACGTCGTAGTATTCGACGCTGGTGTTGTCGTGCGTGATAGGCCCGCCGGAATCTCCCTGCTTCGACTTGTCGTTCCGCGTCAGGTCCGGCGAAATCGCCGTCCAGCTCATCCCGCCGTTCGTCGTCTTGAACAGCACTTCCGCCGCGTGATAAAGCACATTCGAATCGTGCTTCGAAATCACAATCGGCGCGGTCCACTGCCAGCGGTGCCGCATGGCCCCGGCGCTCCAGCCCATCGGATTTTCCGGCCACGCATTGATTTCCTGCTCTTGGCCCGTGCGCTTGTCGAACCGCGTGATGTGCCCGCCGTAGCAGCCCGCGTACACGATGTTGGGGTCCGCCGGGTGCGGCGCGATGTAACCGCTCTCGCATCCGCCCAC
>CAZIWR010000152.1:0-6768 GCA_964542805.1 uncultured Acidobacteriaceae bacterium
CCGCTCATCGCCGTGCCCAAGACGATGGACAACGACGTCCACGGCACCGAATATTGCATCGGCTTCTCCACCGCCATCACGCGGGCCAAGGAACTGATCAACCGCCAGCGCAGTACCATGGGCTCGCACGAACGGATCGGCGTCTTCCGCATTTTCGGCCGCGACTCCGGCTTTACGGCGCTGTACGCCGCCTTCGTCACCTCCGCGCGCTGCGTACTCCCCGAAGTGGAATTCGATCTGGACGCCCTCGTCGCATTGCTCATCGAAGACAAGCGCAACAACCCCAGCAGCTATTCCTTCGTCATCGCTTCGGAGGGGGCCGTTTGGAAGGGGCAGAAGCTCGCCGAGTTCGGCGAATCCGACGCTTACGGCCACAAAAAGAAAGCGGACATCGGCCACGCGCTCGCCGAAGAAATCAAGAAGCGCACCGGCGAAGACACCATGTCCAGCGACCTCACCTACGATCTGCGCAGCGGCGAAGCGGATTCTCTCGACCACATGGTGGCCATTACCTTCGCCAACATCGCCATGGACCTCGTCCGCGACGGCGTGTCCGGCCGGATGGTGGCCATCCAGGACGGCAAGTACACGCACGCGCCGCTCCCCGACCCCAAGGCCGGCCCGCGCAAAGTGGACGTCGAGCGTCTCTATAGTCGCGAACGCTTCCGTCCGCTTTATTCCGGCAAACTCAATTCCCCCATGTTCCTCTCTGCCGAGCACTCGTAGCCAGTGATGGGGCGGGCTTTAGCCCCGCGACTCTGGCTCTTGTCTCCCACCCTCGCCCGGCGTACAATTTGCTCATCCAGCCTATGCGAACGATTCTAAAGTGATTCCAAGGCTGACGACTTCGGAGGTAACCATGCGTCGCGCGTTCTGGATGGTTCTTTGTTTTTGTCTTGTCGCGGGGGTCTCTTTGGCCCAATACGGCAAACCGGCCGGCTCCAAGAAGGCCGCTCCGGCCGCCAAACCCGACTTCGAAATCACCGCGAATTACATCGAAGCTTGCAGTTGCGACCAGTTCTGCCCCTGCTACTTCGGCAAGGGCACCGAGCACAATGGGCAGCACTTCTGCAAATTCAACAACGTGCTCATCGTGGACAAGGGTCACTACAAAGCCACCAAGCTCGACGGCGTGAAGGTCTGGCTGGCCGGCGACCTCGGCGCTGAGTGGCCCAAGGGCAAAGCCGATTGGCTTGTCGTCAACTTTGATCCGTCGGTCAACAAGGAACAGCAGGCCGCCATGACCGACATCCTGCTCCAGCTCTATCCAATGAAGTGGGACATCAAGGGCGTGGACACCATTCCCATCGCCTGGGAAGTGAAGGGCGATATCGCGCACGCCAAACTCGGCAACGGCAAAGGCGAAGTCATCCTCGAACGCTTCTCCACCAACAACAATGACCCCAAGCAGGAAGTCGTCATCAAGAATCTGAAGTATTGGGGTGCGCAGTCCAACGACGGCTTCCAGATGTGGCGGAACAAGCGCCACTACTACGAAGGCCACGGCCAGAAGTACGACTACAGCGGCACCAACGGCTTCCGCATCACCATCCATTTCTCCGGCCAGGCCAAAAAAGCCGTTACCGCCGACTGAATTCGTAGGACAGGCTTTCTAGCCTGTCCGGCACCTTGTTCACAGCGGCACTTTGCAGGGGCGGGCTTTAGCCCCGCCCCTCGTACTTTCTAACTTTCCAAACTTCCAACGCTCTTGCTCTACATCCTGCTCAATAACCACCACGCGAACCATGCCACCAACAAAACTACTCCCCACACCCACACTAAATCCGTTTTCATGAGCGCGGGCGTTTTCTCACTCGTGGGATCCAACCGAAAAATTACCAGGCGCTCTTTTTTCGCCACATAATCCTCAACCGTATCTTCTATCCCCAGCGACGCGAGGTATTCCTTCCACACCGGGCTCTTCCGGGCCTTCGCGACGTGATAGAGCCGCGCCATTTCTTCATCCGACGTTACGCGCCGTGCCATCGCGCTCTGGGTACCGCTGCTCGACTGGATCGTCACCCGCGGGTCCGCGGCAATGTTTTGACACCAGTCGGGCCGCTCGCCCCATCCGCTGCCGAGAAACGTCTTGCCGTCCATCACCGAGAATTCCAGCATGGTGTGGCGCGGTTGCCCGCTTTTGCGTCCCGTCGTCGTGAGCACCAGAAACCACCGTTGCAGAACTGGCCCCAGCCCCATTCGCCAGTAATAGAGCGGCATTTTCATAAATAGTTTTCGCCACGCGCTCCGCGGATACACCAGCATCCCGCGTGGTTTTCTTTCTGGAATTTCCGTCATGGCAGGACTCCCGCTTGGCGCGGCGGGGCTGTGTGCTTGCACTGGGCCTTACGTCTTTTCGTTACCTACACCCGCACCGGTCAAAACTCCTCGCCTTCTTCTGATTTCTTTAATTTGGTCACCTTCATCGCGATGCGCATTTCCCGCGACTTCGCATCCGCCAGAATCTCTTGCCGGATTTCCGCCGGCAGCGCTTCCGGAGGAAACACGCCTGCTTCTTCGCGGGGAAAATGTTTCACAAAGAGCGCCGCGAGGTGCGCGGTGGCCCAAGCCACCGGCGTCGAGGCCATTCCGCGCTGCCGGATTTGGTAGAGCGACGGGAATTCCGCGTCCCAACGAATCAGCACCGGCTGATCTTTTTTCACTCCGCGCACCAGCACCGCCGCCGCAAACCGCGCATTTTGCAGCACGCCCCGGCGGATCAGCCGGGCCACGTGCCGCGGTGTCGGCGTGCGCGGAAAACGTTTCGTCACCAGCCCACGCGACTTGGAGAGTTTGCCCTGCTTGTACCATCGCCGCAGCCGGTCGATTTCGTTTCCGCCGATTTTCACGTCCATCTCGCGCATGGGAATGAAGTGCGGCAGCGTGCCAACTTCGTCCTGCGCCGCCAACACCACGCCGGCTTCACCCACCGGCGGTGGAAAGCGGAACACTTCGCGCTCGTCGAACCGTTTGCCAAGTTGAAATCTTCCGGCGCGGTACACGCGCGGCCGCGAGGTGGCTTCGTCGAACGACGCCTCTGCCGACCACTGCGAAATCGGGTCGTCGCTCTCTGTGCTTTCGTAGAGGCGGATGTGCACCTCCTCGACCGCGTCGAGCATTTCCGCGCTGCGCGCCACCAGCAAATTCGTCAGTCCCGGCGCCACGCCCGCATTGATCACTGCCGCGCGGTTCTTCGCTTCGAAGCGGTTCGCGTAGCGGAGCTGCTCCGCCTTGAACGGATTGCGCGTCAGGTGCGCGCTCATGTCCAGGTAGTGGCAGCGTAGGCGCAGCGCCGCGCGCAGGACGATTTCGTTGAACACCGCCGGCGACGCGTTCACCAGCAGTTGGCTTCGCCGCGCGGCCTTCACGATACCCCACAGGTTTCGCGCATTCACTTCCACCACAGGAATGGCGGATTTCTTTCCGAGAAACCGCCGCGCGCGCTCCGTGTCGCGGTCGCCGCACACCACGGTATGCCCCTGCCGCGCCAGTAATTGCGCCAGCAACGAACCCGTCGCTCCAGCTCCCAGCACAAAGATTCGCATCGCCGCAAAACTCTACCATAAAGGCAGGTGGCAGGTAGCAGACGGCAGTAGTTGGGGCGTTATTCCTTCGTTGTATTCCGTGGTGCAGGGGCGCCGCGCAGTAAGCCTTCGGTGCTCAGGTCCTCATCCAAATCCGGCCAGTGAATTCCGTATCCGCCGCCGCAGATTTGCCAATTCTTGCGTTGTGCTGTTGAAGCTTTCAGGAGCTTGGGAAACCACACCAGCGGCACGCTGATCGTGCGTCCATCCATCAGCGACACACTCAGAGCATCTTGCGTGAACTCCACTGCAGCCACGCGCTCGTCAGCCGCCAGCGCCAAAATACCCATTCCAAGCCTCCAAAAACTGAACTTGCCGTTCCTCGATTATAGCCACGCTTGCCCGCTGGAACTCATCGGCGTAAGATGATTGCTGATTTCTCCGACCCCCGGAGCCTACGGGAGAGACAACCTAAGGCCCGGGGGCGATCCCGTCGCCGGCCCCGCTCTTGCAGCGGACCGGGTGAGGGTTCAGGTGGAAACGCCTGCACCTCCCGTGCTTGGAAAGGAGAAGCCCCGCCGCCCCGACGTTTGGGGGCCGGAGGCATCGCCCAAATCCAACCACGGTTTTGGGCGCCTTAGTTTTTGGAGTGTGAGTTGTCATGCCTTTGACCGACCAATTCGGCCGCCGCATCACCGACCTGCGCATCTCGGTGACCGACAAGTGCAACTTCCGCTGCGTCTACTGCCGCTCCGCCGACCCGGAAAACCACAAACCCGACCACGAATTACTTTCCTGGCCGGAGCTGGAGCGCATTGGGCGTATTCTCATCGGCCTCGGCATTCAAAAGGTTCGCGTCACCGGCGGCGAACCGCTGGTGCGACCCGGCGTCGAAGATTTCATGGCCCGCCTGAAATCGCTCGGCGTGCGCGATCTTTCCATGACCACCAACGGCCATCTGCTCGCCGACCGCTGCGACCGCCTCGTTGCCGCGGGCATGAACCGCATCAACATCAGCCTCGATTCGCTGGACCCGGCCAAATTTGAAAAAATCACGCGCACGCAATCCTTCAGCAAAGTGATGGCCGGCATCGACCGCGCGCAGAATTCGCTGCTACGTCCGGTGAAGATCAATGCCGTGCTCGTACGCGGGCTGAACGACGACGAAGTGGAAGCCTTCGCCGAATTTGCCCGCGAGCGCGACCTCGTCATGCGCTTCATCGAGTTCATGCCGCTGGACGCCGACCGCCACTGGACGCGCGATCTCGTCGTCCCCGCCGCGGAGGTCCTCGAGCGCATCCAAAGAAAGTGGAAGCTCGAACCGCTCCCCCACGAGCATAGCGAGACGGCGCGCAAGTTCCGCTTTGCGGACGGCCGCGGTGAGATTGGCCTGATTGCTTCCGTGACGCAGCCCTTCTGCGGCTACTGTTCGCGCATCCGCATCACCGCCGACGGCAAGCTGCGCACATGCCTGTTCAGCAAGGACGATCACGATCTGCGCTACATGGTGCGCAACGGCCACACCGACCAGGACATCGCCGGCTACATCCGCGGCGTGGTCAACGAAAAAGAGGAAGGTCATCGCATCAACCAGCCCGATTTTGTGCCGCCCTCCCGCACCATGGTTTACATCGGCGGGTAGCGGTAGCACGGGATTTCGCGGCCAGACTGGTATTGACAACGGTTTGAGCCGATAATTATCTGAAGCGCTGTTCGAGGTTGAAGGGCCACAAATGAAAGTGTTGGTGGACATCACGAGGACGACGCCATCCGAGCAGCCGGCCACCATCCGCGTGCCGGAAGTCGAGAAGGGCGTGGGCTGCGATTTCGACAGCTACCTGCTCGTCCCCGACAACACGCTCGACGACCGCATCGCCGCTGCCAAAGCGCGTCTCGGCAAGCAACTCGTCATCCTCGGCCATCATTACCAGCGCGACGAAGTGGTCAAGTTCGCCGACTTTCGCGGCGACTCCCTGAAACTCTCCCAGCAGGCCGCGTCCACCGACGCAAAATTCATCGTCTTCTGCGGCGTGCATTTCATGGCGGAATCTGCCGACATTCTCTCCCGCGCCGGTCAGGTCACCATTCTTCCCGACCTCAACGCCGGCTGCTCCCTGGCGGACATGGCCGACATCGGCCAGGTGGAAGCGTGCTGGGAAGAACTCGAATCCGTTAGCGGCCTGAAGGTGATTCCGGTCACCTACATGAATTCCACCGCCGCCATCAAGGGTTTCACCGGCGAGCGCGGCGGCGCGGTGTGCACCAGCTCGAATGCCGCCGCCGTGATTCGCTTTGCCTTCGAGCACGGCGAGCGCGTGCTTTTCCTCCCCGACGAGCACCTCGGCCGCAACACCGCTTTCCGCATGGGCATCCCGCTTGAACAGATGGTCGTCTGGGATCCCTTCCGCGAGTTGGGCGGCAACACGCCCGAGCAGTTGCGCAACGCGAAAATGATTTTGTGGAAGGGCTACTGCTCCGTGCACCAGCGCTTTTTGCCGGAGCACGTGGACCGCGTGCGTCGCGAAATCCCCGGCGTCCAGGTGATCGTCCATCCCGAGTGCCGCTTCGAAGTCGTGCAGAAGGCGGACATGATTGGCTCCACGGAGCAGATCGCCAAAATCATTCGCGCCGCGGAGCCCGGCTCGAAATGGGTCGTCGGCACGGAGATTCACCTGGTGAATCGCCTGAGCAAGGAATTGCCGGACCGCACAGTGCAATCGCTCGACCCCAATGTCTGCGTCTGCACTACGATGTTCCGCATCTCGCCGCAGCATCTGCTCTGGACGCTGGAGAACCTGGTCGAAGGCCGCGTGGTCAATCAGATTGTCGTGGACGATAAAACAAAGCAGTGGGCCCGCGTCGCGCTCGAGCGCATGTTAAGCCTTGTGTAGCTGTTTTCTGATAACTGATCACTGAAAACTGACAACTATTCATGTCTGACGAACGCGACGAACCAAAACTTTTTTCTCTCACCGAGGCCGAGCGCACGCGCCTCGAGGTCGAACCTTTCCTCATCGAAGCCATGGAGGGCCGCCGCAAGCTCAGCGACCTCGCCGAATCGCTCGCCGGCATTTCCAGCGGCATTCAACTGCTGGGCGGCTCGATTCCGCCGTATCGCCGCGCGGTGGCGCAGCGCCTGGAGCATGATCGCCTGGCCGAATCGGTTCGCGACGCGCTGGACCGCATTGAGTCCACTGGCTGCGTGGTGAAGGACCTCGACGCCGGCCTGCTCGATTTCCCCGCC
>CAZIWR010000153.1:0-6722 GCA_964542805.1 uncultured Acidobacteriaceae bacterium
TGTGCCACTTCAGATTCTGTCCGCACATTTGACAAACAAACTCACCTCCCTTCAATCGATTGTGAACTTGTGTTGCGCGCCCGCTCTTGACGACAAATCCGCGTCCAGTGCGATACTCTACCGCCGGTGCGAAGGCCGCATCGGTCTGGCCGCTCTGCCGCTCACACTTGAAGGAGGATCAGAATGCTATCGCGCGTGGTTCGACTTTCTCTTCTCCAGCTTGCCATCCTGTTGTTGAGCTTCGCCATCGCCGTTCCTTGTGTCGCGCAGCAGCCCGGCGGCGAAGCACCCCGCGCGTTCACGGCCGCGGACTACGCGCGCGCCGAAAAATTTATGGGCTACAACACCACGCCGCTGGTGTTTCATTCCGGTGTGCGCCCCACGTGGCTGCCGGACGAGCGCTTCTGGTATCGCAACGTGAGCCCGGAGGGCAGCGAGTTTGTGCTCGTTGATCCCGCCAAGGGGACGCGCGCGCCCGCTTTCGATCACGCGAAACTTGCTGCGGCGCTTTCTGCGGCCGCGAGCACGGCATTCGACGCACAGCACCTGCCATTCACCGACTTCGATTTCTCCGCTGACATGCTTTCGATTTCGTTCAACGCACGCGCGCGTCGCTGGAAATGTGATCTGGCGGCCAATCAATGCAAGGACGAGGGTGCGGCTCCGGCGGGTCCGGCCGGACCAGGCGGCGGACGCCCCGGCGCTGCAGGTCGCAATGATGTGTTGTCTCCCGACGGCAAGTGCGCTGCCTTCATCCGCGACTGGAACCTGTGGGTGCGCGACGTCGCCTCCGGCAAAGAAACCCAGCTCACCACCGATGGCGTGAAGGATTTCGGCTACGCGACGAACAACGCGGGATGGACCCGCAGCGACCGTCCAGTGGTGGCCTGGTCGCCGGATTCCAAAAAGATCGCTACCTTTCAGCAGGACCAGCGCGGCACCGGCGAAATGTATCTGGTGGATACGCGCGTAGGCCATCCCAACTTGCAAGCATGGAAGTACCCGCTGGTGGGCGACGATGTGGTCACCATGATCCAGCGCGTGATCATCGAGCTCGACGGTCCTCGCGTCATCCGTCTGCAGATGCCGCCCGATCAGCATCGCGGCACGCTTTGCGACGACCTTGTTTGCCGCGGCGGTTTGTGGGAGGACGTGCAGTGGAACGCGAACGCCACGCAGCTCGCTTTCGTCTCCACTTCGCGCGACCACAAGCTCGAGCAACTCCGCATCGCCGACGCTGCCACCGGCGCCCTTCGCGAAGTCCTCGAAGAAAAAGTGGACACCTACTTTGAATCCGGCAATGGCCGCGTCAATTGGCGGTACCTCCCGGCCTCGGGCGAAGTGCTTTGGTTTTCCGAGCGCGACAACTGGGGGCATCTCTATCTCTACGACTTGCAGACCGGAAAATTGAAAAATCAAATTACCTCCGGCGAAAGCAACGTTACGCAGTTGCTGCGGGTCGATGAAAAAAATCGTTTGCTCTACTTCCTCGGTGTGGGCCGCGAGAAGGGCCGCGATCCCTATTTTGTTCATTTATACCGCGTGGGATTCGACGGAAAAAATCTCGCTCTGCTCACGCCGGAGGACGCCCATCACGACATCACCCTCTCGCCTTCCGGTCGCTTTTTCGTGGACAGCTACTCCAAGCCCGATGTCCCTGCGGTGGCTGTGCTGCGCGACGCCGGCGGGAAAATGCTGGCTACGCTCGAAAAAGCGGACATCTCCAAATTGCTGGCCACCGGCTGGAAGCCGCCTGTGCCGTTCACCGTCAAAGCGCGCGATGGCGCGACCGATCTCTATGGATTGATGTTCAAGCCAACGAACTTTGATCCCGGCAAAAAATATCCCATTATCAACCACATCTATCCGGGCCCGCAGACGGGAAGTATTGGCGGCCGGAATTTTTCGGCGGCGCGCGGGGACTTGCAGGCCTTGGCGGAGCTCGGCTTCATCGTCGTCGAAATTGACGGCATGGGCACGCCGTGGCGCTCCAAAAAATTCCACGACGCCTATTTCGGCAATATGGGCGACAACACCCTACCCGACCAGGTCACCGGAATGAAGCAACTCGCCCAGCGCTACTCCTGGATCGACATCGAGCGCGCAGGAATCTACGGCCACTCCGGCGGCGGAAATGCGACCGCCGGCGCAATGTTCCGCTATCCGGATTTCTTCAAGGTGGGCATCGCCGAAGCGGGCAATCACGACAACCGCGTCTATGAAGACGATTGGGCGGAGAAATGGCAGGGCCTGCTTGTGCGCAACTCTGACGGCACCACCAATTATGACGACCAGGCCAATCAAAATCACGCCAAGAACTTGAAGGGTCACCTCCTGCTCGCGCACGGCACCATGGACAACAACGTGCCCCCGTACAGCACGCTGCTCGTGGTCAACGAGCTGATCAAAGCCAACAAGGATTTCGATCTGCTCTTGCTGCCCAATCGCGGCCACGGTTTTGGCAACGAGCCCTACATGGTGCGCCGCCGGTGGGACTACTTCGTGCGCTACCTGCTTGGCGCCGAGCCGCCCAAAGAGTACGAGTTGCGTCCGCCGGCCGCCGCACCCGGGCGCCCTGCGGGGCCGGCGATGTAGCGCGCTGCACAACCACCGTCACACTAACTGCTGGCAGCGTTGTGCCATTCCTCCTTTAAGAAAGTTTGAATCATTCCAGTCGCGATTGCGGTAAACTTCGCAGTGCCGCGTACGACTGCCGGGCCTGTGTCCCGGTGGCGCAAGAATTGTGCTCGACCATTCAGGAACTGAACTCTACAAGGAGCGACTCATGCGCGCGGCAGCGTGCCTTCTCACGATCCTCGTTCTTCTTGCAGCAATTCCAGCTCATGCCCAGCAATCGCCCAGCACCGCCGAATATTGCGGCGACTGCCACCGCGAAATCTTTGAGGGGTGGAAACAGTCCGCGCATGCCGCGGCGATGGAAAGCCGCCTTTTCCAGGATGCCTTGAAGATGGCCAGCGCGGAGTTTGGCGAAGCGGGCCGCAAGACGTGTCTCGGTTGCCACTCGCCGGTGGGCGTGATGGTCGAAGATTTCTCGCTGATCCGCAAGGTCAGTTGGGAAGGAATCACCTGCGACTACTGTCACTCCATCCGCGAAGTCACCACCTCCGGCGGAAATCCCAAAGCGCGAGTGGAATTCAGCGAAGTGAAGAGCGGGCCATCGAAAGAGTCGGTGTCGCCGGCGCATGGCACGGTGTTTTCAAAAGTGCACACTTCCTCGCTGGCGTGCATCTCCTGCCACGAATATCGCAACGCGCTCGGCTTTGCGGTGCTGACCACCTACGCGGAATGGAAAGAGAGCACGTATCCAAAAGAAGGTCTGGAATGCCAGTCCTGCCATATGCTCACCGTGCGCGGCGCGGTGGTGGACCCGCGGGTGAAGCGCTCCTCGCAAGATGAAATCAACCTGCACCAGATGCCGGGCAGCCGCTCGGTGGACCAGTTGAACAAAGCCATTCGCGCGACACTTACCGCGGAGCGCAAGGGCGACAAGCTCGAAGTCATCGTGAAGGTAACCAACAGCGGCGCCGGACACTACGTACCCACCGGCTCGCCGTTGCGCCAGCTCATCCTTGAAGTCCGCGCCGAGCCCTACGGCGCGCCGTCCTCGCGCGAGCAGCGCGTGTACATGCGCCGCGTCGCCGACCAAAAGGGCGCTCCCGTCGAGCGCGAGCACTTTGCATTCCTCCGGGGCGCGAAGGTGCTGGAGGACACACGTCTGGCGCCGAAGGAAACCCGCAACGAGAAATTTTCTTTTCCCGTTCCCAAAGGCAAGCAGGCGCGCGTCGTGGCGGATTTTTACTACTACTATTCGCCCATGGCCAGCACCGCCGCGCAGCAGAAGGTCAAATTCCTCGCCATTTCCCGGCTGGTCCAGTAGCCGGCCCGGAGCAGCGCTGCGAGCAATTCCCATTTCCCTCCGCATTTGAATCGCGGCTATACTGAAATAGGTTCAGTCGCCATTCTGACGTTTTGAGCAAGCAAGGAGACGATTATGTCGGCTACGATTCCCGATTCCCACGCCGATTTGTTTAGCAAAAAAGCATTCGGCAGCCTGGCCACGTTGAACGCCGACGGCACGCCGCAAGTCACGCCGATTTGGGTGGACCTCGAGGGCGGCTTCATCATGTTTAATTCCGCTCGCGGGCGGCGCAAGGACAAAAATGTCCGCCGCGACCCGCGTGTGGCCATTTCCATCGCCGACCCCGAAAATCCCTATCGTTACCTGGAAATTCGCGGCCGCGTGGTGGACATCACTGAGCAGGGCGCCGACGAGCACATCAACCGCCTGGCGAAAAAGTATCTCGGCGTGGACGTCTACCCTGGGCGCCAACCCGGCGAAGTCCGCGTGCAATACAAGGTCGAGCCATTGCACTTCAGCACGATGGGATAATGCCGCTGCGAGCGGCGTGCAACGCGCTCGCGGCGTTTGTGAAATTCTCATGCCCGTCTATTCTCATTCCCGGCTGGAAACTTTTGAGAACTGCCCGCTGAAATACAAATTCCGTTACATCGACGGAATCAAGAAGGCCGAGCAGGGCGTGGAGGCATTTCTCGGCGCGCTGGTCCACGAGGTTCTGCGCAAGCTCTACGACGACCTGCAACTGGAAAAACTGGATACGCTGGACGAACTGCTCGAGTTTTTCACGGCGCATTGGAAAAGAGCGTGGGGGCCGCACGTGCGCATCGTCCGCTCGGGCATGACCGAGCAGAATTACTTCGACACCGGCAAGAAGTGCATCCGCAACTTCTACGAGCGCAACCAGCCTTTCCGCCAGAGCCAGACCCTGGGCACCGAGGTGCACTTGACGTTCCCGCTCGACGGGGAAGGGCAGTACCAATTGCAGGGCTACGTGGACCGCATTGCCCGCCGCGAGGACGGCACCATCGAAATCCACGACTACAAGACCGGCCGCCTGCCTGCGCAGGAAAAAGCCGATGCCGACCGCCAGCTCGCGCTCTACCAGATCGGTGTCGTGCGGCAATGGCCGGAGACGCGCGGCGTGGAGCTGATCTGGCATTACGTCGCGTTCCGCGAAACGCAGCGTTCCCGCCGCACTGCCCAGCAGTTAGTCCAACTCCGTCAGCAGACCATCGCGCTCATCCATCGCATCGAAAGCGCGAAGCAATTTGATGGTCGCCGCAGCGCGCTGTGCGACTGGTGCGAGTACAAGCCAGACTGCCCGCTCTGGCGCCATCCGGACTCTGTGCTCGCGCTGCCGCCGGCGCAGTTCAAGGCCGAGGATGGTGTGCGCCTGGCGGACGAGTACGCGAAAACCAAACACAAATTGGACGCACTGCAACTGGAGTTCGACCAGCTGAAAGAGAAGGTGATTGCTTTCGCGCGGCAGAGAAACCTGCAAATCATTCAAGGCAGCAGAGCGCAGCTTTCCGTCCGCTTGAGCGCATGGGAGAAATTTCCAGCCAAGCGCGAAGCAGAACGCGTGGCGCTCGAAGCCCTGCTCAAGGGAGCCGGGAAGTGGGAGGAAATTTCCGAGCTGGATACCGCGGCGCTCGCGCAGGCCCTCGAGAAAGCGCAGTGGCCCGCGGAACTCGTTGCAGAGGTGCGGCGGTTTGCGACGCGGAGCGAGCGCGAGTCGGTCACGCTGCATCTCAATGGCAAGGGCTTCGGGGAGGAAAAAAGTTAGTGCGCGACGCCCCGGTTGACTTCGGTGTAAGGCTCATGTAACGGTTGACCGGCGCCATGCGTCAATGCGATTCAAGCGGGAGAACGTTATGAAAGTACGCAATTTTTTGCTGGCGCTGCTGACTCTGTGCGTGGGGGTCGCGGCGGCCTTCCCGCAGGGGTTCTGGGACAAGAAGGAATGGCGATCGTGGTCCAAGGAGGAGTGCAGGAAAATGCAGGAGGATTCTCCCTGGGCTCAAAAGTGGTACCGCACGCACGTAGCGCAGGATCGCTTCGGCCAGCCCACCAAAGGCGATGCCCGGGAAACTGAGCAGCAAATTTTCTACATTATTCAGCTTCGCTCTGCCCTGCCCGTGCGCCAGGCGTTCATCCGCGACATCTTGATTCGCGACTACGACAAGATGGGCGCAGACCAAAAAAAGAACTTTGACGCCTCCGCCGAGGCCTTCCTTGCGCGGAAGTACGACGACGTGATTGTTGTCCACGTCCTCTATGGCACCAACATCCAGAATGACGAACGGGAATTAATGAAATTCTGGCAGGGCATCCCGGAGGGGACCGTGCCCATGGAGGCGTTTCTCAGCACCGGTACGGGGAAGCGCGTGGCCCCCATCAAGTATGTCGCCGCAAAAGGCGGCGGCCTGGAGTTTGAGTTGATCTTCCCACGGCACTTGAATGGGGAACCGATCATCACTCCGGACGTGAAGTCGATCAGTGTGGAATTCCAGCATCCCAACATCGGGCCGGAAGGCACCGCGCGTGTCTTTCAGGAATTCAAGACCGAAAAAATGACCGTAAACGGCACGGTCGTGTACTGAGCGCTTCGCGACATACTAACCAGCCCCCGCACATCAGTTTCACCGTTGCGGGGGCTTTTTTTCTTCAGGCTTCACGGGTTCCGCGTTGAGGATGCGCGTGGTGCTCTTGAACCGTTTGTAATTGGTGTAGCGCACGGAAATCTTGATGCGCACGTCGCCCCCCGTCTTAAAGTGCAACGTGTCATTGGCCCGCGTCAGCGTGGGGAACCAGTATTTCCCGTCGATTTGTTCGCGCCACG
>CAZIWR010000154.1:0-6700 GCA_964542805.1 uncultured Acidobacteriaceae bacterium
GGGGCTTGATGGAGTGGCACATGGAAGCCCCGTGGATCATCGGCGGCAGAAAAAGTGAGGCGCGCAGGTACCTGGCTGAAATCAAGCGCATCGACCCGGCGCGCGGGTTCATGGCACAGAACCGCATGAACCAGTATGAGAAAAAGACTGACTCGCCCGAGCCGCTTTTCCTGCAAGCGGTCGAGGCGGATCCGAAAAACTACAGCATCCGCATGACGCTGGTGAATTTTTACTTTTCCGACGGGCAAAAAAAGTATGACCTCGTGGAAAAGCACGCTCGTGAAGCGCTCCAGCTCGAGCCCGACCGCACCGGCGGTTACGGCGGCCAGGCTGTGGTCTTTGCGCGGCAAAAACGATGGCAAGAGCTGGATGCGATTCTGGCTCAGGCCGAGAAAAACGTTCCGGACAACTTCTCGCCGTACTACAGCGCCGGCAATGTCCTGCTCGTGGACGGCAGCGACTTACCCCGCGCCGAAAAGTATTTCCGAAAATATCTGACCATTGAGCCTGAGCCGAGTTCACCCACGCACGCCGATGCCCACTGGCGGCTCGCTCTTGTGCTCGAAAAAATGAATCGCAAGCCGGAAGCAATCCAGGAACTACAGAAGACTCTGCAGCTCAACCCCAACCACGAAGGCGCGAAGAAAGACCTCCAGCGCCTCAAATAGCGCCACAAAAAGATTTGCGGAAGCGAATCAGCCAGCCAGCTCACTTGGGTGCGCGCACGAATTTCTGCAAAGCCTGGCGGGCGCTCATTTCGCGCTCCGCGCCCGGCCAGCGGATTTTCGTTTCCATCGCCGGCGATTTACTTGCCAAACCTGCTTGCGCTTCTTTTTGCGCCGTGGCGATCTGCCCAAGACGCTTTGCGATTCGCGCGCGATACACATGCGCCCACGCGCGGCAGAAATCCGTGTTCATCGTATCCAAAGAGGTCTGTTCCAGCGCGCTGCCAAACGCCTTTCTTGCTTCGGCTAGCTTTCCCGCGCGGTAGAGCAGCCGTCCCATCACAAAACGAATCTGCATCTGATTGGCCGCTACGTCGTCCGGGTCGAGTGCGATGCCGTGCCGGCACACTTCGATTGCCTGGCTGAACTCGCCGCCGTCCTCCAACTCACTCACTTGTCCCAACAGCTTTGCCTGCTCGCGATGCCGCCGCGCAGCTTCCGTCCAGCGCAACAGGCGCATATCCGGATCGAGCGTTACCTGCGTCGCCGGGGTCGCAAGATTCACCGAAAACGGTGTCACCTCGCCGCGCGTGGCCACGGAATGCTCCACCGCGCCCTTTTCGGTTTGTACGCGCATTTCCACTCGCACCTGAAAATCCGCAGGCACATTTTTCAAAACGATTTCGCCGGCGAGCACGTTGGGTGCATCGAACGGCAGCCGCCGGAGATTGATTTCCGGAATCTGCGTGCCGTTGATGAAATATTCGAAGAACCAGCCGAGTTCGCGCCCAGAAATCTCCTCGCAGATTTTCCGAAAATCGGCGATGGATGCGCTTTTGCCCGCGAACCGCTTGTAATATTCGCGCAGCGCGCGGTCCACGCGCTCGCGGTCAATCACCGTTTCGAGCGTGCGCCACACGAGCAGCCCGCGCTGGTAGAGCGTGGCGTGCGCCACATCCCACGGCTCGCGGAACAGTTGCAACCCAAACGCCAGCGGCCGCGGCGGCTCCGGCGCCAGCGCGTCGCGCATGGCTCGCTGCACCATGCGCCGCGCCTGCTCCGGCTCCTTTTCGAGCAGGTACCGCCATGCCAAATATTCCGCCAGACTTTCCGCCAGCCATCCGTCCTCTGGCCTCGCAAGCGTCACTTCGATGGGGAACCACTGGTGCGCAATCTCGTGCGGCAGGAATTCCGCATTCCATCCTGGATAATCGTGATACTTGATCACGTCTTCGCTCACGACCATGAAACCTGGCGCGGAATAGCCGATTGCGCCCTGCTGACCGGGAAAACCTTGGACAAGCGTAATACTCCGGCTGCGTGGGCCGTCCATTAAGACAACATTGCTCTGGATGATTCGACTAACCGTAGCCCGCAGGGGCATTCCGGATTGCGTGCAGCCGACCCAACGATACAGCCCCACGTCAAAACGAAGCGGTGGTGAAGGAAAAATCGAGTCGTCAGACTCATGACAGCGCATATTAACGGGCAGGCCCACAATTGAACGCGATGAAACGGCCTGTTTTGTTCGCCATTGGAAAGGCGAGCTGAGCTTCATCCCAGGTTCTGTCCAGTTCCCGCTCGTCAACGCAAACCATCCAGGCGGCACGTGGATGCTGATGTCATTTTGTGTAAATGCCGAAATGTCCAACGCCGGATACCAGCGGGATTCGTCGCGCAGCAGGATGCCGTCCTTAGTGATGTAGTCGAGCGCACCGCGCAGCAATGTGCCTTCATACTCAAACGTCAGCTTTGTTTCCTGCCCCGCCGCGACCGCTTCCGCCAGCCATACTTGCAATTTCGACGAGCCCAGCCGCCCGCTACGCCGAAATTCCAGCTTGTGGCCCTGCGCATCGGTGACTTGCAGAATGCTCAGCCGCGGATTCAGCTCCAACTCGATGGTTTCCGTCTTCTGTTCAGCGCGCAGAGTCACCGTCGCTTTCGCGTGCAGAAAACTTTTCTCCGGCTCGAAGCGCACCTCGACTTCATACTTTTCCGCACGGACTTTCTGTGGCTCCGCATCTGCGCGCGCTGGCGGAACGCTCGCGAGAAGCATGAACAAAACACCTGCCAGTGCCCGCGGGGCTTGGCATTTTCGCGCGCGTGCCGATATACTTCTACTCATGGCGCAATCGTATCTCATCTTCGATTTCGGAGCGAACGAGCAGGCGGCGCAGCAGGCGCGTCACAAGCTGGAAGCCTGGAAGCAGGGCTTCCGGCTCGGCAACAAGATCGTCTTCAAATTCGACCGCGAGTCCCCAGAAAAGAAGAACGGCGGCGAGCACATTCGCATTCTCGTCCTGCTCGATTTTTCCGATCACGAAAAGCTCTCGCAGCACCGCTGGCAGGAGCGCATCCCTTCGGAAGAGCCCTTCAAGTCCGCCTTGCCGCAGGTGCACCGCTCGGGCGAAGACGGCTTCGCTTCCACCGCCGAGCGCTTCGACTCGCTTTCTTGAATTTTTCCCGGACGAAGCCATTTACCCATCTGGCGGGTCGGCGCGATTCTTGCTCTTTACGCCCGCCTCCCCTCCGCTATAATGGTCTGTCTCCGCGTGACGCTTTTTTCGAACAACCGAGGTGGACTGGATGGCGGTGCAGACACGTGTGAAAGCGGCCAAATTCGACGCCACGAAGTATCACAGCCTCGACCGCAACACGCTTCTCCGCATGTACCGCACGATGTATCTTTCCCGCCGGATCGACGACCGCGAAATTCAGCTCAAGCGCCAAAACAAAATCTACTTTCAAATCAGCGGTGCCGGCCATGAAAGCATCCTTGCCGCCGCCGGCCTCGTGCTGAAGCCTTCTTACGACTGGTTTTTTCCCTACTACCGCGACCGCGCCCTCTGCCTCATGCTCGGCATGACGCCCTACGAAATGCTTCTCGAGGCGCTCGGCACCAAGGACGACCCCAACTCCGGCGGACGCCAGATGCCTTCACATTGGGGCCATCAAGCACTCAACATCGTCAGCAAGTCCTCCTGCACCGGCACGCAATATCTGCACGCCGTCGGCGCCGCCGAAGCGTCGCGATACTACGATGAGTTTCCGAAGGCGTTCGCGCAGGCAAAAAAAGCTCCGCTGGGCCACGCCGTGCGCCACCAGGCCGACGAGATTACTTACGTTTCCGGCGGCGAAGGCAGCACCAGCGAAGGCGAATTCTGGGAAGCACTCAATTCCGCATGCACAAAAAAGCTGCCTGTGCTGTTCATGATTGAGGACAACGGCTACGCCATCTCTGTGCCCGTCGAAGTGCAGACCGCCGGAGCCAGTATTTCAAAGCTGGTTTCCGGTTTTCACGGCCTGCACATCGCCGAATGCGACGGCACCGACCCGGTGGAGAGTTACGCCGTCTGCAAGCGCGCCGCCGAGTACTGCCGCGCGCGCAAGGGTCCGGCGCTGGTGCACGCGCACGTCACGCGGCCGTACTCGCACTCGCTCTCCGACGACGAAAAGCTCTACAAGACGCAAGAGGAGCGGGAAGCCGAAGCCCGCCGAGACCCCATTCCCACTTTCGGCCTGTTCCTGGTGCGCGAAGGCATCGCCGACGAAAAAGAAATCGAAGGCATCGAAGCCGACGTGGACCGTGAAGTCCTCGAAGCCACCGACCGCGCTCTTGCTTCGGCATTGCCGCCTTCCGGCTCCGCTTCCCTCTGGGTGTACTCGCCCGACGTGGACCCCGCCGGCAAGCAATTTGAAGTTGCGCCGCAATTCACCGGCGAACCGAAGACCATGGTAGAGATGGTTTCCACGACTCTATTGGATGAGATGGACCGCGACGCGCGCATCGTCGTCTTCGGCGAGGACATCGCTGACTGCACGCGCGAAGAGCAGCTCAAGAAAGTGAAAGGGAAGGGCGGTGTCTTCAAGGCCACCGCAGGCTTGCAGCGCCGCTTCGGCTCCTCACGAGTATTCAATTCGCCCCTGGCCGAAGCCAACATCGTCGGCCGTGCCATCGGCATGGCTGCGCGCGGTTTACGTCCGGTTGTGGAAATCCAGTTCTTCGACTACATCTGGCCCGCCATGATGCAACTTCGCAACGAGCTCGCTGTGATGCGCTGGCGCTCCGGCGGAACCTTCAAGTGCCCCGTGATCGTCCGCGTAGCCATCGGCGGCTACCTCACCGGCGGCGCGATCTATCACAGCCAGTGCGGCGAAGTGACGTTTACCCACATCCCCGGCCTGCGCGTGGTGATGCCTTCCACCGCGCTTGACCTCTGCGGCCTGCTGCGCACGGCTATGCGTGCGGACGACCCGGTGCTCTTTCTCGAGCACAAGCACCTTTACCGCCAGCCCTACAACCGCGCGCCGTATCCCGGTCCCGAATTCACCATTCCTTTTGGCCAGGCCCGCGTGGTCCGCGAAGGCACGGACATCACCATCGTTGCCTACGGCGCCCTGGTGCGCCGCGCGGAAGTTGCCGCCGCCGAACTCGAGCGCGCCGGTGTTTCTGTTGAGCTACTCGACCTGCGCACGCTCAGCCCCTACGACTGGGACTCCATCGCCGCGTCGGTGCGCAAGACCAGCCGCGTGATCGTCGCCTACGAGGACACTCGCTCTTGGGGCTACGGCGCGGAAATCGCCGCGCGCATTGCCGACGAGCTTTTCGAACACCTCGACGCCCCCGTGCGCCGCGTGGCCGCCAAGGATACCTTCTGCGCCTACCAGCCCAAGCTGGAGGACGAAATCCTGCCGCAGACCGCGGACATCGTCAGCGCCGCCCGCGACCTCTTCGCCTTCTGACCTTTGCGCCGACGTCTCCCGACATTGCTATTTCCGTTGCGATGCCGTAGTATATACGCCGTAGATACATATAAGGAGAAAAGGATCATGAAGGCGCAAGTTGCAAAATGGGGGAACAGCCTGGCGGTGCGTATCCCCAAGGCCGTGGCGACCAAAGCCAGGTTTCACCGGGGCGACCCAATCGAGCTACGTGTGTCTCGGCCCGGCGCGGTTGAAATTCACTCCCGAAAATCAAAGCCCAAACTGGCTCAGCTCGTTCGCGGCATCACGCCACAAAACCGGCACCGCGAAACCGATTGGGGCGTTCCGCGAGGAAATGAGTTGTGGTGAGCACTCGCTTTGTGCCAGACACCGGCGACCTCATCTGGCTGGACTTCAATCCGCAGGCCGGCCGCGAACAGGCCGGGCGCCGTCCTGCCATCGTTCTTTCGCCCGCTTCGTATAATGAAAAGTCAGGCTTGGCGGTCGTTTGCCCCATTACGAGCCACGTGAAGGGATATCCGTTCGAAGTTGAACTTCCCAGGGGATTGGGCGTCACGGGTGTGATTCTCTCTGACCACCTCAAAAGTGTGGATTGGAAACAACGCCGCGCGGAAAGGGTGGGGCGAGCTCCGAAGCCGGTAATTCAGGATGTCCGCAACCTGCTTGGCGCGCTGCTGGGAATCTCCTGAGTCTGCATTCATTGTTGAATTGCCATTCCTGCGATAGAATCCGCCCACTCGTTTGGCGGATGATGTTTCCTGGAGGCTCACGTTGCAGTGCCACAATTGCGGAAATGCTTTGGCGGAAGACGCAACGTTTTGCAATCACTGTGGCAGTTCCGTGCAGCCCGCGCCGCCGGCAGTTCTGGAGCCCGAGCCGCCTTCCGTAACCGTTCTGATCGAGCCGGGTGCCGGCGTTTGGGCGCCCGCGCCGGAATCCGCCGCCACGCCGGAAGAGAGTGCGCCTGTTCCGGCTGCGTCGGAACGGGCGTATTCCGCTCCGTTCGTAACCCCCGCAGCCATGCCGGCCGCGCAACCGGCATACAGCGCTCGCTATGCCGGCTTCTGGCGACGCTTCGCCGCGTATTGGATTGACTGGTTCATCTTTTTTTCCATCGAGCTGTTCATTGCCGCTGCGCGCGGCGTTCCTCTGAGCGCTCGGCAAACGATCGAGCCCGCGGAGCTTGCGAAAGGACTTCTCCTCGGGCTTCTCATCGGCTGGTTGTACGCGGCCACGTTGGAAAGCTCACCTTGGCAGGCCACCATCGGCAAGCGCGCCATGGACATCTACGTCATGGACCTGAGAGGCCG
>CAZIWR010000155.1:0-6627 GCA_964542805.1 uncultured Acidobacteriaceae bacterium
TGGATCTACGAAAATACCGGCCAGGGACAAAAAGGGAAAATGATCTCTCTGGCGACGGAGACGGACCGCACGCTGTTCTTCGACTTCCTTCCGTTGGACCTCGGCACCGTGCGCGGCTTCAAGACGCGCTTCCATCTCTACACCGTGCCCGGGCAGGTGTTCTACGAGGCCAGCCGCAAGCTGATCCTGAAGGGCGCGGACGGCATCGTGTTCGTGGCGGACTCGCAGGAAGAACGCTTGGACGCCAACCACGAGACCGTCGACAACCTGAAAGAGAATTTGAGAGACCACGGACTGGACTTCAACACCATTCCTTACGTCCTGCAACTGAACAAGCGCGACCTGCCGGGCGTGATGGCGGTGGAAGACTTGACCCGCGAGCTCCTGCAGAAAGGCGAGCCGGTGGTCGAGGCCGTGGCCATCACCGGACAGGGCATCTTCGAGACGCTGAAAGAAGTGGCCAAGCTGGTGCTTGCAGAGTTGAAGAAAAGTGGCTAGTGATTAGTGGCTAGTGGCTAGACAAGAGTGGCCGAGTGACGCCGCCAAAATGGCGGCGTTTTTGTTTTTGGGGATAGACATTTGGAACCGCACATGAACATAGATCAGCACAGATGCGGCAAGAGGAAAACTAAGAACAAAACCGAAGCATTATCGCAGAGGGAACAGAGAATCACAGAGAGCGCAGAGAAGTCGGAACAACAAGGTGCGGTGTCAGGCTTTGAAGCTGGCGAGGGCGGCGGATTCGACTTCGAACGTGGGGATCGCAGCGAGCAAGCGAGTGACGGCGAGCACTTCCTTGACGCGGCCGACGGGGTTGAGCAGCTTGAGGGTGCCCTGGTTGCGCTCGAGGGTGACGAAGGTGCGCACGAGGCTGCTGATGCCAGAGGAGTCAATCTGCGTCATGCCGGCGAGGTTGATCAGCAGTTTCTTGGCGCCGCTCTCCACCACCTGGCGCAACTTGGCGTTGAGCATATCGTTGCCCAGGCCGATGGTGGCGCGGCCCTTCAACTCCAGAATGGTCACGTCGCCTTCTTCGCGGATCGTGATTTCCAGCCCCACAATGTGCCTCTTTCTTGGCCGAACGCCGGGGTGCCCGCCAGAACGAGACAACTCCCACGTGCTCGATGGGGCGCATTATACTCCTGCGGAGGCAGTGTCAAAGAAGAAAAACAGTTAGCGAGTCGAGAATTCACCACAGAGACGCAGAGGAAGCGCAGAGATGAAGGTGCGGGAACTGCATCGCTGGGACGTGACGCCGGAGGAGGCGCGGCGGATTCAGGAAGAGCTGCGCGGGCGCGTGGAACTCCAGGACCGCCTGTCCGGACAAAAAGGCAAGAAGCGGCTCGACGCGGTGCGCCTAGTAGCCGGGGCAGATGTAGCGTTTGAATTCCGGGGAAAAGGAACCAGCCAGGGGCGTGCGTTGGCGGGAGTGATCGTGTACTCCTTTCCGGAGCTGCGGGAAATCGAGCGAGCGTGGGCGGAGCGGCCGCTGGAGTTTCCCTACGTGCCGGGCCTGTTGAGTTTCCGGGAGCTGCCGGCGCTGCTCGCGGCGATGGCCCAACTGCGCGCCGAGCCGGACGTGATTTTCTGCGACGCGCAGGGCTACGCGCACCCGCGGCGGTTCGGACTGGCGTGTCATCTGGGCGTGCTGCTGGACCGGGCCACAGTGGGTTGCGCGAAGTCGCGGCTGATCGGGGAACATCGCGAGCCGGGGCGGGCGGCAGGAAGCTGGGCGGCGTTGAAGGACGCGGGCGAAACGATTGGCGCGGTGGTGCGCACACGCACGGACGTGAAGCCCATTTACGTCTCCGCGGGGCACCGCGTGGCACTCCCCAGCGCGATTTCGTTGGTGCTGGCGGTGTGTGACGGCTACCGCATCCCCAAGCCGACGCGAGAAGCGGACCATTTTGTAGAGCAGTTGAAGCGGCATGGAAAGTCCTAAACGGGAATGGCGTGCTGAATCGGGGCCAAGCGGCTGCGGCCGTGCAGCCGGCGCATGCACCCTGCGCGCGTAAGACAGGCAAGTTCAGCGAGTTAACCCACCGATACTCTCACGACAATTCAGCCGCAAGTTGGAACAGGAGTTGCCGAGGAAGGAGGATGACGAGCACGGGGAGAAACATGTCCGATTATCGCCTGCGGCTGAAAAAGCTCCAGCGGCGCGACTGGATGCTGTGGTGGTCCAGCGTAACCGTGATGCTGCTGCTGACGCTAGCGATAGGCTCGTTCACCCTGCCCGCGCTGTATCAGGGGGCGGCGAGTTTTTTTGAGTTCAATCTGGACCAAGCCGTGCGCGGGCTGACGGCGGCCGTGCTGCTCTTCAACACCTACGCCATCTACCAGCAAATCATCGTCAAGCGGCTGCACCTGAAACTCGCGGAGCAGATCGAAGAGACCGCCAAGCTGGAAACGTACGCGGAGGCCATGCACCAAATGGCCATGCTGGATGCCCTCACCGGACTGCACAACCGGCGTTTTGCGGAGGAGCGGCTGGCGGCGGAGGTGGCCCGCTCGCACCGCTCGGGGCATCCGCTCACGGTGGTCATGCTGGACTTGAACGACTTCAAGCAGGTCAACGACAAGCACGGGCACCTGGCGGGCGACGAGGTGCTGAAAAAATTTGCCGAGCGGCTCAAGGCGCTGGTGCGCGTCTCCGACCTGGCCGTGCGCCTGGGCGGCGACGAGTTCATGATCCTGCTGGTGGATTGCCCGCCAGACATGGCCGGGCGGCTGGTGGAACGCATCGGCACGGTGGAAGTGAACTTCCAAAACGCGAAAATTGCTGTGAGCTGTTGCGCGGGATGGGCGGGCTACCATTCGGGCGAGCCGCCGGAAAAATTACTGGAGCGCGCGGACCAAGCACTCTACGAAACCAAGCGCAGAGGCAAGGCAGAGCCCGCGGCGGTGTCAGCGTAGGGGACAGAAAATAGAAATGAGCAAGGAGGCGCCCCGGCAAACCGGGGTGCTTTTTTTTTATTCCGAAGGGACTTTCATTGCAAACCGCTGAATTCCAGCTTGGGGTGCGTGTGTAGACAGAAAAAAACGGGAGCGCAAAAGACCTGGCGGCCTTTCACGCTCCCGGGGTGGGGTGGGGTGTTGCTGGATAGAACTCGTTAGCACTCCGCCTCGCGGAGCATCAACTCACTCGCTGCTTCTTGATTCCACCCCCCTGTAGGCAGCCACCACCACAAGCGATATGAGCGGAATAACATAGCCCTAAGGGCGTGTCAACAAAATTCGGCGGGAAGCGAACCGGCGCAAGGATTTGGGCCGGGGCAAGGTGAATCTCAGAGTTTTTCGAGTGTGACCCAGGCGTTGTAGTCGGGTTCGTGGGAGGCGGGGTCGAGACGCGAAGAGATGAGCACGTTGGCCTCGGGCCAAAATGCCTGCAGCGTGCCGGATTTGAGCGAAGCGATTTTGCAGGTGCCGCGCATTTCGCGCGTTGCAGGATTCGAAGCGGCGGCGCGGAGCAGCACCGGGTCGCCGTCGCGCAGCCCCAGGCGGTGCGCGTCTTCGTGAGAGATGAAAATGGCGTCGCGGCGCGTGCAGCCGGTCACCGGGTCGCTGGCGGACCACAGCATGGAATTGAATTGCTTGCCGCGGCGCGTGGTGAGGTAGAAGCGCGATGCTTCGTCCGACTTTGGCGCGCTCAGCATGACAGGGTCGTCAACCGGCGGAGCCAGAGGCGAAAAGCGTGCACGGCCGCCGGGGAGGTTGGCGCAAACGCCGCCGGCACAAAGCAACTGCCCGCCGTACTGCACGGAGTCGCCTTCCGCGCGCAGCGAGGCGATGCCGGCGTACAGCGGCATGGCGCGCTCCATTTCCGCGCGCAAAGCATCGGCGGAATCGAAGTGCAGAAGACGGCGTTTTTCGAGCGGCAGCGCAGCTTCGCCCGCGCGCATGAAGATTTCCCACTCGCTCATGGCCTCAGCGATCCGCGGGCCGGAGATTTCCGGAGAAAAACGGATGCGGCGCTCGGTGGAGGTCAGCGTGCCGCCGCCGGATTGCTCGTAGCGCGTGCGCCCGGGCAACAGCAGCACGCACTCGCGCGCTTCGACGAACATGGAGGAGTTGAGAAAAAGATCCTGGTGCACGCGGACGGGGACGCGCGCCAGGGCGTCGCGCATGCGCTCGGGTTCGGGCAGGGTGTCCAGAAAATTTCCGCCCGCGCACCACAGCAAATCGAGCGCGTTGCGGCCGGCGGCGTCCAGCATTTCCGGAGCGGAAAGGCCGGGCCCTGCAGGCACCGGCGCGCCCCACAGTTCGCCGAAGCGGCGCGCGTTTTCCTCGTTGACGGGAAAGCCGCCAGGAAAGGTGTTGGGCACGGAGCCGCATTCGGCGGCGCCCTGCACGCCGGAGTGCCCGCGGATGGGCACCACGCCGGCGTTGGCGCGGCCAATCATGCCGCGGGCCAGCGCGAGATTGACCACGGCCTTCACGTTTTCCACGCCGAAGCGGTGCTGGGTAAGCCCCATGCTCCAGATGAAGACGGCGTTTTTCACGGAGGCGTAAATTTCGGCGAAGCGCAGCATGTGATCGCGGATGACGCCGGAAGATTCCTCGAGTTCTTCCCAGGACTGCTTTTCCAGAGCGGCTTTCATTTCCTCGAAGCCGGCGGTGTGCGCGGCGATGAATTCATTGTCGAGCCAGTTTTTCAGGATGAGCCACTTGAGCACGCCGTTCAGGAATGCGATGTCGCCGCCGACGCGCACCTGGAAAAATTCGTCGGCCATCTTCGTGCCGAAGAGCGCGGATTTGGGAATGGACGGGACCCAGTAACGCTCGAGCGCGGGCTCGCGGTAGGGATTGACGACGAGAATGCGCGCGCCGCGTTTTTTCGCGTAGTAAAAATACTTCATGGCCACCGGCTGGTTGTTGGCCACGTGGCTGCCGAGCAGCACGAGCAGGTCGGTGCCGATCCAGTCAGTGTAGGAGCAGGTGGAGGCACCCACGCCGAGAGTGTGCTTGAGCGCGACAGTGGACGCGGCGTGGCAGAGACGCGCGGCATTGTCGATGTTGTTGGTGCCCAGCAGGCGCGCGAACTTTTGCGCGACGTAGTAGGTCTCGTTGGTCAGGCCGCGCGAAGTGGTGTAGACGGCCAGGCGGTCAGGGTCGCGCGCGGAAATTTCGCGCAGCCGCGCGCCGAGAAGACCGAAAGCCTCCTCCCAGGAGATGCGCGAAAAGCCGGGCTCCCCTTTTTTGCGCAGCATGGGGTACGGCAGGCGGCCGAGTTCGCGCAGTTCGCGGCTATCGAGTTTTTCGATGCGGGAAATGTCCGCGAGCCGGCGCACGTCGAGCGCGGGCATGGTGCTGGTGCGCAGCATTTTCAGGCGCACGAGACACAGATGTACGCCCTTCATGGCGTCGTCGGCGAGGCCGCGCGGGCCGAGCGAGCAGCCGTCGCACACACCGTGGCGCAGGATGCGCCAGGCGTACAGGAGATTGCCGCGGTTCTCCCACAGCGCGCGCCACATTTCCCAGTAGTGATGCGGTTTGGTCTGGCCGATGCCGAACGGAATCCAGGACGCGATGGGCGTGTTGGGACGCGGGTGGGACATGGCGCGGCGGAACGCGCGAATTATACAACGGGAAGAATCGCGCGAGGGAAAAGTGCAGCAGCGGCGAAGAAAAAATTCACCGCATGGCGCTACTGCTGCGGCGGATTCTTGGCGAAGTAGTCGGCGAGGCCGGCGACGATCTGGTCGATGCCGCGCTGAAGGTTTTTGTTGAGCGCGTCCACCACGTCGGGCACTTTCTTGCCGCTGACGGATTCGTCGTTGTTGTAGTGCTTGGACCAAACCACTGTGCCGCTCTTCTGGCTGAAGAGCTCGACTTCGAAATCCACGCGGCCGGCGAGATTCGATCCGGTGATCTCACCGAGCTCGTGCAGGTGGCCGCGAAGAATGTAGTCGCCGCGCGCGTTGGAGCGCAGGCTCTGCACGGAGCGGTAATTGCCGGAGGAGCGCAAGGCGCGGACGAGAAGGCCCTCGATGGTGTCGGCGGGCGGCTCGGCCCAGCGATGATATTCGTAGGCGCCGAGCTGCGTGCTGCCATGGCGATAGACGATGCGGTCGTCGCGGTAGAGATGTGGAGCGATGATGCGGCCGACGAGTAGATCGGTCTGAACGCGCGGCGCGGAGGCGAGCGCGGAGGATTCGGGAATGTCCAGCTGGTAAAACATGCTGGGGCGGGCCGCGCCGCAAGAGCTCAAGGCAAAAAGCGCGAGGGACAAGCCCGAAGCAAGAAGAACTCGGCGGAACATTTTTGCGACCTCCAGCGAAGCGTCCAAAATGAAAACAGGGAAATCGAATCCCATCCCCGCCGCTACTTTTTCGGCGGAGCGCCGGGCTTGCGGTCCGGGGGATTCGAAGAGCGAATGAGCGTGTACGGCCGGACCTTGATGGCATCGGTGAACTGCTTCAAATTCTCCGTGGTCATGCGCATGTTTTCGAGCAGCTCGTCGATGTTTTCGGCGTTGTAGCCCATGGTGTGGTCGAGCTGGTTGACGAGCGAGCTCGCGGAATTCAGCGTCTCGTGCAGTTTCTGAATGGACTCGCGGACGTCCTTGCGGTTTTCACCGAGCATGTCGTCGATGTTCTTGAGCGCTTTGTCGGCGTCGGCGACGGT
>CAZIWR010000156.1:0-6614 GCA_964542805.1 uncultured Acidobacteriaceae bacterium
AGCCACCGTGCCCGTCACCACAGCCCCAACGCGGAGTTCTCGGGCGATCTCCGCAAGAGACCTTTTCTCTCCTTTGTAGCGCATGGCGGATTTGCGAGAAGGGACGCGCAGCGAACGGATCCCGGCGAGATGGGTGATGAGGTCATCGGTCATGCCATCCGCCAGGTATTCCTGCTGGGCATCGCCGGTGAGCTCTTTCAACGGGAGCACAGCCACCGCACGAAATTCCGAGTGGGCTGGCCTAAACATCCTGTCGCGCAGGCCAGCCATATTTGTGCCCACCAGCGCGGCCAACAGCAGGACCGCACTCCCCGCCACGGCCGCGGCCACCTGCCACCCGGGCCGCACCCGGGGCTCCGGTCGGACTGTCGGACCCGAATCGGGCGGACCGAGCCGGCGCAAGTCCACGCCAGCTTCTTTGGCTGATTGGTAGCGGTTTTTTGGCTGCTTCTCGAGACACTTCAGGATGATCCGCTCGAGGTCCGGTGAGATCCGTGCATTGAGGGTGCGTGGCGAAACCGGCGGACGGTGCAGGATGGCTTCGACCAGTCGCGGAGCCACATCTCCACGAAACGGCCGCTGCCCGGTGGCCATTTCGTAGAGAACCGCGCCGAGCGCGTGGATATCCGTTCGAGCGTCGACGGCTTCGGCGCGCAATTGCTCGGGGGCCATATAGGGCGGTGTGCCGCTGACCACGCGGGTCTCGGACAGGCTTTCTGTTCGGTTTTCATCCCCGGCCGTGGGCAGCAACTTCGCCAAACCGAAATCGAGGATCTTCAGCCAGCCGTCCGGCGTGACCCGCAGGTTGCCGGGCTTGAGGTCGCGGTGAACGACCCCCTGCTCGTGCGCTGCCGCCAACCCTTCGGCCAATTGCGTTCCTAGGCGTCCGATTTCCTTCTCCCCCAGGGCTCCGGCGGCGAGTTTGTCGCTGAGGGTGATCCCGGCGATGTATTCACCCACCAGGAAGTCCACGCCGTCCTGGCAGTCGAAATCGAAGACAGTTTGGATATTGGGGTGGTTGAGCTTGGAGAGGGCTTCAGCCTCTTTGCGAAAGCGCTTGCGTGCTGCCTCGTCTGCGAGAGTTCCCTCGGGGAGAATCTTCACAGCCACGTCGCGACCCAAATGTTCATCCCGGGCCCGATAGACAACGCCCATTCCTCCTTCCCCGATCCTTTCCACGATTCGGTAGCGGCCGAGCCTGCGTCCAATCAGCCGTTCAGGCTCGGGGAAGGACTGGCTCGGCCCTTCAGTGGTCGCGATAAACCGGTATCCCTTACGAGGGAGCGTTTCAATGAAGCGCGGCTTTTCTGCCGTATCACTGAGCGCGTCGCGCAGTCTTTTTACGGCGGTATTCAATCCGGTTTCAAAGTCCACGAACGTATCGGCAGGCCACAGCCTTTTCTGCAGGTCTTCTCGGGTGACCAATTCGCCGGGGCTTTCCAGCAACATCAAAAGTATCTGAAACGGCTGGTCCTGTAATCGGATGCGGATGCCATGCTTATGCAGCTCTCCGGAGCGTAAATCCGCTTCAAAGGCACCGAAGCGCACCCTTCGAGCTGGATCTGTCGCACGCATTGGGCTGTTTACCTTGAGGGAACTATAGCAAGTCATTCTTTGACGGAGCAAGGCCAATCTCCTCGGCGGCCCTCGCATTTGGCTATCTACCGTCACGTGAGCCGCTTGCACCGTCAGATTGAAAACACCAGCGATTCAGGCACCGTCCATTGCCTGATTCCGCAGCTTCAGCCATCTTCCGCGCAAGGCGGGCTCAGCATCCCGCTCTGAGCGTTCCATGTGAGGGCACCCGGTGCGCGGTCGTGCCTGGGTTCCCCGGATGGACGCTCATGAAATCACGACCGAGAGGAGATTCCGTCCATGAAGAAAGTGAATCAATTGAAGTCCATGACTTGGAAACAGTCTTCGATTTTTGCGGTGTTGTCGCTGGCCTGCCTGCTCGCCGGTTGCGGTGGCGGTTACAGGGACGAGACGCCGAAGCCGCCAGCGCCCGCCCCTGTCCCTGTCTCTGTCGCAGTCAGCATCAGCCCGAGCAGCGCAACCCTGAACCAAGCCGATACGCAGCAGTTCGCCGCGGCGGTAACTGGCTCGGCGAACACAGCGGTCAACTGGAGCGTGCAGGAACCCGCTGGGGGCTCGGTCACGAATGCGGGCCTCTACTCCTCGCCGAACACAGCAGGCACCTTCCATGTGGTCGCCACCAGCCAGTCCGATCCGAACAAGAGCGGCGTAGCGACAGTGAATGTGCCGGCCATATCCGTAAGTATCACGCCTTCGTTAATCGGCGTGCTTCCCAACCAGCAGAGACAATTTTCCGCCAACGTGGCCGGCACTGCAAACCGCGACGTGCAGTGGAGCGTGGATGAAGGAACGGCGGGCGGCAGTATCAACAATCAGGGACTTTACACTGCACCCGGTGCCCTAGGCACTTTTCACGTTACTGCCACCAGCGTGGCGGATTCCACCCAGAGCACAAAGGCCACCGTCGTGGTGGCCGCAAAGGGTTTTTTACCCGCCGGCTCCATGAACTTCGCACGCGCAAGCCACGCGGAGACTCTTCTGCTGGATGGACGGGTGCTGATCACTGGCGGCCAGGGTGACCAGGGATCGGACTTCTGGACGGATTTGGACACGGCCGAGATATATGACCCGAAAACAGGCACTTTCTCGAATACGGGCCGGATGACACAAAGACGACTTGCACATACGGCGACTTTGCTGCCGACCGGTGAGGTCTTGATTGCAGGCGGCTGGAATTTCGACGCGAACTTGGCCACTGCGGAGATCTACGACCCAGCCACGGGCGCCTTCACCGCAACCGGCAACATGGGGACAACTCGCTTTGAACATACCGCCACGGCCCTGCTCGATGGGCGCGTCCTGTTGGCCGGTGGTGGCTACACGGCGACCGCGGAGGTCTATGACCGGGTGACCGGGACCTTCACGGCCGTTGGCCAAATGAGCACCGCTCGCATGTTTCATGCGGCTACTCGGCTGCCGGACGGCCGGGTCCTAATCACCGGGGGCGATTCCGGCAACATCTCTGCCTGCCAGTCTTTCTCCTCCACCGAGATCTTCGATCCGGCGAAAGCCGGCTTCGTCCTCGGGCCGGCGATGGCTGCGCCTCGCTCGGTGCATACCGCCACACTGCTCCCCAGCGGCAGCGTCTTACTGGCGGGAGGCTACCCCGACGGAGGCGACCCGGAGTGGTGTAGTAGATCGATCCATAGCCACGCTGAGCTCTTTAATCCCGCCAGCGGCACCGCCGCCGCCCCAATCGCGATGACTGTACCGCGCGCCGGACACGCCGCCACGCTCCTGCTGAATGGCCAAGTGCTTCTGGTCGACGATTCAGCCGAGCTATTCGATCCGGTCACCGCTGTCTTCGCCCTCACGGGGAGCCCTCACACAAGCGGGTATCGGCGCACCGCCACTCGCCTCCTCGATGGCCGGGTGCTGATCACAGGCGGTGGCACGAGTTCGGCGGAGTTGTACTACCCCAACTAATTTCGCCTGTTAGGAGGACATATGCAGAGGATTACACCGGGTATGAATTGGAAACGCTCCTTGATATTCGCTATGTGGCCGCTGGCCTGGCTGCTCGCCGCTTGCGGTGGCGGTTCCGGGACCGTGCCGACTCCCAACTCTGTCTCTGTCGCAGTCAGCGTCCGCCCGAGCAGTGCAATCCTGGACCAAGGCGCTACGCGGCAGTTCACCGCGACGGTGACTGGCTCAGCGAACACGGCGGTCACCTGGATCGTGCAGGAACCCGGTGGGGGCTCGATCACGAATGCGGGCCTCTACACGGCACCGGCCACAGCCGGCACTTTCCATGTCGTCGCCGTCAGCCAGGCTGATACCACCAAGGGCGCAATTGCAATTGCGACGGTTGTTCCGACCTCGGTGGCAGTTCTACCCGCGTCGGAGTTTCTCGTGCGCGGCGGAAAGCGCCATTTCACTGCTGTCACGAACGATGGGATATTCTACCCACTGGTGACCTGGGGCGTGCTAGAACCCGCCGGTGGAACCATCACCGCCGACGGTCTGTACACGGCGCCCAACCAACTGGGGACCTTCCACGTTATCGCCACCAGCACTCTGGCCCCGCAGCTGCAAGGGACGGCCACAATCAGCGTGGTCGGTTCAGGATTCGTTGCCATTCCCGGCAATTTCGACGAGCAAGACATACTTACGGACTTGACCTCGACGCTGCTGGCGGATGGTCGGGCGCTGATCATCGGCGGAATGATTGACTGCTCATCGGATTTTTGGACGGCTGACTGCACCGCCCCGTTTACGATCCTGCGTTCCGCTCAAATCTATGATTCCTCGACCAGGACCTTTTCGTTTGCAGGCAGCCTCGCGACCGGCCGGTACGGCCACACGGCTACGTTGCTCGCCAATAGAAAGGTGCTGGTTGTCGGCGGTTTTGACACCTACTGTGTCTGTTCCACCCCCGTCACTACGGCTGAGATCTTCGATCCTGCCACCGGCTCCTTCTCACCGGCGGGGAAACCCCGGGTCCCCCGGGCATATCACACGGCAACATTGCTGGCAGACGGGACCGTGCTGATCGTCGGCGGCGTACAGGGAGTGCCGGACGTGATTGCCTACGGTAGCGTGCCTGCCCTCACGAGCGCCGAGATTTACGACTCGGTGGCGGACAGTTTTTCTTCCGTGGGGGACATGTCCAATCCACGCATACACCACACGGCGACGCTGTTGCCCAACGATATGGCCCTGATCGTCGGAGGAGCGCCCGTATCCAGTAGCCTCCCCAGCACCACAGGTGCCGCCACTGCCGAGCTTTATGATCCGGTCGCGCATGCGTTTTCACCAGCGGGCGCCATGGCCACGCCACGGTTTGGCCATACGGCAACTTTGCTTCCCACGGGCAATGTATTGATAGCGGGAGGCAGCGCGAGCGGCCCGATCGCCCCCGTCTTCAACGGCGACGATCCGACAAACAGCGTGGAGATATTCGATTTTCAGACGAACTTGTGGTCAACCGGCGCCGCGATGCGCACGCCGCGTAACTTCCACACGGCCACCTTGCTGCCCGGTGGGCAGGTGCTCTTCGCCGGCGGCGGCAACAGCTTCGTTACTGCGACCGCGGATCTCTACGATCCCCTATCCGGAGCATCTGCCTCGGTGGGCTCCATGGTGACTTGGGGGCGCTGGCGGCACATCGCCACCCTTATGCCTGATGGGTCGGTGCTTGTGGTCGGCGGCAACACGGGAATCACTGAACTTTATGTGCAGAACGTGCCACCCGCGAATTAACACCGCCTTTAGAGCGGTTTCAAGATAGCTATACCCTGAAGACCGGTTTGTAAGCAGGCTGGGGCCGCTGGCGTTCTCAGCGCAAAACGGGCATGGGCAGTTCCATTTCCTTTGATCGATTGTTTTCGCCTTTGTGCGAGCGAGCGCGAAATGGGGCTCTCGGAGTCGCGGCTTCTTCAGAATCTATTGGTTTGGACGGTTCACCAACTCATGTTGGCAGTTCTCGCAGCGGCAGTCGCATGCGTTCTGTACCCGGTGATCCGGCGGTGGATTCCCCCCAGACTGAGAAATCGTAATTGCAACACCCTGAGGGAAGGGCGGGTGGGATAAAGCAAGTCAATGAGGAAGGGCTTCACCTTGGACGACTGTGGGCGAAATTGTGGCCCACGCTGCATCCTGGAACAACAAGGTTCAACACGTTTCAACAAGCACTAGGCCAAAGCTCTCAACACCAAACACTTCGAAACAACAAGATTCAACAGGTTTCAACAAGGGCTGGAATCTGGTTCGGGACCAAGAGGTCGGTGGTTCAAATTCAATCGCCTCACCTTTCCGTTCAGCACGGTTGGCCTGGTCACCAGATCCAGACCAACAGTGGGGCATGGTCATCGAATTGTGGAAGGGGAATCAAAGCCACCCGACAGCGTCGGCGCCCAATCGAAAAGTGTAGTGGAAAATGTAGCGGGTACCTCTTCCCATGGCTCTTGACGTATTCTGACTGATTCTGCGAAGTCAAAGCAGGTCAATAGGATTATAAATTGACCGGATTCAGCAGTAAGCCTCGAATTACCTTGACACGGTAGAAGTCTACGGTTCGGGTGCGAGCCGTTGCGCTGCGCCGCACACCCCAGCGGCCAGGCAAGTTGGGTTCTTCGCCTAGGATTCGCGTGCGCAATCCATTTGGCAGAGGAACGGAGACTAGGGTGCGGTGACGAGTGGCTTTCGATTTTCTGAAGTCCGTGTTCCAGATACGTTCCAGTTGAACGCAAATTGAGCGTTTTTGGCGTTTTTTGCGTTTCGTATTTTCTATAACTTGCGTGTTTTCAATGCGCCTACTTTTTCCGACTCCCCCCGCCTCCATCTGCATTTCCCTCCATCTACGCAGAAAAAAAGGTTCTTTAGGGTCGTGGGCACAGAATGTGATCATTTCGAGCCGTGTCCGGCAAAAGTGGATGACGAGAGGCAGGGTGTAGCGCGGCGGGACGGGCAGCAGTTCGATTGTGCAACCTGGCTGCACAAGGCGCAGGAACTTTCCAAGGACGCCTTCAAGCGTGAAGTGGAGCGGCACCTCACGGGGCGGGAGACCGAACCTTGGG
>CAZIWR010000157.1:0-6603 GCA_964542805.1 uncultured Acidobacteriaceae bacterium
TTTCCGGGAAGAGGGTGATGAGCGGCTGGCCGTTTTTCAACACTTCGATGGTGGCACGTTCCGCGGTGTAGTTCTTGGCGGGGCGCTCGGTGAAAGTCTGCAGGTTCATGATGTACGAGGCAATTTCCATGCGCGCCCCCGGGCCCATTTCCATCTGCTTGTCCTGATTGAATGCCGCGCCGGAAATGCCCACGAAGATCAGCACCATGCCAAAGTGCACCACGTAGCCGCCGTAGCGCCGCGTGTTACGCATGGTCAATTGCCCGACCGCGGAAAAAATGTTCATGCCGCTGCGCGCGGAAATCACCATGGCGCCGCGGAGGAATTCACCGAAGATGGTCAGAATTACGAACACGGAGAGGATCAGGCAAAGCAGAGCGTAGAAATCCTTGAAGCCCAGCGGCCACGCGATGGCACCCACGGCCAAACCACCGGCCAGCGGCCAGCCGAAGTTCCGCTTCAGGCTGTCCACGGAAGTGCGCCGCCAGGCGAGCAGCGGCCCCACGCCCGTCAGAAAAAGAAGGAACAGGCCGATGGGGATGTTTACCTTGTTGAAGAACGGTGGCCCCACGCTGATCTTGGTGCCCTGCACCCACTCGGAAATCACCGGAAAGAGCGTCCCCCACAACACCGCGAAACACGCCGCCAGCAGGATGAGGTTGTTAAACAGGAAGCTGGATTCGCGGGAGACCATAGAGTCCAGCTGGTTGTCGCTTTTCAGGTAGTCGCGGTTCTTGAAAAACGCCCAGATGCAAACCGCCAGAACCAGCAGCATGAACCCGACAAACCACGGACCAATCGAGGACTGGGCAAAGGCGTGGACCGAGCTCACGATGCCGCTGCGCGTCAGAAACGTTCCCAAGATGCACAACAGAAAAGTGCTGAACACCAGCCAAACGTTCCACACTTTCAGCATGCCGCGTTTTTCCTGCATCATCACGGAGTGCAGAAAAGCCGTGCCCGTCAGCCACGGCATCAACGATGCGTTTTCCACCGGGTCCCACGCCCAGTAGCCGCCCCAGCCGAGCACGGCGTAGGCCCAGTGGGCGCCCATCAAGACGCCGGCGCTCTGGAAGCACCATGCAATCATCGTCCACTTGCGCGTAATGTGAATCCACTTCTCACCGGGATAGCGCCCCAGCAGTGCGGCTAGAGCGAACGCAAACGGCACGGCGAAGCCTACGTAGCCCATGTACAGCGTCGGCGGGTGGGCCACCATTTCCGGATATTGCAGCAGCGGGTTTAGGCCGCGGCCGTCGGGCATGGCCACCAGGCGCATTACGCCATCGGCGCCGGCAGAGGCCAGCACCTGGAACGGGCTGACCACGAATACATTGAGGATCAGGAAAAATGTCTGCACGCCGGCCAGAATCACGCCCACGTAGGGCATCAACTCAGGATGCTTGCCGCGGTTGGTGAGCAGCACGAAGAAGGTATAGCCGGCCAGCAGAAAACTCCAGAAGAGCAGCGAGCCTTCCTGTCCCGACCACAAGGCCGCCACTTTGAAGAAAGATTCCAAGTCGCGGTTACTGTGCCCGGCGACGTAGGAAACGGAAAAATCATCAGTGAGGAAAAGATAAAACAGGCTCAACGTGCCGATCATCACCAAAAGACATACGGCGATACCGGCGTTGCGCGCGCTTTTCTGAATTAATGGATTGCGAGTGCGGATGGCGATGATGCCCGCCACGATTGCGTATAGCGCGCAGGCAAACGCCAGCAGAAGTGCAAATGATCCAAAGAGGTCCAAGAATTCTCCGTAATTCGCTTAGCTTTTTCCGGAAGCAGGAAGCGCAGGCCGCTGCTCGGGGCTGGCATCACCGGGTTTCTTCTTGCCGGGCACCGCTTCATACTTCGACGCGCACTTGGCCTGGACCTGCTCCGCCACAAAGTGCCCGTCCGGCATCTTCTTCCCTTCGACCAGGGCTTGCGCGCCGTCCATGAAAGTGTCCGGAAGGGGGTCACGGCCTACGTAGCTCACATTCAGCTTGTGCCCTTCCTGCTCGATGACGAAATCCACGCGCCCCGGCAGACGCTTGATGGAGCCTGCCTGAATATCGCCACCCACGCGCATGCGGTGACGCGCCGCGGAGCCTTCCAGCGTGCTGAGTTCCTGGACGGTGTGGTAATACGTTTTGCTTTCGCTCACACCCACCCAGCCAAGCCAGCCCAGCGTGACGAGGATGAGTCCCGAGGCCATGGCAAATTTTCCCGGCTTATTCACAAAGTCCCCCGCGCAATCCTATGTCGGATAACACCGAAGTTTAACACAATCGCAAACCGAATTCGTTCTGAAAGGTACTGAGTGCAATCCCTGAGCGTGCGGTTGAAATCGGCTCCGGTGGCGCCCGCTGTGGCGGACGCCACCGGACCGGTACTGATTACGACTGCGGTTTTCGCAGTCAATCCCCGACAATAATGGCGAAGTCGAGGGCTAGGTGTTCTCCTTCTTATGGCAGTCCATGCACTTCACCGGCGCCTTTTTGCCCTTGGCGTTTTCCGTCTTGTGGCAATCAATGCAGTTCCCAGCCGTGGCCGTAGCGGTCTTGTGGAACGCTCCGACCGTGTTGGTCTTCATTGGCGGGGTGGCTGCCTTGGTGTGGCACGAAGTGCAGGCCTGCTGTGGTTGCGTGGACGCTTTCTCTGGTTTGGACGCGTGGTGGCAGACCTCGCACTTGTTCTCCGCGCGTTCGGCGTGCAATTTGTGTTCAAACTTCACGCCGCCCATTGGAGCGCCCTTCAGGATGACCGTGTCCTTCGCTTTGGCCTGGCCGTAGGCCGGCGCGGAAAGGCTCAACATCAAGCCCAAGCCGCACAGGATGGCCAGAACGGCGAGCAGACTTTTCTTGCTCATCGAACCTCCACTCGAGTGTGATGCAGGTTCACCAACATCGGATAACCGGGCCTGCCCGCGGCTGAGAAGAGCGCCGGAAACCGAAAGGAAGGTGAGCACTCATTGAAAGCGCACACCTTTGCTCACCACTATCATGGGCAAGTCGGAAGCCAAATTCAACTATTTGAGCTTGCAGGCGTTACCGGAATCTTGAGTGTTCAATCTGGGAAGATTTGTGGTGCGTAGCGAGAATTTACTCACCTCGCTAATCAGTACCTGCGAAATTGTAACGCGCTGAAAACCGGGATCACTTACTCCTGCAGTTTCGATTTCAGGCACAAGAGCAACTCCGGCGCCATTCCGGTGATGACCATTCCCGGCATCACCAAGAACTTGCAACTCAACATTTCGTGCGGCTTGTCATCGTCCGGAAGAACGCACGTGACTCGGCAATACTGGCATTCCTGATTCCAGCAGAACCGCCCATAAGGGATTGTCTCCGGGCTGATGAACTGAAAACAGCGCAGGACGGAATTCTTCTCCGGCACTTGAAACTTCTTGCCCTGGACAGTGATTTCCACCAGGCGCTCATAATGTCGGTAGATGTCGGACATGAGCTTGGCTGGCCCGGCGAAGCTGAGAGGTCACCGAGCAAGCCACAAGGCTAAAACAGGCGGCGATGCGGAGCAATCGCCGTGCGCCGCCGCGGGTCGTAAGAGGTACGCCCTAAGCCGTCTGCGCCAGCGCGCGGTACTCCCGCTCGGACTGTTCCGGCAGCAGCACCCAGAGCGTATAGACGCCCAACGCCGTGCCCACAGGCGGCAACAGCAACGCAAGGAATCCCAGCACGAGCGTGTACATGCGGGCCCACGACTGAACTTCCAGCAGGCCCCATCCCGCCACAAGCGCCAGGATCGCTTTGAAGAGAAAGAACGACGCCACCAGAGTCATTATGCCGCCGAGAAATCGCTCCGGCAGGAATGGCATGGGGATGCGCACCAAGATGAAGTGCCCCATCATGTAAAAGGCCGCTGCTGCGAAGAGTCGCAAACCTCCCATGGCTATCCACAGCACGGCCAGCAAGCGCACGTGGCGGTTGACGCGTCCGTCGCTCGGCTGCATCAAAACGGGTTCGAATGACCGTCCGCACCCCGCGCAAAAGCGGGACTCGGCCACGATTTGGGCCCCACAGCGTTCGCAATACATAAGCCCTCCGTGTGGACACTGCACTGCTGCTTAAGGATACGGATGCGCGAGGAGAATTGTTTCGTGAAGGGCTTCAGGAAATGGAGAGATTTCCCATGCGGCGAAACTTTTCGTAGCGTGTGCGCAGTAATGTCTCAGTGGGCAGGGGCATCAAAGTTTCGAGCATGCGAGCCAGCACGGGTTCCAACAGCCGCGCTGCGCCTTCCGGGTCGTGGTGAGCGCCGCCCTCGGGCTCTGGAACGATTTCGTCCACGATGCCCATGTTCAGCAGGTCGTGCGCGGTGATGCGCAGGGCGTTGGCGGCGTCTTCGGCGCGCGCGGCGTCGCGCCACATGATCGAGGCGCAGCCCTCCGGGGAAATCACCGAGTAGATGGAATTTTCCAGCATGTTGACGCGGTCGCCCACGGCGATGGCCAGCGCGCCGCCAGAGCCGCCCTCTCCGGTAATGGTGACGATGATGGGCACCGGCAGCCGCGCCATCTCGCGCAAGTTACGCGCGATGGCTTCGGCCTGCCCGCGTTCTTCCGCGTCCATACCGGGGTAGGCGCCGGGTGTGTCCACAAACGTGAAGATGGGGCGACGGTACTTTGCGGCGAGTTGCATCACGCGCAGGGCTTTGCGATATCCTTCCGGCTTGGGCATGCCGAAGTTACGGATCACTTTCTGCTTCGTGTCGCGACCCTTCTGGTGCCCGACCACAGCACAGGGCTGTCCGTGGAATCGAGCCAGGCCCGCCACAATCGCCGGATCGTCAGCAAAGCCGCGGTCGCCGTGTAGCTCGCTCCACTCTTCGAACAACATGTTGACGTACTCGAGAGTGTACGGGCGGTGGGCGTGCCGCGCCAGTTGCGTCCGCTGCCACGCGCCGAGGTGCTGATAGAACTCCCGCTTGAGTTCCTCGACTTCGCGGTGCAGCCGCTCCACCTCTTGCTCCGAGCCTTTGGTGGCCAGGCGGCGCAGTTCCTCGACGTCCTGCTCGAGGCGGTCGATCTCCCGTTTTTTGCGGATGGGGTCCATGGGCAGCACGTATCTTAGCGCAGGACTTCCACGGCGTCAGCGCCGCAGAGTTCCTGAATTTCCAAAACCAAATCCTTATCCGGACGTACTCGCCGGTCGGTCTCCAGCTCCGCCACCGCGCCGTCCGGCTGCATCAACTCGAAAGCCACGCGGCACGGCCCCGGCCGGCGGTCGAAAATTTCTTCCAGGCGGTCGAGAATGCCTTCATCGATGTTTGTCAGGTCCACGCGCACGCGCAGCAGCCTGGCCGCCGGCTCGGTGACGTCCTCGAGCGGACGCGCGTCGGAGAGAATCACGCGCGTGCCCGCGTCTTCCACGCTGATGCGCCCCTTAATCAGCAACCGCGCATGCGACTTCAGCAAGTGCTCCAGCCGCGCAAACGCTTCCGGGAAGGCCAGCACTTCGGCGTTGCCGGTCATGTCCTGGAGCGAAAGGATGGCCCAGCGCCCACCCTTCTTCGACCGCATGGGCCGCAGGCCCACCACGATGCCTGCCACCATGGCGTCCGAGTTGTTGCTCTTCCCTTCCAGCCCGGCCAGCTCCGTAACGTTTAATTCCTTCAGCCGCCCAGCGTGCTTCGCCAGCGGGTGGCCCGAAATGTAAAACCCGAGCGTGGCAAACTCCGCCGCCAGCAGCTCATCCTCCGGCCATTCTTCCACGTCCGGCAGCGTCTCTGAAAATGGCTGCGCAGGCGCCGGGCCGCTGCCGAACAGACCGTGCTGCCCGCTGGTGACCTGGCGTTGCATGCGCTGGCCGCGCTCCATAGCGCGGTCGATGACCGCACTCAATTGCGCGCGGCGCGCTCCCAGCGAATCCATGGCCCCCGACTTGATCAGGCTTTCCACCACGCGGCGGTTCACCAGGCGCGAATCAATCTCTTCGCAGAACTGAAACAGTGAGGTGAAGCGTCCGAGACGCGAGCGCGCTTCGAGGATGCCCTTGACCGTGTTTTCGCCAACGTTCTTGATCGCGCTCAAACCGAAGCGGATTTGTTCGCCGCTCGGCGTGAAGTTCAAGTGGCTCGTATTCACATCCGGCGGCAACACCGTGATGCCCGCGCTACGCGCCTCGTGAATGTACTTCACCACTTTGTCCATGTTGCCTGTTTCCGAGGTCAGCATGGCGGCGACGAATTCCACCGGGTAATGTGTCTTCAAGTACGCTGCCTGGTAGGCGAGTAGCGCGTACGCGCAGGAGTGCGACTTGTTGAACCCGTATCCCGCGAACTCCTCCATCAGATTGAAGATTTTGTCGGCTTTTTTCTCGGGGACTTTGTGCGTGAGGCAGCCGGCCATAAATTTGTCGCGCTGCTTGGCCATCTCCTCTTTCTTTTTCTTGCCCATCGCGCGGCGCAGGATGTCCGCTTCGCCCAGCGAGTAGCCCGCCAGGCGGTTGGCAATCTGCATCACCTGTTCCTGATACAGGATGACGCCGTAGGTTTCCTCGAGGATTTCTTTCAGCTCCGGCATTTCGTAAGTTACCCGCTTCTTACCGTGCTTGCGGTTGATGAAGTCGTCGATCATGCCGCCCTGAATGGGACCCGGGC
>CAZIWR010000158.1:0-6571 GCA_964542805.1 uncultured Acidobacteriaceae bacterium
TCTCTTTCCACGCGCGCCGCCGAAGCCGGCCGCCTCGTCGCGCTTGCCGCCCCGCGCGGTGACGAGCTCGCGCTCGACCTCGCCTGCGGCCCGGGCACGTTCACCCGCGCTTTCGCTCCGCGCGTCAAATTCATTCATGGACTCGACATCACGCCCGCCCTGCTCGACCAGGCCCGCGCCGCCGCCGCAAAAGAACATCTCGCCAACTGTCTCTTCGAATGCGGCGATGCTTACTCGCTTCCCTACGCCGCCGCAAAATTCGATCTCGCCTCTTGCGCTTATGCGCTGCATCATCTGGAAAATCCCGCCGCCGCGATGCAGGAGCTCGCCCGCGTCGTGCGTCCCGGCGGCCGCCTTGCGCTCGTGGACATTTTTGTCCCCCACGGCTGCGATCCAGCCGTCGCCAACGCCATCGAGCGCGCTCGCGACGCTTCGCATTGCTCCACACTCCTTCGCGAAGAATTGCTCGCGTTCTGCAAGGCCGCCGGCTTCCGCGTCTCCTCCAGCGAAGCCGGCGAGCGCCTCCGCTCCTTCAACGACTGGATGCACATTGCCGGCTGGCGCCCCGGCGACCCCGCATACGCCGCCACACGCCGTCTCATGGAAGTCGAGGTCTCCGCCGACCGTTCCGGCTTCCGCCCTCGCCCCGCAACCGCTTGTCATCCTGAGCGGAGTCCCGATGCTTTTCGTCGGGACGCAGCGAAGGATTCCTCTCCCTCCGATTTTGAATTCCTCCAGCCGTCGCTGTTCGTGGTCGCCGAAAAATGAAACAGCCGCCTCTGCTCGATGCCAAGAACTTGCGCAAGAGCTTTCCCGCTCCATCCGGCGGAATTCGTCTCGCCGTGGACAACGTCTCCCTCCAACTTTTCCCCGGCGCGACCCTTGCCCTCGTCGGCGAATCCGGCTGTGGCAAAACCACGCTGGCCCGTTTGCTTCTCCGTCTCCTCGACGCCGACGCCGGCGAAATTCATTTCGCCGGAAAAAATCTTCTCGCCGCGCGGGGCAGGGAATTGCGCGCGCTGCGCCGCGAGATGCAGATGGTGTTTCAGGACCCCTTCGCTTCGCTCGACCCGCGTCAGCGCGTCGGCTCCATCGTCGGCGAGCCGCTGGCCATTCACGAGCCGCAGCTCTCCGGCGACGAGCGCGGAAGCCGTGTGCGTGAAACTCTGCAGGCGGTCGGACTCTCCGCGGACGCGCTTCCCCGCTACCCGCACGAATTTTCCGGCGGCCAGCGCCAGCGCATCGGCATCGCGCGCGCGCTGATTCTTCGCCCCCGGCTGATCGTCGCCGACGAACCGGTCAGCGCCCTCGACGTCTCCGTCGGCGCGCAAATTCTCGAACTCCTGCAAAATCTGCAGCGCGAATTTCAGCTCACCTATCTGCTCATTTCGCACAGCCTTCCCGTCGTTGCGCAGCTGGCTACGCGCGTTGCTGTCATGCACGCCGGCCAAATCGTGGAGTCCGGCTCCACTGCGCAAATCCTCCGCGCCCCCGCGCATCCCTACACCCGCGAACTCCTCTCCGCCGTCCCTGTCCTCCCCGCTTAGCGTCACGCGGCGCATGCTGATGCTTGTTTTTTGCGTCTTTGTTTCTTCAAACCTATGACTCTTTACTTTTCAATCTGCGTTCATCTGTCTTGATCTGCGTTTATCTGCGTTCCATATTCTTTGACTTTTCGCTGTTATTTTTTCCCTTCACCGGCGTACTATCAGCCGACTGAATCTCCTGTGGAGGCCTGTTCATGTCCTCGACTCCTTCTTCTGTTCCGCCCGCGGAAGCGCCGCAAGCCAAGCTGTCCGCCATGCAACGCATCATCGGCGTGTTCTTTTCGCCCGGCGAGACCTTTGCCGACATCGCCCGCGTGCCCAGTTGGATCGTGCCCATTGTGCTGCTCACGGTGCTTGCCCTCATGGTGTGCTTCGTCATGATGCAGCGCGTCGAATGGCGCGGGTTTATGGAAAAGCAGATGGCCAAGAGCGCCCAATGGGATCAGCTCTCCGCCGAACAGAAAGCCCAGCGGCTCGATATGGGCGAAAAGTTCGTGCCGTATCAGGTGTACGGCTTTGGTTTGCTGGGTCCGGCCATTTTTGCCGCCGTGCTTGGCGCAATCTATCTTGGTGGATTCAATCTGTTCCTCAGCGCCGGCTTGAAATTCAAGCAGACCTTCAGCATTGTGGCGCACGCGTCACTGGTCAGCCTGATTTCCAGTCCGCTGGTGACGCTTGTCATGCTGTTGAAGCGGCCCGGCGATGTGGATCCCGAACACTTGCTCGCGACGAATGTCGGCGAATTTCTGTCCAGCGACACGCCCAAGGCGCTCTTGAAATTTGCCGGCTCGCTGGACATTTTCATGTTTTGGATTCTATCCCTGCTGGCCATCGGCTTCGCTGCCGCCAACCCAAAGAAAATTTCCAAGGGTGCCGCGTTCGGCGTCATCTTCGGTTTTTGGGCGGTGTGGGTGCTCATTAAGGTCGGTTGGGCCGTCATCTTCGGCTAAAACGTGTAGCTCGTCATCCTGAGGACCGCGCCTTTCGCGGGCCGAAGGATCTCTCTTCCTCCCTCGTCATTTCTCTGTGCCTCGGTGGCGAAGATTTGTCCTTCGGCCTTTCGCATTTCCTCACTTCCTCATTTCCTCTGCTAAACTCCCCTCGTGTCTTTTTCCTTTCAACTTCTCCACACCGACCCCTCCGGCGCGCGCCTCGGCCGCCTCACCACTCCTCACGGCGTGATTGATACGCCGTGCTTCATGCCCGTGGGCACCGCCGCCACGGTGAAGGGCATCACCCAGGACGTGCTGGAATCTCTCGATGTGCAAATCCTTCTCGCCAACACCTATCATCTTTTTCTCCGCCCGGGACACGAGCTCATCCGCTCGCTCGGCGGCCTGCACCAATTCATGGCCTGGCCGCGCGCCATTCTCACCGACTCCGGCGGCTACCAAGTTTTCAGCCTCGCCGATCTCCGCAAAGTGACCGACGACGGCGTCACCTTTCGTTCGCATCTCGACGGCACCGAGTATTTTCTTTCGCCCGAAACCGCCGCGGAAATTCAGATCGCGCTCGGCGCGGACATCTTCATGGCCCTCGACGAATGCATTGAGACCCCCGCCCCCCGCGACGCCGCCGCGCGCGCCGCTGCGCGCACCTTCACCTGGGCCCGCCGCTCGCGCGAATATTTCGCCGCGCATGGCGCGCCGGAAAAACAGGCGCAATTCGGCATCGTGCAGGGTGCCACCTTTGACGACCTCCGCCGCGAATCCGCCGATCAAATTACTTCTCTCGACTTCCCCGGCTACGCCATTGGCGGCCTCGCCGTTGGCGAGCCGCACGAAATCACCTGCGCCATGACCGCGGAAGTCACTGCGCGACTTCCCAAAGACAAGCCGCGTTACCTCATGGGCGTCGGCTATCCCGAGCAGCTCGCCGGCTACATCTCCCGCGGCGTGGACATGATGGACTGCGTCCTCCCCACGCGTTCCGCGCGCAACGGCCTGCTCTTCACTTCTGCCGGACGCCTCAACATCCGCAACGCGCGCTTCGCCTCCGACCCGCTGCCCCTCGACGAGAATTGCGCGTGCATGGTTTGCCGCCGCTATTCCCGCGCCTATTTGCGCCATCTGGTCCAGGCCAACGAAATTCTCGCCGCCATTCTCGCCACGCACCACAATCTATTTTTCTATCTCGACCTCATGCGCCGCCTTCGCTCCGCCATCACCGCCGGCTCCCTCGCCTCCTTCTCCTCTCAACTCCTCTCTCAACTCACCGCGGCCTCTGAAATCTGAATTTCTTTTCAGCCGCACTTAGCGATATGATAATCCCCTCTCGAAAAAATGCTTGCGGTGGGGGTGTCGTATGTGGGTGACCATCAGAACAAATAGCTTGTCGGCCCCTGTTGTAACTCGAGGCGTGGAACTCGTGAACAAGGAGGGTGGCGTGACCCAGAAAACTTTTTGGCGTGGAGTGCTGGTTGTGTTTCTCTGTTTGGCTCTTGCGGCGCCCGTGGACGCACAGATTCTCTCGCCGTCCTACGGCAAGATTGAAAACACGGCGATAATCGGCGGCGCTGTGGCTGTGGTCGCCGTCGTGGTCATCGTCGCCGTTGTAGTCACTCGCAAGAAAAAGATTACGGGCTGTGTCCATGCGGGCGACAACGGGTTGAGTATCATGAACGAAAAAGACAAACTGACATACGAACTGGCTGGAAACACTGCGGGCATCAAGGCTGGCGGTCGCGTCACCTTACAGGGCAAGAAGCTGAAGTCGAAGGACAAAGCCAAGCCGCTGACTTGGCAAGTGGACAAGCTAACCAAGGATTTTGGCTCCTGTCGCCCCTAGGCTTTGCTGCCTCTCACTTGCCGGTCTTGGGAAATGCACTTGGGTTTGTCGGAGGAATGGTTCCGTTCACTCCTCCTCGGCCCGTGGCCCCGCCCTTTTTCCTTGACAGTCCAGCCAAATTCCGCGAACCTATCTAGTTTGGGGAGTAGCAGGATTCTGCTCTGGGGGACTCCAGGCAGGTCTTGAGGCTGGGTTCCGCTACTCGAGCGGTGCCCGCTCCGCAGTCTCAAGTCGGCTTTTCCCAATTCTGACGCGTTGCTTCCTGCCCGTTGGGGCAGGATTTTGTTTCTCAGGAGATCCCGGCCCGTTCGACGGTTCGGGGCCTCGGCTGACACGATGCACATCAAACCGGTTTTCGATTTCTCGCTCCTGGCCCAGTCCCAGTCGCCCAAGGACATCTTTGGCATGCTGGTGCCTCTGCTGGCCTTTTTCGCCATTTTCTATTTTTTGCTGATTTTGCCGGCGCAGCGCCGCACGAAGAAAGCCGCCGAGATGCTCGCCGCGCTCAAGACCGGCGACAAAATCGTCACCAACGGCGGCATCTACGGCACCATCGTCGGCTTGGACGAAAAGGACGCCGCCGTCCAGTTGCGCATCGCCGACCAGGTCAAGATTAAGGTCGCTCGCTCGGCTATCGCCGGCATGCAGCCGGAATCAAAGGAAAGCTGACCCGCCGCAGGCGAGTCAGGAACCAATCGTCACGGAAGGCTGGAACACTGATCGATGAATCCGACCCTCAAGTGGAAATTCCTGTTCATCCTGGGCGTCATTCTGCTTTGCGTCTACGGCCTCATCGGCACGCCCACCTCATGGAAAGGCCTGAGGGACAACCTCGGCGACCGCATCAAGCTGGGTCTGGACCTCCAGGGCGGCACGCACATGATTCTCCAGGTCCGCGTGCATGAAGCCATTAGCCAGCACACCGATCAGGCCCTCGACCGCCTCAAACGCGCCATGAGCGAGGAGAAAAACATCCGCTTCGAGGAAATCCGCAAGCTCGACGACACCCGCATCCTCGTCCGCAACGTCGCCCCGGAGCAAGCCGCCTCCTTCCGCGACCTCCTGAAGGATCAGTTCACGGACTGGGATTTCGCTCCCGCTCCCGGCGAAGCCTCCGGCTATACCATCACCCTGCGCCCCAGCACCGTCGCTCTTCTGCGCACGCTCACCATGCAGCAGGAGGTGGAGACCATTCGCCGCCGCGTCGATCAATTGGGCCTCACCGAGCCCACCATCGCCGAGCACGGCCGCGGGGAAAACGAAATCCTCATCCAGCTCCCCGGCGAAGGCGACCCTTCCCGCGTCAAGGCCATCATTTCGCAGGGCGGGCAGCTCGAGCTCAAGCTCGTCGTCGGCGACAAAGAATATTCTTCCGAAGTCGAAGCCCTCGCCGAAAAAGGCGGCGTGCTTCCGGCGGGCGCCGAGTTGGTCAAAGGGCGCGCCGAGACCCGCAAGGCCGGCCAGACCGGCGCGGCTCCCGAAGTCTGGTATCTCGTGGACCGCGCCGCTGCTGTCACTGGCCGCGACCTCCGCAACGCGCAGCCCATGCCCAGCACCAAGTATCCCGGCTACTATGAGGTCAACTTCACGCTTTCCATCGATGCCGGCAAGCGCTTCGGTGTGTTCACCGAGCGCAACATCAGCCGCAAGCTGGCCATCGTGCTCGACCATCAGGTTTATTCCGCTCCGGTCATCAACGGCCGCATCGAGGATTCCGGTTTAATTGAAGGACAGTTCGGGCAGGAGGAAGCCAAAGACCTCTCCCTGGTCTTGCGCTCCGGCTCGTTGCCCGCTGGCATCGATTATCTGGAAGAGCGCACCGTTGGCCCGTCGCTGGGCGCAGACTCCATCCGCCAGGGCGTGCAAGCCTCCATAGTCAGCTTGATTGCCGTGATGATTTTCATGGCCTTTTACTACCGCATCTCCGGCATCAACGCCATCGTCGGCCTCATTCTGAACCTGGTCATCTTGATGGCCAGCCTGGCCTACTTCGGCGCCGTGCTCACGCTGCCCGGCATCGCCGGCGTCATCCTCACCATCGGTATGGGCGTGGATTCCAACGTCCTTGTCTTCGAGCGCATCCGCGAAGAGTTGCGCGCCGGCAAGGCTCCCGGCTCCGCTGTGGACGCCGGCTTCGACCGCGCCTTCTTGACCATCATCGACACGCACGTCACCACCGTTGTCTCCTGCGTGTTTCTGTTTATGTTCGGCACCGGCCCGGTGCGCGGCTTTGCCGT
>CAZIWR010000159.1:0-6568 GCA_964542805.1 uncultured Acidobacteriaceae bacterium
AGGAAGTGCTCTGCGCCGGCGATCACCTGATCGCCATCGGCAGCGCCGGCGACCTGGAAAAGCTAGAATTGCTCTCGGGGAAATAGCCGCGCTGCTTTATCTTGCCCTCCGAAATTGATCAGGAAGTGCAGACCATTTCCGAGAGGCCGCTTGAAGAAATCCTGACACTGCTCCGTTAGGGTTTGCGCATCTGTAAGGTCCACGCCAAAAGGCCACAAAAGCAAAAACCAAAAGCATTCAAGGTTCCATGAATCGCGGCCATATTCGGAATGCTCACAAACAACTGGCCCTGGACGTCTCCAATCGTATAGATGACGGCGAAAATCATACTCACCGGCACGGACCCGGCCGAAACGAGCAATAGAAACCGCACAATGCGGCTGCGAATGCGCGGCAAAAATGAAATCACGTGCCAAGAAAGCAAAACTAGGCAGAGAGCAAAGATGAGAACTGCCAACAATTGCAATGTCCTTGAGAAGACGAATCCGGTGGCCACGAATGCCGGTGCAATCACGATTCCGCCCGAGGCGGCGCGCAAGGTCATGGGCGTGCGGCCCTGTGTGCTGGCCACGTGGCGAGTTGTTGCCCCTGCCAGTATGGCTGCCGCGAATCCTGCAAAGTGGAAATGCACCGCTGTGAGCAAGACGATGGGCTCCGCAAACCCCATCGGCGTAGCCCCCCATCGCGAGAGAAGCAACCAAGCTGCTCCTACTGGCAGGTAAGCCTGGGCAGTGAAAAAACAGGCATCGGCAAGACTGCGAAAACCCCGCCGAAGGCAAACATCGACTCCCCTGAAGCAAACGAGACAACTGAAGAGGAACCACACACTACATAGCGATGCGGACACAAGCCCTTGTTGAATGCAGAATGCCACCACGGCAAGCGAAGCCGCTGCCGGCCACAGCATTTTTATCGCGGGCGGAAGAAACCCTGCGCTTTCGGGCGAATCGGCCAGCAGCAAGGAAAGGCCCATCGGCACGATCACCAGCGGCGCAAACAGAAAAAGTTTTTCTATTAAGTCTAACTTGAAAAAGCCAGTGGACGAACCAATAGCGAGTACCATCCACACGAATGAGGATACGGTGATCCCGTTCAAACTTATTAGGCGATCGGGCCTGCTTAGCATCATCAGTTTCCTCTGATAAAGGCCGTTGTAAACACAATCGCGAGAAACGCTACCGCCATCGTGTACGCGACATCGGCGAATCGTCGCTGACGCCGGAGTTCCGCATCGTAATAGAAGAACTGAAGCGGCACGCGCAAAAGCCAGAAGAGCGCCATAGCCGCACAGAGAAAGCGTCCAAGCCCGCTTGCGCCAGCAAGGTCGGCGGCAAACAATAAGCAGGTGCCGCTAAAGATCAACAGAATCAGCACGAGATAAATGGAATGAACTACAAAAATTTGGCGAATGATGGGTTTCATTTGGGAGAGATTTGCGCGGTAGTCGAGAATTCCGGGGAGGAAAATATTGGCCGCAACGAGCACCAACTGAACGGCGCCGGCCAGCCAAATCCAGGGCACTAGCGTATTTGAATCGAAACTCAACATGCGATTCCTCCAGCCATAAACGTCATCCCAGATGTCGCGTCGGGCTTACACGCGAAGCGCAAACGCGGACGCGGTGACGCCGCGCAGCAAACCAGCGGTACCCCGCGCGGAGCAGATCTCGCGGGGAAGGAATCCGGCCGAGCGCGTAGAGTGGCCATGCCCACCAGATGTGCCGCGCAAGGTGCAGCAGCGCGTCTGCGCCGCCGAGGATTTGTCCAGTCATGGTGCGCACGCGCAATTCGCTGAGCAGTTCTTCACGGGAAAGGCCAAGCACAATGCTCACCCAGGGCTCTTGCAACGCGGCGCAGTGGAAGCCGCGGCGCAGCAACGTAGGCTCGAGCCAGCGGGCCAGCGAGGTGCAGAAAGCGCATTCTGCGTCGTAGAAAACCCAGCCGCGGCGGCGTGTGCCATTTGCTGACGAAGAATCCGAGAAGAGCGCGTTCATGAAATCCTCCGCTTCCCTGCTTAAGGCGATCCGCCTCAGGCGCCCTTGAAGGAAATCAACTTGCCGATTTTGCCGCGCATTTTGGCCACGCCGCGCAGCGCGCCGGAGGGCATGCGGCGCAGTTCGTCGTAAAACGCGGCGGTGGTGTCGAGGAATTCGAGCATGGCGGCGAGTCGCTCGTGGGTGTGCGTGTCCGCCTGCGCGCCCTTCGATGATTCAGTCACCAGGCCGCGCAGTAGCGCCAGCGTGGGGTCAATTTCGCGGCGCTTGCGTTCCTCGAGGATGATGCGAAACATCTCCCAGACATCGCGCATGGATTCGAAGTGGTCGCGGCGGTCGCCCAGCGCGTGCACCACGCGCACGATGCCCCAGGCCTGTAGCTCGCGCAGGCTGGTGCTCACGTTGGAGCGGGCCACACCGAGCGTGGAGGCAATCTCCTCAGCGGGTAGCGGGTCGGCGGAAAGATAGAGTAGGGCGTGGATCTGGGCGACGGTGCGGTTGATGCCCCAGCGGGTGCCCATTTCGCCCCAGTGGAGGATGAATTTTTGCTGGACGGGAGCGAGTCGCATCGGTATTTCTCCTATTTCTGTCATTACAGAATATACAGTCCTTACGGTTGCTTGTCAAGCGGATTTTGGGGCGGCCGGCGGGAACGAAGGAAAGACAACGCAGAGACGCGGAGCACGCAGGGAGGTATGCGGAGATGACAGGTCCGCGACCTGCCGCTACACAGACTCGATGGTGGCGTGGTCGCCGTCCAGACGGGCGAAGTAGAGTTCCACGCGGATGCGGGGAAAACGCTCGTTGATTTCGGAGCGGACGCGCCGCAGGTCTTCTGTGACGCGCTCCGTGAGGCGGGCGGGGTCGTGGGCGAATCGCCTCTGGAGATACCAGCGGCAGTCGTCGTGTCCTATTAGAATCACGCGCTCCGCTCCGGCTACATCGCGCACGAACTGAACCCAACTCCAGCCCACCCACGCGAACCTCGGCGCGGAATCCCCTTCGATCAGAAAGTGAACGCCGCCCGGAACGGCAATCAGCGCGTAGGAATCGAGCGCCAGGCTGTTGGCGAGAAAATCCTGGAAGTGCGGCTGGTAGCGCGGGTCGCTGCAATGGATGACCACCGCAGCGGGTTTGCTGCTTGCTTTGAGCTGTGACGTGCGGAAGCTTTCCGGCATGGAGATGAAGGGTCCTTTGACTCAAAGTCGAGCGAGATACTTTTCGAACTCGGCGACACGGGGCGGGAATTGAATTTGCATGCCACCATCTTCCCCTCAATCACCAGTAACTTGAAATTCTAACTCGATCCCTCGAGCACAGGGACTAGGTCCGGAACATCAATGCGGACGAAAGTCCCTTTGCCCTCGACGCTGTGGATGTCGAAGCGGAAATCGTCGCCGTAGAGCACGCGCAGGCGCTCGTGGACATTGCTGATGCCGATGCCCACGGCGTCGCCTTCGCCCTCCAACGCATTGATGCGCTCCGGCGACATGCCGATGCCGTTGTCTTCCACTTCAATCAGCAGGCGGCCGTCGCGGCGCGTGGTACGGATTCGGATTTCTCCGCCGTCAAGTTTAGGCGCGAGGCCATGCTTGATGGAGTTCTCCACGATAGGTTGGAGCAACATGCAGGGCACGTAGGCTTCCAGCGTGTCCTCGTCAAGTTCCTTGGAGATTTGCAGCTTGTCGGGGCCGAAGCGGGCGACTTCGATGTCGAGATAGTCGTCGATGAAGCCCAGTTCCTCGCGCAGAGGCACGAAGTTGTCCTGCTTGCGCAGCAGGCGGCGCAAGATGCTGGAGAGCTTGAGCAAAACCCCGCGGGCAAGATCCGGATTGTAACGGGTGAGCGAAGAAACGGTATTGAGAGTATTGAACAGAAAATGCGGGTTGACCTGGCTGGACAGAGCGGTCATGCGCGCGTTGAGCAGCAAGTCCTCATGCTGTTTGAGCTTAGCCTCAATGCGCGTGTTGTTCCAGATTTTGATGGGCACCGCGACGGCCATCACCGTGGTGAGCACCACCAGCGCAAGCGTCCACAAGGTGGGCGTCTCCAGCACGAAAAGCCAGTTGGGTTTTGCCGGGCGGCCAAACGAGGCGTGCGCCAGCGCGATGCGGCCGAGTTCGAGCGCGACCACCGCGGCCAGCGGCACCATTTCCCACGCTACGCGGACGTTGCGCGCCACGCGAAAGATCCAGCGGGGGATGCCTAGAAAGAGGAACGGGCCCAAATTCCAGATGGCTTCGCGATTGGGTAGGATGGCGCGGATCAGCCCGCCCAGCGTGCCGGCGAGCACGGCCATGGGCGTGGCCAGCCATTCGTGAAAGAAAAAGGCCGGCAGGCTGACGATGGCGCCGCCGATGGATCCCGCTACGATGCCGCCCAGAATGCCGAGCAGGAACGCGCCCTCCAGCGTAAGGTCGGCGAAGCGGTATCCCACCAGCCGCAGAAAAACGCCCACCACCAGCGTCGGCGCCATGAACAGAAGTAACTGCATTTTCTCTTCGGAGTTGCGCATTTCTGTGTAGAGGACTTTGCGGAAGGTGGCCGAGCGGGCCAACAGCGCCGCCATCGAGGCGGCCAGGCCAACTTTTAACACCAGCAGGAAGAGCAGGTCTTTTCCGGAGGTCAGCGTCTGCATAGCGTGGCTGCGGAATGCGCGTTTCTACGTTAGCCAAAGCGCCGCGCAAAGTAAAGCCGGCGTCGGGCGCGCTGCCGCGCAAGCTGCTATAATCATTCGTTCGATATGACGCGACGCAAGACGGCAGTGCACATCATTGCGCGGGCCCAGTTGCCCACTCGCTTCGGGAACTTCACCATCCTCGGCATGCAGGGGAATTCGCCGAATGAAGAGGCCGTGGTGCTGGTGCGCGGCCGCGTGAACGGTACCGTGCCCGTGGTGCGCATCCATTCGCAGTGCCTGACCGGCGACGTGTTGACTTCGCAGCGCTGCGACTGCCGTGCGCAGCTCGAACTCTCCTTCCGGCGCATCCGCCGGGCTCGCGCGGGCGTGCTGCTTTACTTGCCGCAGGAAGGCCGCGGCATCGGCCTGATGAACAAGCTGAAAGCCTACGAGCTGCAGGACTGCGGGAAGGACACCGTTGAGGCCAACCGCGAGCTGGGCTTCGCCGCCGATTCGCGCGAGTACGGCTTTTGCGCAGCGGTGCTGAAAAAGCTCGGTGTGCGCCGCGTGCGGCTGCTTTCCAATAATCCCGACAAGGTGGCGCAACTCGAAGCTGGCGGCGTGAAAGTGGTCGAGCGGCTGCCCTGCGAGCCGCGCGTGGCCAAGGGCGCGCGGGCGTATATGCGCACGAAGCGAGATAAGATGGGCCACATCCTCAACGGCGTGTAGCTGCCCGCCGCTTCCCTGCCCGAGCCGGGTGACATCATGAGAAACGCGCCCAACGAATACATTCCCGCGCTCAAGTACGACCGGCTGACCGCCTTCTACGATCCCCTGATACGCTGGGCGCTGCGGGAAAACACGTTCAAGCGACGGCTGATTGAGCAAGCCGGCATTCAGCCGGGCCAGCGCGTTCTCGATCTGGGCTGCGGCACGGCGACTCTCACTATGCTGGTGAAGCGCAGCCAGCCGGCGAGCGACGTCACCGGACTCGACGGCGATCCGAACATCCTGAAAATCGCGGGAGCGAAAATAGCCCAGTCGGAGCTGGACATCCGCTTGGATTGCGGCGTGTCCTTCGACCTGCCGTATGCGAGCGAATCATTCGATCGCGTGCTGAGCAGCCTGATGCTGCACCATCTGACCCGCGCAAACAGAGTGCGCACGCTGCTGGAAGTCTTACGGGTGCTGCGGCCGGACGGCGAGATGCACATCGCTGACTGGGGCAAGCCGCAGAATGGATGGATGCGTGCCGCGTTCTACCTGGTGCAGAATCTGGACGGATTTGAGACCACTGCAGACAGCGTCAAAGGGCTACTGCCGGCATCGATGCACGAAGCGGGATTTGAGGACGTGCGGCAGACGGATCAGTTTGCGACGGTGTTGGGAACGCTGTGTCTCTATCGCGCGCGAAAACCATCGGCAGGGGTATAAACTTTCGCAAGCAGATTGCCGGTTCCTTTTTTATTTTCGACGGAGGGTAACAGCATGCACGCAACCGCTCCCGTTGCCCGCCCCTCAGATCCTGGCGTCCAAAAGCACGGCTGGGCCTGGGTGGCGCTAACCCTCAAGCCCCGCCGTTGCGATCTGGGCTTGACGCAAGAAGGCGACTGGCGTACAGTTTGGTGCGAAGGCGAAGCTGAAATCGGAAATTCCTGCTAAGTGTCTCGTGACCTTCATGTTACGGTCAGACCGCTACTAGCCTGGTGTGGCCAATCCGTCACAAAGCCCGGCTGGACAGCTCCCGCAGCCTAGTCGGGGTCATTCTTGAACCAGTCATAAGGCGTGACCGGGCAATCCGGGTGACGCGTGCCGCGTCGGAGACCCTCCCGAGCTTCGCGTAGTACCGGAGGAACACGTCCTGTTTCCGGCGGGTCGTGGCGTACGCTGCCCCTTACTAGGGTGTCGGCTTTCTCGAAGGACCCGCTAATCAATTACGATGTCGTCAGCCGGAT
>CAZIWR010000160.1:0-6554 GCA_964542805.1 uncultured Acidobacteriaceae bacterium
GCACGTGGTCGTAGAAGTGCGGGTCCAGGTGCAGGCAGCGGTGCGCCAGGTATTCGACGGCGGTCAGCAGCTCGGCGTGCTGTTGCAAGAGGAGTTCCTGGTCGCGCCCGTGAAACGTGACCAGAACTTCCGGCTGCTCCACTTCTTCACCCGCCGCGCCGGGAAACTCCTTGAGGTCGAACTGCACGTCGAGGCGCATCTGGGCGAACAGCAGGTTCATGAAGCTGCGCAGCTCGGCGATCAGAGGTACGCGGTCCAGCTTGCCGTCTTTGATGAATCGGTGTTCCATTCCCGCCGCTTGCTCCTGCGTGCTGCTGCTTACGTTTTCTCTTTGGCCCCGCCGCCCGGTTTCTTGCCGCCCTTTTTGTCTTCCCCGCTGACTTGCGGTGGCGTGGTCTTGTTCAGGTACCACTGCTGCCCCATAGCCACGATGTTGCTGCTGAGAATGTACAGCGTCAGCCCGCTGGAAGTGCGCATAAACATAAATCCGAAAATGAGGGGCATCATCTGCAACATTTTCTGCTGCATGGGGTCGGCGCTGGTGGCCGGGGTCATTTTCTGGCTGATGTACATGGTCACCGTCATCAGCACGGGCAGGATGTAGAGCGGGTCGTGGGTGGAGAGGTCGCGGACCCAGCCCAGCCACGGCGCGTGGCGCAACTCGATAGCCGCTCCCAACATGGAAAACAGCGCGATCCAGATGGGCATCTGCAAGAGCATGGGCAGGCAGGAGCCCATGGGGTTGATGCCCTCGCGCTTGTACACGGCCATGACTTCCGTGTTCATCTCCTGGCGGCGCGGGTCACGCATCCCATACTTCTTGAAGCGGTCCTGGATCTGCTTGATTTCCGGCATCACCGTCTGCATCTTCTGCATGGAGCGCCAGCTCTTCACCTTCAAGGGAAAGAGCGCCATGTTGATGACGATGGTCATCAGGATGATGGCCCAGCCGTAGTTGGGCACGTAGCCGTAAATCCAGCGCAGGAAATAGAAGAGCGGCTCGGCGATGACGCCGAACCAGCCGAACTGCACCAGGTCGGTCAGCGGCGGCTTCTGCGCGCGCAATTCTTCCAGGGCCTTGGGCCCCACGTAAACGCGGAAGGCCACCGGCCCGGCCACTGTGGTCCCCGCGGCCATCTCCACCACAGCTTCCTTGGATCTCTTGTCCCCCACGCCGACTTCGCGTTCCAGGCGCCAGTGCCACAGCGTCATGGCCGCGTTCCAGTGCGCCGGGTTCTCGCTGCGCGGCAGGAACGCCGCCACGAAGTAGCGGTCTTCGATTCCGGCGTACTCCATCGTGCCGATCTGCCGCAGCCGCTGCTCGCTGTGGTCTGGCACGCCCAGCTTGCTGGCTTCCAGAACGTGCAGCTTCTGGCTTTCCCGGTAGATTACTTTGACCAAGTCGGCATGCGCGTACTCGGTGGCATCGCCAAATCCGCCGCGCCACGCCACGCCGTGGGCCACCGGCTGGCCGTCCACGAGCACGGAAGTTTCCAGCGCCACGATGTAGCTGGCATCAAACTTAAGCCGCTTGGAGACCTGCACGCGGCCGTCGCTCCATTCGAAGGCGATTTCCGCCGGCGCGTGCAGCGTGCCTTCGCCCGGCGTCATCTCGAAGAGCGCGCCGTTCAGCAGCGTTTCCAGCGCCGGGTCGTCCACGGCCAGCGAAAACGGCCATGCGCCCACCTGCTGCGCCGCCTCCGCGTTCACCAGTTCGAGCGGCTGCTTCTTGTTGTCTTTGTAATTCTTCAGCCGCCAGCTTTTCACCACGCCGCCGCGGTTGGAAATCTCCACGCGGTAAAGCCCGTTCTCAATGACCAAGTTTTTTTCTTGCGCCGCGGCTTTTGGCGCGGGTGCCGGCGCGGCTTGCATTTTCGCCGCAGCAGCAGCGGGTGTTGCGGCAGGTTTTTCCGGGGCGGCCTTTTTCTCCGTGGCGGGTGCAGTGCTCGCAGGTGCGTCGGGCTGCGGGATAGGCGCGGTCGCCGGGCGGCTCGGCTTCCACACGTAGCTCCAGCCGACCATGATCACGATCCAGAGGGCGAAGGCTAGCGCGACGCGGCGTTCGGTGGAGAGTTCCTTCACAGCGCCGCCTCCCGCGTTTCGCCCGGCACATCCGCGCGTTCCGGCACCAGGTCAACTCCTCCTGGAGCAAACGGCCGGCAACGCAGCACGCGCTTCACCGCCAAGGCAGTGCCGCGCCGCGCACCGTGACGTTCAATCGCTTGCATGGCGTAGTTCGAGCAGGAGGGATAGAAGCGGCACGCGCCGCCGAGAAATGGACCGAGAATGAGCTGGTACGCGCGCACCAAGAACAGCAACAGTCTTGCGCTGAAATCGCTGGGCCGCGCAACGACAGACGCGCGCCCGTCTACTTCAGCGCGCTGGCCAGCAAGTCGGCCAGTTCGCGCTCGATCGCCACAAACGGCGCGGTGGCCACCGAGCTGCGCGGGTGAATGACAATGTCCCATCCTGTAGCAATCTCCTGGCGGTGCAAGCGAAGGATTTCGCGAATGCGGCGCTTCAGCCGGTTGCGCACCACCGCTCCGCCCAGCGCTTTTTTCACGCTGATTCCGAAACGGCTGGCGGCATCGAGCGCGGTGCGCCGGCGGAAAAACACGAGAAACTGCTTGCTCGCGCGCCGCCGCCCGGCTTCATAGACCGCGTCGAACTCCCCGCGGGCCAGCAAACGGCAGGCACGCGGATAGCTGCGGCTAGAGCGCGAGGCGCTTGCGTCCGGTTTTGCGGCGTCGTGCAAGGACTTTACGCCCGCCTTTGGTCTTCATACGTGCGCGGAAACCGTGCGTCTTGTGACGGCGGCGCACTCTGGGTTGAAAGGTACGCTTCGGCAATGAGGCCTCTCTGTGATGCTACGCGGTACGGCGGGCCAAAGTTGCATCCGCCGAAATCCGGCCCGTCCAAGCCGACAGGCGGCGGCGCCAGTTCGGCGAACCGCGCTCCTGCCCACTCTGCGGGCACCATGCGAAACCGCTAGTGTAGACGAGCCGCGAGGATGGGTCAAGGAAGGCTGTGGGATGGTGGTGTCATGAATCTATTCTCAGGCGACGACGGATTGCGCTAAGTTGGCGTTGTGCCGCCATTGCGCCACTGAAGTTTCCGCTAGACCCTGGCTTCTTCCGGCACGTCCGGTTCCGTCCAAAGGATCACCGCTTGCGGGAGTGTGAGGGCCATTACCAGCAAGGGCATGGCAATTAGCGGCAGCGCGAAGGCCCCAAACGAAGTGCTCGAGTAGAGAACAAGAAAAGCGGAATACACGGCCAGCACACGATAGGCTTCAAAGTATGCGGCGTTTCTGACTGCCAGCTCACGCTCATCCGGTTCGTCTTCATCGCGATGCCGCATCGGGGCAAGGCCGAGGCTTATTGGCTCGCCCCGCCGTTCAGGCACCATCGTTTGGTTCACCAAGCTGCCGAAAACGCCCCGGCTTACAAAAACAACCGCGAGGAGCAGCCATGTCCCCACATTCATTCCTTGATTCCAATGACGATGCGGGCCGAGCGTCAACAGCAACACCAGCAGAGTGGCGTACGTGACCGCAACCAGCCACCGACGGTTCTTGCGGCGCACCATGGACACGCCCAGAATTACTGGAGTCCTCAGCATGATGTTCCTCCCCACTCATCTCTCGTCGCTGCGCTGCGGTGAGTTTCGGTTGCCGTAGATTTCTTCGCTCAGGGGACGAAATGGCCGGCGCGAAAAAACCGCCTCGATGGGCAGGCCGACGTACTCGCTGATTCGAAATGCAAGCTCCAGGCTAGGATTAAAGTCTCCGCGCTCGATGTAACCCACAGTCTGATAGTTGATCCCAAGAGCATCAGCAAGGTCGTTGCGGCTGAGACCGCGCTCGGCTCGGAGGACGGCAATACGGTTGTGAAGGGCGGAACCGCTGCGAGCATCGGAGTTTGCGTCGTATACCACTGTCAAATTGTTGTACTACTACATCGTATTGTCAATGACATATTCAATCTGGCCCGGAAGAACGGCTTGACATATTCCATACTTCCGGTATCATCGAAACATGAAAGAGCAGCCGCCACCGGAACAGGTGATTCGCTTCGCGGACATGTGCGCCGCGCTGGGCGCCGAGCCGCGCCTGCGGATTGTGCGCCTGCTGCTCTCCGCGCACCCCGGGGGCATGATTGTCGGTGACATTCAGGCCGAGCTGGACATTCCCGGCTCGACGCTGTCGCACCACCTGGAAAAACTCAAGAACGAAGGGCTGCTCACCGTGCGTCGCGACCGCCAGTTTCTGTGGTACGCGGCCAACGCGGACGCCCTGCGCGAACTGCTCAGCTTTCTCTATGCCGAGTGCTGCTCGCGCAGCAAGGCGGTGCAGCCGGAGTCCATCATCATTCCGATTTCCATGTAGCACGACCGCCAGCGCGCGCCGAATTTCTTCGGGAGAGGACGAACATGAGCCAGGAAAACATCACAGAAGCAGTGAAGCAGCAAGGCGGGGTGAGTACGTGCTGCGGCGGCGAGCCGGCCGCGGAGTCGAAGCCAGCGAGCGCAGAAGAGATTAAGGAAATCGTCAAAGAGCGCTACGGCGCCGCCGCGCGCATGGCCGCTGCTGGCGGGCGCGCCGCGTGTGGGCCGGTCGCTCCGGCAAATTCGCGGGGCTGCTGCTCGGGTTCGTCCATCGACGCGGTGGACCCCATCACCAAAGACCTCTATGACGCCAGCCAGAAGTCCGGCCTGCCGCAGGAGGCGGTGCTCGCTTCGCTCGGCTGCGGCAATCCCACGGCGCTGGCGCAGCTCAGCCCGGGCGAAACCGTGCTGGACCTCGGCTCGGGCGGCGGCATTGACGTGCTGCTCTCCGCGCGCCGCGTGGGCCCCACCGGCAAAGCCTACGGCCTGGACATGACCGACGACATGCTGGCACTGGCGCGCGAAAATCAGCGCAAGGCCGGCGTGACCAACGTCGAGTTCCTCAAGGGCGCCATCGAAGAAATTCCGCTGCCGGATAACTCCGTGGACGTGATTATCTCCAACTGCGTGATCAATCTTTCCGCGGACAAAGACCGCGTGCTGCGCGAAGCGTTTCGCGTGCTGAAGCCCGGCGGGCGGTTCGCCGTCTCCGACGTGGTGGTGCGCGGCGAAGTGGCTCCGGAAATCCGGCGCAACGTCGAGCTGTGGATCGGCTGCGTGGCGGGGGCGCTGGAAGAAAACGAGTACCGCGAAAAGTTGGCTCGCGCCGGATTCGCGGAGGTGGACGTGGAACCCACGCGCGTTTACAAAGTGGAAGACGCGCGCGAATTTCTGAACGCCGCGGGCATCAGCCCCGACGCCTTCGCGCCGCACGTGGACGGCAAGTTCATGTCTGCGTTCGTGCGCGCACGGAAGCCGCTGTAGCGCCCGTATCGGCGGAGCTGCTGTGAGCCAGATAGAACGGTAAGGAGAATTAGCCAAAACAACATGGCAAATGCGCAGAGTACTTCCCGACTTTCTTTCCTGGACCGGTTTCTGACGGTATGGATCTTCGCGGCGATGGTCGGAGGCGTCGCGGCGGGTTACCTGGTGCCGGGAATCGTTCCCTTTCTGAACCGCTTCAGCGTGGGAACGACCTCCATCCCGATCGCGATCGGACTTATCCTCATGATGTATCCGCCGCTCGCCAAGGTGAAGTATGAGGAGATGGGACGGGTGTTCAGCCACCGGAAGGTGCTGGCCCTGTCGTTGATTCAGAACTGGGTGGTCGGGCCGCTGCTCATGTTCACTCTGGCGTTTCTTTTTCTCCGCGACAAGCCGGAGTACATGATTGGACTGATATTGATGGGGCTCGCGAGGTGCATCGCCATGGTGATCGTCTGGAACGATCTGGCCCGGGGCGATCGTGAGTACGCCGCCGGCCTGGTGGCGTTCAACTCAATTTTCCAAGTTCTATTCTTCTCTGCCTACGCGTACTTCTTCCTCGCCGTGTTGCCGAGATGGTTAGGGATGACCGCAGTTCGGGTGAACATCTCCATTCGCGACATTGCATTGAGCGTTTTCATTTATCTCGGCATCCCGTTCCTCGGAGGTTTTCTAACACGGTTCGTGCTCACCCGCGTTAAGGGGAAGGAATGGTATCACACCCGCTTTATCCCGAAGGTCAGCCCGATCACCCTCATCGCCCTTCTTTTCACCATCGTGGTGATGTTCTCGCTCAAGGGGGAAATGATCGTTCGATTGCCACTCGACGTCGTTCGAATTGCCATCCCACTGACCGTTTACTTCGTCGTGATGTTCTTCGTTTCCTTTTGGATGAGCGCGCGAGTGGGCGCAACGTACGCTGAATCCACGACGCTCTCCTTTACATCGGCGTCGAACAACTTTGAACTGGCGATCGCCGTGGCCATCGCAACTTTCGGAATTAACAGCGGGGCGGCCTTCGCCGCCGTGATCGGACCACTTGTGGAGGTGCCCGTCCTGATTTCTCTGGTCACCGCCGCCCTGTGGATCAATCAGCGGTACTTCGGCGACCGGTTCGAGACGGTGACGGCTTGTCCTAAACAAGGAGCTTGATGAGGACAACACTCGGACCACCGGATTTTGGT
>CAZIWR010000161.1:0-6549 GCA_964542805.1 uncultured Acidobacteriaceae bacterium
TCCACGCTGCAAGCGCTGTTCTCCATCCTGCCCAGCGACGAAGAGTTCCTGCAAACGCAGGTGCGCATCCTGCAGAGCGACGATCTGGCGATGCAGACGATCCGCTCGCTGCGCCTGTTCGAGAAACCGGAATTCTCCGTGCGGCCGAAGGGCGCGGGCTACAACGCGCCGTTCTCTCCAGCCGAGGAAGTGTCGCTGATCGGAAGGTTCCGCGGGCGGCTCAATGTGCAGCTGGTGCGCACCACGCGGCTGGTGGAAGTGCGCTTTGAAAGCGCCGATCCGAAGATCGCGGCCGACGTGCCCAACGAGCTCGCCGCGCTCTACATCGAAAGCAACTTCCGCAAGAAATACGAATCCACGCTGCAGGCGCAGCAGTGGATGAGCGGGCAACTGGGCGAGCTGAAGGGCAAGATGGAGAAAGCGCACGAGTCGCTGGTGGCGTACGAGCGGGAGAACCAGATTTACGCGCTGAGCGAAGGGCAGAACGTCACGCTGCAGAAGCTGGGGCAGTTGAACCAGGAACTCACCGTCGCCGAGAGCGAGCGCATCGCCAAGGAATCGCAATTCCAGCTCATCAAATCGCGGCGGCTGGACGACCTGCCGCAGGTGTCCAGCAGCGCGTACATCCAGGAATTGCAGACGCGCTATCAGAAGCTGAGCGACGAATTGGCGGAACTCCGAGCCACCTTCGGGCCGAAATATCCGAAAGTCCAGCGCCTGGAAACCCAGCTGCTCGAGGCCAAGGCGCAACTCGAGCGGGAAAAACAGCAGGTCGCCAACCGCACCGAAAGCGAATACCAGGTGGCGATGAAGCGCGAACAGATGTTGCGGCAGGCTGTGGAAGTGCAGAAGACCGAAGCCAACGTGATGAACGAGAAACTTGTGCAGCACAGCCTGCTCAAGCGCGAATTCGAGACGAACCAGCAGCTCTACGACGGCCTGCTGAACCGCATGAAAGAAGCGGGCGTCAGCGCGGGCATGCGCTCCAACAACATCCATTTCGTGGACCGCGCGCGGCCGCCGCTTTCGCCGGTGCGGCCCAACAAAGCGCTGAATATCGCGCTCAGCCTGGTGGTAGGCGTAATCCTGGGCGGCGTGCTGGCGCTCTTCAACGAGTACCTGGACAATTCGGTGAAAGTGCCGGAGGAAGTGGAACAGCTCATTGGGCTGCCAGCGCTGGGCGTGATCCCCGCGGTGTCCAGTATCGGCAGCACCACGGCCTACGCCGCCCGTACGCTGCCCGCGGCGGCCCCCGCCAAAGTGCAAACGCACGAGTTGGCCACCCTTTCGCAGCCACACTCCATCGTGAGTGAAGCGTACCGCGCGCTGCGCACGTCAATTCTACTTTCGACTTCGAAGCATCCGCCGCAGACCATCCTGATCACCAGCGGGCAGCCACGCGAAGGCAAAACCACTACGGCACTCAACCTGTGCATCACGCTGGCCCAGCGCGGCGACCGCGTGGTGCTGATCGATTCCGACCTGCGCCGGCCCCGCGTACACCGCTCCTTCGGCATGTCCAACGATGTGGGCCTCAGCTCATTCCTGGCCGGCGTGGTGGGTATTGACGACCTGCCGCGCGCCGTGCCGCACATCCCAAACTTGTTCGTGATTCCGTCGGGGCCCACGCCGCCTAACCCGGCCGAACTGCTGTCTAGCGAGCCGATGGTGGGGATGTTTTCCGAACTGCGGCGGCAATTTGATTTCATCGTCATGGATTCGCCGCCGACCATCACCGTGGCGGACAGCATGATTCTGGCGGCGCACGCCGATGGCGTGATGCTGGTGATCCACGGCGGGGTGACCACGCGCGAATCGTTGCGCCAGGCGCACAAGCTGCTGGCCGGAGTCAACGCGCGCATGCTCGGCGTGGTGCTGAATAACGTGGACATCCGCTCCGCGGATTATCAGTACTACTACACGTATTACTACGGGGACTACTACCGTCACATGCTCGAAGGCTACGGCTACGGGCACGAGCCCGAGGAAAAGCCGAAGCGCGGAGAGAATAAAATCGGCGCGTAGCAGACCCGCGGACCTCCGGCTGCCGCCCGCTCCCGAAGCCTCGGGACGGCGACGTTCCGAGCGTCCGGCAGCGCAGGAGAGCAAGCCAACAGGACTCATGGTATTGGCGCTGGACACGTTGCCTCGAAAGCTGACCGCCGTCCTGCTGGCCATCGTGGCCAGCGTTCCCCTGAGCGTTTCTCTCTGGAGCCACTACCGCACGGACACTTATTCCCGCCAGGGCACTCCCGAATCGCTTCAGCAGGCCATCGCGCTACAACCCGGCAATGCGGAATTGCACAACCGGCTGGGCCGCGTGCTGCTCTATTCGTCCGCGGGCGACGCGACACGTGCCCGGGGAGAACTGGAACGGGCGGCCACGCTCGATCCGCGCAAGGCGACGTACACCATTCACCTGGCGCTGGACATGGAACTGGCCGGCGACTTCGACGGCGCCGCGCGGGCCATTGAACGCGCCCGCCGCGCCGAGCCGCGCACCCCGGCCATCCTCTGGCACGAAACTAATTTCTGGCTGCGGCGCGAGCAAAACGAGCGCGCGATCGGTCTGGCGCGAGAATTGTTACGCATGGCGCCGGAGTACACGGGACGCGCCGTGCCGCTGCTGTTGCGCGTTACGCCGGGCAGCACGCTACTGGACGAGGTGGTGCCGAAAGACGTGAGCGCGTACGGAAACGTGCTGGAAGCCTTCCGGCGCGAAGACCGCATCGAATCCGCGGCAAAGTTTTGGGAGCGCGCCGTGGAACTCGGCCAGCCGCTACCAGAAGGCATTGTGCGCATGTTCGTGGACTGGGTGCTCGGCCGCGGCCAGCCGGAGCTGGCGCTGCGCGCGTGGTCGGACGCGGCACGCCACGGGTGGATCGATGTGGACCCCGAGGCGCTCAGCCAGCCTTTCTACAACGCCGACTTCCGCTACCCGCTGCTCAATTTCGGATTCGACTGGCGCGTGCAGGCGAATGAAGATGCCAGCGTGTGGGTGCAGTCGGGCGGGCTGCGCGGCGGGCAGCAGTCGTTGTGCGTGCAGTTTTCACAGGACGCGCGCGGAGATTACACCGGCGTCTATCACTACGCACCAGTGCAGCCGGGCTATCACTACGAGTTGCGCGCGTCGATGCGCACGGAAAAATTAATCTCCGGCCGCGGTGCCTGGCTGCAAGTGCAAGAGATGGCAGCAGGGCGCAGCGTAGCGCCATTGACCGAGCCAATGATGGGCACGAACCCGTGGAAGGAAGTGTTGCTGCAGTTTGAGACCGGCCCGGAAACGAAGCTGGTGCGATTGACGCTGGTGCGACCCGCGCCGACGCTGAAGGAGCCGCCCTCGAGCGGGCTGGTGTGCGTGTCACCGCTGGAATGGAAGCTGCTCGGCCCGGGCCGACTGGCGGGCCCGGCGGGAGTGCAACCGTGAGTGTGGCGATCAACGGCGCGGCAGTGGTGCACGAGCACAGCCAGGCGGGTGCGCGCTCAGCGGTAAAAGTTTTCTTGCGTGCGGGAGTCATCTCCGTGCTGGTGGCGGCGCCGCTGGCGTTCGGCGCGACGACCACGCTGGCCAGTGTAGGGCTCATCGCCGCAGCGTGGCTCCTTCTGTTGATCTGGATCTTGGAAGGCGTGCGCAAGGAAGAGTTGCCGCTGAATCTGCCGGCGATAGCGCTGCCGGCGGCTTTGCTGCTCCTGTTCACTGCCGTGCACTGGGCCGCGGGCATCAGCGTGACGCCCCATGCGACGCAATTGGAATGGCTGCGCTGGGTGGGTTACGCCGCGCTGGCGCTGGTCGCGGTGGAATGCTTCGACACACCGCGGCGACTGAAGCGGCTGGCGGAATCCATGGCGTTTGCTGGATTCCTGATTGCGTTGATGGCCATCGCGCAGTACCTGACGTCGAACGGAAAAATCTACTGGCTGGTGGAGCCCACGCACGGCGGATGGATCTTCGGGCCCTACGTGAACCGCAACCACTACGCGGGCCTCATGGAGCTGTGGACGCCGCTGGCGATTGGTTTGGCGCTGCGTCCGGAAAACACGCTGGGGCGGCGGTGGTTCTGGTGCGCGCTGGCGCTGGTGATGGGCAGCTCGGTACTGCTCTCCGGCTCGCGCGGAGGAACGCTTGCGTTGCTGGCGGAAATCGCGGTGCTCACACTGGCGGCTTCTGCAGTACACGGAGGACGCAAGGCGCTCGCCGGCGTGGCCATTGCCCTGGTGTTGATCGGCGGCACGGTGTGGTGGCTGGACCAGGGGCAGGCGCTGGAGCGCTTTAAGGAAAGTTTCCGGCCGAACACCACGCTGCAAGCGGAAGCCACGGCGCATCGCTTCGGCGCGTGGAAAGGAACGTGGACACTTTTCCAGCAGCACTGGGCGGTCGGGTCGGGCCTGGAGACGTTTGAGAGTTTGTTCCCTGCGGTGCGACCGTTCGCGACGGACAAGATCTGGACGCACGCGCACAACGACTGGCTGCAGTTCCTGGCCGAGACGGGCGTGGTGGGCGCGGCGCTGGGCGTGTGGATTTTGTTCGCGGGCGGACGGCAAGCGTGGCGCAATTTGAAAGAGACGAGCAGCACGGCTACCGGCGCCATCTTGATGGGAATGATCGCGGGCTGTGTGGGTTTGATGATTCATGGCTGGCTGGATTTCAACTTTCATGTACCTGCCAACGCCGCCAATTTTGCCGTCCTGGCAGCGGTGCTTACGCGCCGCGGCTGGGATGAGATTTAAACTGATATTTATCAGTCACTTGCAGACTTTGTGGCCTGTAAGTGAGAGGGCGGAGCTGTGCGGAAAAGAAGGGGCCGGGGGTCAGGGGCTAGGGGCTAGTGAAAACCAAAAGCAAGAGGGCAGACAGAAAACCGGCGGAAAAGAAAGGCGATGCCCTGCCCCGATGGTATGCGGTACACACGCGGTCGCGGCATGAAAAACTGGTAGCGCGACAATTCCTCGAAAAACAAATTGAAGCGTTTCTCCCGCTGTGCACGGAAGTGCATCGCTGGAAGGACCGCTACAAGAAAGTCGAAGTGCCGCTGTTCTCCGGCTACGTGTTCGCGCAGTTTGCGAGCGGCTCACTGCGGCGGCAGGCGGTGGTGAAAACCACGGGGGTGATCCGCATCGTCGGCTTCGGGCAACGCGATGAGCCGGTGCCCGACGAGCAGATCGACGCGCTGCGGCGCGTGCTGGAAAGCGATGCGCTCCTGCAAAAGCATCGCTACCTGCGCGTGGGACAGCGCGTGAAAGTAATCTCCGGAGCGCTGGCCGGCGTGGAAGGCATTCTGAAACGCATCAAGGGAAATGCGCGGCTGGTGATTGCAGTGGAGCCGATCCGGCAGGCGGTGGCGGTGGAACTTTCGGGATACGAAGTTGTGCCAATTAAATAGACAGAATTTGAAACCGCAGATGAACGCAGATGCGGAAATAAAACGAAAATAGAAAAGAGAAAATAGAAAATAGGGGAGACAAAATCTCGACCCAAAGGGGCGGAAGAACGCAGAGAAGGACGGAGAGAGATCCTTCGTCCCGATAGAAATCATCGGGACTCAGGATGACAACGAGTGGGGATCCGGTTGAAACCGAATGGCGACGATAACGCAGACTGGCGCGCGTGAGAAGGCGATGGAAGGCGCGATGCCGATGGTGGTGATTGAGCCGCCGCGGGGATGGTCCGATCTGAACTTCGCGGAGATGTGGGCGTACCGCGAGTTGCTGTACTTCTTCGTGTGGCGCGACATCAAGGTGCGGTACAAGCAGACCGTGATCGGCGCGGGCTGGGCCGTCCTGCAGCCGTTCGCGACGATGGTGGTGTTCAGTCTATTTTTTGGCAAGCTGGCCAAGCTGCCGCCAGCCGGAATTCCCTACCCGATCTTCTTCTACTGCGCGCTGCTGCCGTGGACGTACTTCGCCGGCGCGCTTTCCGGCGCGACGAGCACGGTGGTGGAAAATCAGCGGCTGATTACCAAGGTTTATTTCCCACGCATCCTGCTGCCGCTGGCGTCAGTGATTTCCGGGCTGGTGGACTTTGCCATTGCGTTTGTACTGCTGATCGCGATGGCCTTTTACTACGGCATGGTGCCGACGGCGGCGGCGCTACTGCTGCCCGCATTTCTCCTGCTGGCAATTCTGACCGCGCTGGCCGCGGGGCTATGGCTTTCCGCGCTCAATGCGATTTATCGAGACGTGCGCTACGTGATGCCGTTTCTGGTGCAGTTCTGGATGTTCGCGTCGCCGGTGGCGTATCCGTCCACGCTGGTGCCGGAACGCTGGCGGTGGATTTATGGATTGAATCCGATGGCGGGAGTGATCGAAGGATTCCGCTGGGCCATCACGGGGCAAGGGCAGGCGCCGGGAGCGCTGATTTTTGTCTCAGCGGGAGTTGTGATCGTTCTATTGATCGGTGGATTGCTTTATTTCCGCAGAATGGAGAGCACGGTTGCGGACGTGGTTTAGCTCTAGGAACCTGCGCTTTGCGCTGGGAAGAAAAGGCGCCTTCGGCAGAGAGGAAGGCGCTGCGCGCCGACGTTTTTTTGTTGCGGCGAAGCCGCGAGCCAC
>CAZIWR010000162.1:0-6486 GCA_964542805.1 uncultured Acidobacteriaceae bacterium
CGCAGCTCGGAGGTCGGCCTGATGAAAGCGCTGGGCGCATCCGGCTGGACGATTTCATTCTTCTTCATGGCCGAGCAGATTTTGATCGCCATCGTCGGAGGCGTCATCGGCTTTGGCCTCGGAATTCTTCTGGCGCGATTCTTGGGACAGAGCGTATTTGGCATCCCGCCCGCGCTGCGCTTGATTCTTTTGCCCGTGATTCTCGTGATAGCTGCGCTCGTCGCGTTGCTGGGCAGCCTGTTGCCGCTGCGTCGCGCCGCGCGCTTGCAGCCCGCTCCGATTCTGAGGGGGGAGTGATGTTCTGGCGCTTGCTCTGGCAACTCCTGCGCGCAAGCCGCGGCCGCCTGGCGGTTGCGCTGGTCGCTGTCGTGGCCGGAGCGGCCGTTTGCTCCGCGCTGGTCAATCTTCATCTCGATGCCGAACGCAAGCTTACGCGTGAATTCCGCACCCTCGGCGCCAATGTAGTCGTCTCGCCCGCTCGGGAAGGCGGCCCCGGCAGCGATGCTTCGCTTCTGGATGCCGCCACACTGGACAAGATAGCTGCCGCGCGCACACCCGAAGTGGTCGCCGCTGCGCCGTACCTCTACGTCGTCGCGCGCACCGACGACCGCAGCCTCATCCTCGCCGGCACCTGGCTCGACGAAGTCCGCCGCATGTCCTCTTGGTGGACGTTGCAGGGTGACTGGATCACTTCGCGTGACGACCTCTCCCGCTGTCTGGTGGGTCGCGCCGTGGCCAAGCAGTTCACTCTGGTGCCCGGCCGCGAACTTCTTTTGCGCTATGCGGGACGCTCTGTGAGGCTGATCGTCGCCGGCGTCGTCACCGTGGGCGGCACGGAAGACAATCAGGTGTTTGTGAACCTCCCGGTAGCCCAGCAACTCGCGGGTCTCGGCGGCCGCATCGGCGTCGTGCAGATGAGCGTCACTGGCTCCGCCGCGCAGGTGGAACAGGTGGCGCGCGTTTTCGCCGCCGCGCTTCCCGGCCTCGACGTGCGTCCCATTCGCCAGATTGCCGACGCGGAAGGTCAGTTGCTCTCTCGCATCCGCGTTCTGATTCTAGCGACGGTCGTGCTGATTCTCGCGCTCACCGCGCTCTGTGTTCTGGCCACCATGGCTGCGCTGGCCATGGAGCGCCGCCGCGACGTTGGTCTGATGAAAGCCCTCGGCGGCTCGATGAACCGGGTCGTGCGGCTGTTTCTCACCGAAGCCGCTATTCTCGGCGTGATCGGTGGCGCGCTCGGCTGGGTGGGCGGTGTGTTTTTGTCGGGATGGATTGGCCGCAGTGTATTCGGCTCCGCAATTTCCGCGCGGGCTGAAGTCCTTCCGCTTACCGTGGCGCTGATGTTTGGTGTGGCGCTGGCCGGCGCGCTGCCGTTGCGCTTGCTCGGTCAGGTGCGCCCCGCGGAGATTCTGAGAGGCGAATGATGCCCCCGCTTGTCCAGGTTGAAAAGCTCAGCAAAGAATACGGCGCCGTCCGCGCGCTCGATCAGGTCACGCTCTCCGTGGACGCCGGCGAGTGGATCGCCATCATGGGCCCCTCCGGCTCGGGCAAGACCACGCTCATCAACATCCTCGGCGGCCTCGACCGCCCCAGCTCCGGCTGCGCTGTCGTGGACGGCACCGACGTCGCCACGCTCGACGAGCGCTCGCTCACCAGCTATCGCGCCGAAAAAATCGGTTTCGTCTTTCAGCAGTTCCATCTCGTGCCGTATCTCACCGCGCTCGAAAACGTCATGCTGGCGCAATATTTCCACAGCATGACCGACGAGCCCGAAGCCCGCGAAGCCCTCCGTCGCGTGGGCCTCGCCGGACGCGTTACGCACCTCCCCGCGCATCTTTCCGGCGGCGAGCAGCAGCGCGTGGCCATCGCCCGCGCGCTCATCAATCACCCGAAATTGATTCTCGCCGACGAGCCCACCGGCAACCTCGACGAAGCCAACGAGCAACTGGTCGTCAATTTGCTTCGCGAGCTGCATGCGGAAGGCCACACCATTCTCGTCGTCACGCATGACCCATCCATCGGCCGCCTCGCCGACCGCCGCGTCGAGCTGGCTCACGGGCGCCTCGCGCAAATCACGGTCTTCTCTTCCGAAGACGAAGAGCGCTTCGACCACCTGCTCGAGCGCATCTGGGTGGCCAATGAGGAAGGCAGCAACGCCCTGATCGAGCCGTCGCACACGCTGGGCCTGCTCGACCCTGCCGTGATGCTGCGCAAAATGGCCGAGCTGCAGCTCGTCGAGCTGAACGATTCGGCCATTCTCCTCACGCGCCGCGGCGAAATTCGTGCGCGCGACGTCATCCGCCGCCATCGCCTCGCCGAGCGCCTCTTCCGCGACACCTTCGCCATGGCCGACCCCGAAATGGATTCGCAGGCCTGCCGCTTCGAGCACATCATCAGCCCCCAGCTCGACGAAAAAATCTGCACCTTCCTCGGCCACCCAAAAACCTGTCCCCACGGCAACCCCATTCCCCCCGGCCCGTGCTGCCCCGCGTGAAACTTGCCGTTGTGACGTCGGCAACTCGTTGCTGTCATTCTGAGCGAAGCGAAGAATCTCTCTTTCTCTGCGTTCCTCTGCGACCTCTGCGCCTCTGCGTTGTCTTTCTTGGTTTTGCGCCCTGCCCTGAGCGAAGCCGGGCGCTGCCTCTCTGCCGGATTTGTTAAGATGTTCCTCCGATGCCTCTGCCTCTCGACTCGCGAAAGAAACCCGCCTCGGTGAAGATTCACGTCTCCACCGGCGCCGGCGTGGACATCACCTGGTCCGACGGCCATTCCAGCCACTACGATTTCGTCTATCTCCGCGAAAAATGTCCCTGCGCCACCTGCGACGACGCGCGCAAGAAAAAATCAGCTGCACCATTTGCGGCCAGCCCTGGGCCTGCTCCGCCGCCAGGCATGGGGGCGTCTCTGCCCATGTTCAAGCCCGCGGCGAAAGCGCTTGCCGCTCATTCGGTCGGAAACTACGCAATCCGCTTTGATTTTTCCGACGGCCACGCCACCGGCATCTACAGCTTCGATTATCTGCGCGAAATCTGTCCCTGCGACGTCTGCTCCCGCGAATTCCGCTCGTCGTAGCACAGGCTTGTAGCCTGTGCGCGTGGAGTGCGGAAGCTTGCTTCCGCCGTGCCGCACGAAGCTCGCTTAGCGCACTTCGGAATGCGGCGGCTCGACGCTGCTTTCTATGTTGGGTTCTTGACGTTCTCCAAACAGGGCAGGGAATTCAAACGCGAGGAACTAGCCGCCGTACGCAAATCCCGCCGCACGCACGGTCAGCGGCTCTTCTTCGCGGCGCACGCCCGCGGCTACGACTTCGGCCACAAACACGGTATGGTCGCCGCGCTTTACTTCATCTACAACGCGGCACTCAAACCACGCCGCCGCGTCCGCCAGAATCGGCGAGCCTGTCTTGCCCGCTTCGAAACGATATCCGCTCAGCTTGTCGCCATCGACTTCCACAGTCTTGAAAAACGTCGTCGCTAGTTTCTTCTGACTTTTCCCAACGATGTGCACCGCAAACGCGTGCGACGATTTGATGGTCTTGTAAAGCGCACTGTCGCGCCGGATACCCGCCATCACCAGCGGCGGCTCGAACGAGCACTGCGAGAGCCACGTCACCGTGCCCGCTGCGTATTTCTCGTGGGAATGCGCGGTAGCCACGTAGAGGCCGTAGCTCACCATGCGCAGCGCTTTTTTCTTTAGTTGTGGGTCCATGGTTCCTGAGTCGAGTCTAATTTGTTCGCAGCACGAGCACCGCCATCACCACTCCGCGCAGCGCCAGCACTCCGCCCGCCGTGCCCAGCAGCCCCGCAATCCAGCCGAACGGCGCCAGGGTGATTGCCAGCATGCAAACGCCCAGCAGCACGAGCGACGCACCGCGCGCACGATGCTCCCACCGCGTCACGTATTTCCCGGCGCGCAGCCACGCGCGCACTCCCAGCACAAGCAGCAGCGCTCCCAGTGCAACCCACATTTCCGACTTGGGATCCCACAAAAACTGGCCCATGGCCGCCACGCTGATCAGCAGCAAGCCGAGCAGCACGAACACCAGTTCTTGTCCCAGCCGGATCAGTGTCGCCGGACGCTGCATTGCCCTAGACCCGCTCGATGGTCACCTTCTGGAGCACCACCGCCTGCTGTGGCCGGTCGTTCTTGTCACGCGCCGCCTTGGAAATCTTGTCGGCCACGTCCTGTCCTTCGACCACCTCGCCGAAAATCGAGTGGTGATTATCGAGCCACGGCGTGGCCGCCACGGTGATGAAGAACTGGCTGCCGTTGGTGCCCGGCCCGGAGTTGGCCATGGAGAGTTTTCCCGGCTTGTCGTGCTGCAGCGAGCTGTGGAATTCGTCTTCGAACTTGTAGCCCGGATCGCCCGTGCCGGTTCCCAGCGGGCACCCGCCTTGAATCATGAAGTTGGGGATCACTCGGTGGAAGGCCAGCCCGTCGTAGAACGGCCGCTTCACTTTCTGCCCGCCTTTCGCATCGCGGAACTCTTTGGTCCCCTCGGCCAAGCCCACAAAATTCGCCACCGTCTTCGGCGCTTCCTTCTCCAGCAGTCGAATGACGATTTTCCCCTGCGTGGTTTCGAATACGGCATACGTCCCTGGCGTGCGCGTCAAAAGTGTTCTCCTCTCCGGATATTTCTGCTCAGCAAAGCCCCAGCATTATGGACTACCCCGCAGCAGGGAAGCAAACGGCCCCCACAGGCCGCTGCCATATTCCGATAAGCAATATCACTTTACATGTACTTGTCAATAAGCTATTCTTTGCTGGTTGGCTTGTCGCCTCCGGTTATCAGGGGCCTAGCCGTGCTGGGGTGTGCCGATGGAACGAGCAATTGGATTCGCGATGATGCCCCATGATCCCCCATCATCTCGATCATCGAATCGCTCATCTCGTTTTCGCTCAGTCGGTTGACGAGGTCGATGATCCCCCCGGGGGGTGGATGTCGGAGCAAAATTGATCTTCACGAAAGCGAGCAGGCTCCAATGAAGTCGCCCGTCAGCCGCGCCGGTGTTAGAATGACTGGCTTTTGTGCTTGCGTCGTTTCATCTGCTTATTGCGTCTAATTCCCGGGAGCGAGCATGGTTCATAACGTTCTCATCATCGGCAGCGGCTGTGCCGGCCTCACCGCCGCTATCTACGCGGCGCGCGCCAACCTCAAGCCCATTGTCATTGACGGCTACGAGCCCGGCGGACAGCTTACCCTCACCACCGAAGTGGAAAACTACCCCGGCTTTCCCGAAGGGATTCTTGGCCCCGAGCTGATCGAGAACATGCGCAAGCAGGCCCAGCGCTTCGGCGCGGAATTTAAGGCCGGGGCTGTTACCGACGTGGACCTCGGCCGCCGCCCGTTCGTCGTCACCGCGGGCAAGGAGGTGTACGAGAGCAAGGCGATCATCGTCGCCGCCGGCGCTTCCGCCCGCTTGCTCGGTCTCGAGTCCGAGCGCAAGCTGATGGGCCACGGCGTCTCCACCTGCGCCACCTGCGACGGCTACTTTTTCCGCGGCAAGGAAATCGTCGTGGTGGGCGGCGGCGATTCGGCGATGGAAGAAGCCACCTTTCTCACCAAGTTTGCCAGCAAGGTCACGCTGATTCATCGCCGCAGTGAATTCCGCGCGTCCAAAATCATGCTCGACCGCGCGCACAAGAACGAAAAGATCCATTTCCTCACGCCCTACATCATCGAGGAAATTCTCAATGTTGAAAAAGGCGTTGTCGAGGGAGTGCGCGTACGCCATGCCGGCAACGGCGAAGTCAAAACCATCCCGGCGGAAGGCGTCTTCATGGCCATTGGTCACACGCCCAACACGAATATTTTTCACGGCAAGTTGGAAATGGATGCCGCTGGCTACCTCGGCGCGCGCAACGGCACGCTCACCAATGTGGAAGGAGTTTTCGTCTGTGGAGACGTGCAGGACCACCGCTATCGCCAGGCCGTCACCGCCGCAGGCTCCGGCTGCATGGCCGCTATCGACGCCGAGCGCTGGCTCGAATCCCAAGGACACTAGCTCAACACTTCATGCCCTCTGATCCTTTTCCGCCCGCGTTTCGCTTCGCCTGCCCCTGTGCCCCCTGGAGTTTTTCCTCATGATGCGCGCTCTTTTGATCTTTCTCTCCCAGAGCAAGCTTTTGGCCAAGCTGGTCACGGGGAATCCCGTTTCGCGCCGGATGTCCCGCCGCTTCGTGGCCGGCGAAGAGCTGGCGGAAGCCGTCGCCGCCGCGCGCGCCTGCAATGTGGCGGGTATGACCGTAAGTCTCGATCACCTCGGCGAAAACGTGTCCACAGAAGCCGAGGCCCGCCGTGCGCGCGATGCCTACCTCGAAAACTTCGACCGCATCGCCGCCGAAAAACTCGACGCCAACGTCTCTCTCAAACTCACCCAGTTGGGCCTCGAGCTCAGCGACGACTTTTGCTTTTCGCTCCTCGAATCCGTTGTGGACCGCGCCTCGAGTCGCGGCAACTTCCTCCGCATTGACATGGAGGGCTCG
>CAZIWR010000163.1:0-2623 GCA_964542805.1 uncultured Acidobacteriaceae bacterium
CGGTGAGATTATCTTTCCCGGTTTCGAGGCGGATGCGCTCCTGCGGGTAGAGCGGCGTCAGGTTGTCGAAGAAAATCTTGTTGCGCGCCACTTCCGGGTCTTCGAAGTTGACGGCTTCCACCTTGATGAGCGCGAAGTAGCGCTCGCCGTCCTTGGGCGGGCGGACCTGGCCGGAGACGGTGTCGCCGGTGCGCAGGTCGAACTTGCGGATCTGCGACGGCGAGACGTAGATGTCGTCCGGGCCGGGCAGGTAGTTGTACTCCGGCGCGCGGAGGAAGCCGAAGCCGTCAGGCAGGCATTCCAGCACGCCTTCGGAGAAGATCAGGCCGTTCTTCTCCGTCTGGGCGCGAAGGATCTGAAAGATCAGCTCCTGCTTGCGCATGCCGCTGGCGCCCGGAATATTCAACTCCTTGGCCACCTTGGCCAGCTCAGTGATGTTGCGGTCTTTCAATTCTGCGAGGCTGATGCTCATTTCGGTTGTTCCTTCTGATTCGTCTGCAATTGGTTTGGTCATGATCCTGTTCACTGCACTTCGGGCGGCTGCGCAAAAAACCGCCTCAAAGGCTCCTTTTTTCCAGAATGGGTTAGTCGGCCAACAGTGCGGTCCGGCGCGCGCCCGTGGGGGCCGGCGAGCCGAAAGACTTCAGTTGGTCAATCCTTGATCTTTCTCGGCCGGCTCCTCGAACTTGGTAACCACCTCGGGCACCGCAGGGACCGCGGCCGCCGCGAGAGACCGTTCGAGAGCCACCTCGAGCACTTCATCCATCATTTCCACAAAATGGATCTTCATCTCCGCCTGGATCTCGGCGGGAATTTCCGCCAGGTCCTTCTCGTTATCCTTGGGCAGAATGATGGTGAACAAGCCCATGCGGTGCGCGGCGAGCAGCTTTTCCTTGACGCCGCCGATGGGCAGCACCTTGCCGCGCAAGGTGATTTCGCCGGTCATGGCCACGTCGCAGCGCACCGGAATCTTCAGCAGCGCGCTGACAATCGAAGTGGCGATGGTGATGCCGGCGGAAGGACCGTCCTTGGGGATGGCGCCTTCGGGCACGTGCATGTGGATATCGATATGGCGGTAAAAATCTTTGAGCAGGCCGAGCGCGCCGGCGCGCGTGCGCACATAGCTCATCGCCGCCTGCGCGGATTCCTGCATGACGTCGCCGAGCTTGCCGGTGAGCGTGAGGCGGCCCTTGCCCTCCATGATCGTTGTTTCCGTGCCCATCACCTGGCCGCCGACTTCGGTCCAGGCCAGGCCCATGGCGAGGCCCACCTCGTTCTGCTTTTCGGCGAGCATGTCGCGGAACTTGATGACGCCGAGGTATTCGCTGATGTTGGCGGGCGTGATCTCGACGGCGATCTCCTTGCCTTCCGTGACCACCTTGCGAGCCACCTTGCGGCACAGGCTGGCGATTTCGCGCTCCAGGCTGCGCACGCCGGCTTCGCGCGTGTAGTGGCGAATGATGTAGGTCAGCGTCTCGTCGGGAATCGTGACGTTCTTATCGCTCAGGCCGGTGGCCTCGCGCTGTTTTTTCACCAGGAAGCGCCGGGCAATCTGCAGCTTTTCCTGCTCGGTGTAGCCGGGCAGGCGCAGGATTTCCATGCGGTCCTGCAACGGCTGCGGAATGGTGTGCAGCACGTTGGCGGTGCAAATGAACATCACCCTGGAGAGGTTGTACTCCACGTCGAGGTAGTGGTCGGTGAAGGCGTGGTTGAGTTCCGGGTCGAGCACTTCCATCAGCGCCGCCGACGGGTCGCCCCGGAAGTCCATGGACATTTTGTCCACTTCATCGAGCACGAAAACGGGATTCACCGTGGCGGCCTTCTTCATCAACTGGATGATCTGGCCGGGCAAGGCGCCGATGTAGGTGCGGCGGTGGCCGCGGATTTCCGCTTCATCGCGCACGCCGCCGAGCGAAACGCGGACGAATTTGCGTCCCGTGGCCTTGCCGATGGACATGGCCAGTGAAGTCTTGCCCACGCCCGGCGGTCCCACGAAGCAGAGGATGGACCCCTTCGGATTCTTCACCAGCTGGCGCACGGCAAGATACTCGATGATGCGCTCTTTAATCTTCTCGAGGCCGTGGTGGTCCTCTTCCAGGATGCGCTCCGCCACGGTAATGTCGCGAATCTCCTTCGATTTCTTTTTCCACGGCACCGCGAGCAGCCAGTCGAGATAATTGCGGGAGACGGTAGACTCGGCGGACATCGGCGGCATCATCTCCAGCCGCTTCAGCTCGGTGATGGCCTTTTCCTTGACGTCCTTGGGCATGCCGGCGGTCTCAATTTTTTTCTTGAGCTCGTCCGTATCGCTCTTTTCGCCGCGGCCCAGTTCCTTCTGGATGGCCTTGATCTTCTCGTTGAGGTAGTACTCTTTCTGCGCGCGCTCCATCTGGCGCTTCACGCGGCCGTGGATGGAGCGGTCCATGTTCAATTTTTCGATTTCCAGGTCGAGGATGTCGGCCACGCGGTTCAGGCGGTCGAGCGGATCGAAAATTTCGAGCAGCTCCTGCTTTTCCTCCACGGCGAGCTGGAGGTTGGCGGCGATGGTGTCCGCCAGCTTGTTGGCGTCTTCCACGCGGATGGCGGCGACCATCGTGTCGTAGTTCAGGCTCTGCGAGAGCTT
>CAZIWR010000163.1:2723-6454 GCA_964542805.1 uncultured Acidobacteriaceae bacterium
GCGTCGTGCTGCGTGGCGAGGAAAATCTTCTTGTCGCCGGCCAGCGCCTCTTCCAGCGCGCGCACGGAGGCCTCGCGGCCGACGATGAACGGCGTCATCATCTGCGGAAAGATGACCATATCGCGCACCGGCATCATGGGCACGCGCTTCAATTCCTGTTTTTCCCGGTGAAACATGATCTCCCTGGCGGTGCAGGCTCAGGCCGGCTCATCCGGCTTTCTCGAGCAAGCTCCAATTGATCTCGCGGGTGTGGATCATCTCCGCGGTGACAGCAAAATCCCGCAGCTTGCGCTGCGTGGGCAGGTGGTACATGAGGTCGAGCATGAGGTCTTCGAGGATCATGCGCAGGCCGCGTGCGCCGATCTTGCGCTTGAGCGCTTCCTCGGCAATCGTCTCCAGCGCATCCTCGGTGAAGCGCAGGCGCACGTTTTCAAATTCAAAGAGTCGCTGATATTGACGGATGAGCGCGTTCTTGGGTTCCGTGAGAATGCGCACCAGCGCGCCCTTGTCCAGATCGCTCAGCACGCCGGCGACGGGCAGCCGGCCGACGAATTCCGGAATCAAGCCGTAGCGGATCAGGTCCGTGGGCTGCACCTGCTCGAGCAGTTCGATATTGCGCCGGCTGCCGGTGGTGGGCGGCATATTGGACATGAAGCCCAGCGCGCGCTGGCCGGCGCGGCGTTCGATGATTTTTTCCAGGCCGACGAAGGCCCCGCCGCAAATGAACAGGATATTGGTGGTGTCCACCGGCGTAAATTCCTGGTGCGGGTGCTTGCGGCCGCCCTGCGGAGGCACGTTGGCCACGGTGCCTTCGAGAATTTTCAGCAGGGCCTGCTGCACGCCCTCGCCGCTGACGTCGCGGGTGATCGAGGGGTTCTCGTCCTTCTTGGCGATTTTGTCGATCTCGTCGATATAGATGATGCCCTGCTGCGCGCGGGTGACGTCGCCGTCGGCGCTTTGCAGCAGCTTCAAAATGATGTTCTCCACGTCCTCGCCCACGTAGCCCGCTTCGGTGAGCGTGGTGGCGTCGACGATGGCGAAGGGCACTTCCAGCATGCGCGCCAGCGTCTGCGCCAGCAGCGTCTTGCCCGTGCCGGTGGGGCCGATGAGCAGCACGTTGGATTTCGTCAGCTCGACCTCGCCCGGCTGGCGGTTCAGGAAGATGCGCTTGTAGTGGTTGTACACGGCGACGGCGAGCTTCTTCTTGGTCTTGTCCTGGCCGATGACGTAGCCATCCAGAAAGGCCTTGATCTCCGGCGGGCGCGCCAGGCGGCGGTTGACGGAAGTGGCCTGTTCCTTCTTCTCGTCCTCGAGAATCTGGCGGCACACGGTGACGCACTCGTCGCAGATGTACGCGCGCGGGTAGTCGGAAGGCGAACTGATGAGCTTCTCCACCTGTTCCTGGGTTTTGTGACAGAAAGAGCAGCGCAACGTCTCGTCTGGGCTGAATTTTTTCACCGGTGTGGGCGCCTCCGGCCGGATGCTTTCGCGAATGTGGGTGCGTCTTGCTTCATGAGTTTACGCCCGTTGGAATCCTTTGCGAGGGTGCGCTTCCATTCCGCTACTAACCCTTTGGAACCGTTGGAATGGTGTGACGGTTGCGCGCGACGATTTCGTCAATCAGGCCGTATTCCTTGGACTGCTGCGCGGTCATGATGAAGTCGCGCTCCACGTCCTTCTCGATCTTCTCCAGCGGTTGGCCGGTGTGCGAGGCCATCAATTGGTTGAGCACGGAGCGCATCCGCAAGATTTCCTTGGCGTGGATGTCGATGTCGGTGGCCTGTCCGGAAAGGCCGCTCATCCATGGCTGGTGGATCAGCACGCGGGAATTCGGCAGCGCGAAGCGCTTCTTGGGAGCGCCGGCGCAGAGCAGCAGCGCGGCAATCGAGGCGGCCTGGCCGACGCAGATGGTCACCACGTCCGGCCGGACGAACTGCATGGTGTCGTAAATGGCCATGCCCGCGGTGATCGAGCCGCCGGGAGAATGGATGTACAGCGAAATGTCCTTCTCCGGGTCTTCCGCTTCCAAAAACAGAAGCTGCGCGGTGACCAGGTTGGCCACGTGGTCGTCAATCGGCGTGCCGACAAAAATAATATTGTCGCGCAACAGGCGCGAGTAAATGTCATAGGCGCGCTCGCCGCGGCTGGTCTGTTCGACCACCATCGGTACGAGCGTTGTGCCGCGAGGAATGCTGTCGTCAGGGTTGCTCATCGGAAAGTGTGATCGCGCACCGTCGGTGCAAGCAGGAGCCCGGCTCCGCTACGATTTAGAGTCCTTTGCTGCTGCTGTCTGGATCCGGGCGTTTCGGTGGAGCCACTCGAGCGTCTTGTCGCTTCGCAGCTTCGATTTCATCCTATCGAGCGACCCCTGCTTTGTCAAGCGAGCCCGGAAAGCCTGTGCCGTTTCACCACTGTGTTCGGCGAGGTGCGCAATCTGCTGCTCAAATTCCTCTTCGCTCACTTCGATGTTTTCGGCGGTGGCGACTTTGTCCAGCAGCATTTCCGCCTTGACGTCGCCTACGGCGCGCTCGCGCTGCCGCTGGCGCAGGCTCACCCAGTCCACGTTGACTGCGCGCGGGTCCACGCCCTGCCCGGCCAGCGAGCGCACCACGCGCTCCAGGCGCGCGTCCTGCTGGTGCTCCACGAGGGCCTCGGGCACCGGGAAGTCGTGCTTGGCGATCAGCGCTTCGATTAGTTTCTGCTCGGCCTGCTCGCGCTGGCGATGCTCGCGCTCCGCTTCCAGGTTCTGGCGGATTTTCGTGCGCAGGTCGTCGAGCGACGCGGCCTCCACGTCCTTGGCGAACTCGTCGTTCAATTCCGGCAGCTTCTTTTCTTTGACGCCAATCACGTCCACCGTGTAATGGAACGATTTGCCGCCCAGCTTGGGATCCGGATAGTCCGCCGGGTAGGTGGCTTCGAACTGCTTTTTGTCGCCGGGCTGCGCGCCGCGCAAATTGGTGTTGAAGGCCTCCATGGTTTCTTCGGCGCCGATGTGGCAGAGCACATTTTCCGCTTGGATGGGTTCGCCGCCACCCGCGGGCACCCCGATAATCTTCAGCACGGCAAAGTCGCCGTCGGCCAGCGCGCGGCCTTCGACGGGCACGAACGTGGCAGCGCGGCTGCGCATGTCCTCAATCGTCTTGGCCACGTCGTCGTCGGTGACTTCGACGGCGTCCACCTCCACTTCGAGACCCTTGTAGTCACCCAGCTCGAATTCCGGAAACACCTCAAAGACCGCGCGGAACTTCACCGGCCCGGCCTCGGGGAAATCCACGTGGTCCACCTGCGGCCGCGTGACCGGCACCAGCTTCTGTTCTTCCAGCGCCTTCTCGATGCGCTCGGGGATGAGCGATTGCAGCACTTCGCTCTTGATGTCGTCGGCGAAGCGCCGCCGGATCAGCGTTACCGGGGCCTTGCCCGGACGGAATCCCGGCACGCGCGCCACGCGGGCGATATCCCGCGCGACTTTCTCTACGGATTTGGCGACTTCTTCGGCCGGAATTTCCAGCTCGATTTCGCGCCGGCAGCTTGCAGTGGCTTCAGTCATAAATGCGGTCGTTAGTTCTCAGCAATCAGCGGTCAGTTTCTAGATGGAGCAGGGCGCACCAACACTCTCCTGCTGCAATTCCCCACGAGAATCTGGAAAAATTGAAAGGCAGGGAAGGCGAGCGAAACGCGCCACGCAGAAAAACTAGTATAGGCGAATGGCGCAGCAGCGTCAACCATGCGGC
>CAZIWR010000164.1:0-6430 GCA_964542805.1 uncultured Acidobacteriaceae bacterium
GCGGCGGCTCCGCCAATCTCCAGCGCACGCTGAAGCTCGCCGCATTCGCGCACAAATTTGAGCTGGAGACGCCCTTCGAAAAACTTTCTCGCCGCGTGCAGAACCTCATCCTCTACGGCAACCCGCCGAAAGGCATGCCGGAGGTCGCGGTTAACGGCAACGGAAAAAATGGTAGGGGCGACCGGAAGGTCGCCCGTCAGGTCGCCCGCTCCGCGCGCGTGAAGGGCCTCGAATTTCCGGGCATCCTTTCATTTCTCGAAACCGCTCTCGCCGACTCCACTTCGGAAACCTATCGCGAGTGGTTGACGCAATACATGTCCGCGGTGCCCTGTGCGATTTGCGCCGAACGGCGCCTGCGCCCGGAAAGCCTCGCCGTGCGTGTCGGCGGCATTTCCATCGCCGAGTTCACTTCGCTGGCCATTGCCGGCAGCCGCGACGCCGTGGACAAAATTCGCGCGCAATTTGGCGAGCGCCAGATGAAAGTTGCCGGCCGCGTGCTGCACGAAATTGCCGAGCGCCTCGACTTTCTTCTCAACGTCGGCCTCGGCTATCTCACGCTCGACCGCAGCGCCGCCACGCTTTCCGGCGGCGAAGCGCAGCGCATTCGCTTGGCCACGCAGATCGGCTCCAAGCTTCGCGGCGTGCTCTACGTTCTCGACGAGCCTTCCATCGGCTTGCACGCGCGCGACAACGGTCGCCTCCTGCAAACCCTCGAGCACCTCCGCGACCTCGGCAACACCGTGCTGGTTGTCGAGCACGACGAAGAAACCATTCGCCGCGCCAATTATGTTGTGGACCTCGGCCCTGGCGCGGGACACGCCGGCGGCTACCTCGTCGCCACCGGCACGCCCGATTCCATCGCCGCGAATCCCGCTTCGCTGACCGGACGCTATCTCGCCGGCGCCGTGAAAATTCCCGTGCCTGAAAAACGCCGCGCCGCGAATGGCAAATCCATCGCCGTTTTTGGCGCGCACGCCCATAACCTGAAAAATCTCGACGCACATTTTCCACTCGGCCTGCTCACCGTAATCACCGGCGTCTCCGGCTCCGGAAAATCCACGCTCATCAACGACATTCTCTATCGCGCGCTCGCGCAAAAACTTTATCGCGGCATGGAAGCCCCCGGCGCGTACAAAGCCATCCTCGGCATCGAGCACATCGACAAAGTAATTCAAATTGACCAGGCGCCCATCGGGCGCACGCCGCGCTCCAATCCCGCCACCTACACCGGCGTCTTCACGCCCATCCGCGAACTGTTCGCCATGCTGCCCGACTCGCGCGAACGCGGCTACCGCCCCGGCCGCTTCAGCTTCAACGTGAAGGGCGGGCGCTGCGAAGCCTGCCAGGGCGACGGGCTGCGGCGCATCGAAATGAATTTTCTGCCGGATGTGTACGTCACCTGCGAAATCTGCCGCGGCCGCCGCTACAACGCGGAAACGCTCAACGTCCGCCTCAAAGGCCGCAGCGTCGCCGACCTGCTGGAAATGCAAGTGGAAGACGCACTCGCATTACTGGAAAATATTCCGCAGATTAAGCAGAAACTCTCCACGCTGGTGGACGTCGGCTTGGGCTACCTCACCCTCGGCCAATCCGCCACCACGCTTTCCGGCGGCGAAGCCCAGCGCATCAAGCTCGCCAAGGAACTCTCCCGCCGCCAGACCGGCCGCACGCTGTACATCTTGGACGAGCCCACCACCGGTCTGCACTTCGACGACGTCAAGAAACTTCTCGACGTTCTCCACCGCCTGGTGGACCTCGGCAATACCGTCATCATCATCGAGCATCACCTCGACGTGATGAAGCAGGCCGACTGGATCATCGACCTCGGCCCCGAAGGCGGCGACGCCGGCGGCCGCATCGTCGCGCAAGGCACCCCCGAACAAGTCGCCCGCAACAAAAAATCCTATACCGGTCAAATCCTCGCCCGCGTCCTCAACGGCTCTAACGGGTCGCCGACCTCCAGCAAATAAGGCAGGGGTCGGTGTGTTATATTCCGCGCATGGATCTTGCCGAGATTCGGCGGCTCGCTATTGTCGCCATGTTTTCGGACGACGTTTTATTGGAGCAATTAGTCCTAAAAGGTGGAAATGCTGTAAATCTCGTGTACGAATTCGGCACGCGTGTTTCTATGGATGTCGATTTCTCCCTCGAAGGTGATTTTTCTGACATAGAAGGGGCCAAAGGGAGGATTTTCAGGGCCCTGAAGGGGCGATTTGGAGCCGCGGGGGTTGTCGTATTTGATGAGTCCTTTGAAGTAAGACCGTCTTCGACTAACGCCGGACCAAAAGATAGGTGGGGAGGCTATGAGGTGCGATTCAAGCTCATAGCTGCGGACGAATTTCAGGGAATCGGAGATGACATCGATAAAGCAAGACGAGAAGCTCTGGTCATCGGGCCGAGTCAGCAGAAAGTCTTCAAGCTGCAAATCAGCAAATTCGAATATTGTGCACCGAAGACAGAGGTCCAGTTTGATGACTACGCAATTTATGTTTACACTCCGTGGATGTTGGCAGTTGAAAAGCTCCGGGCCATCTGCCAGCAGATGCCAGAATATACGAGGCGGGTTAATCCACGGGCCCGGGCAAGAGACTTTTACGACATCCATTCAATAGCAATAGGTGCCATGTTAGACTTTTCCTCCGCGGAGTGTCAGGATCTCGTAGTTTTCATGTTCGATGCGAAGGAAGTTCCGTTGCAGTTGATTGGCAAAATTCCTCTTCAGCGTGAATTCCACAGACCAGATTGGCCTTCTGTAGAGATCGCAGTCTCGGGAGACTTGCGGGAATTCGACTTTTACTTTGACTTTGTGGTTGCTCAAACGAAGCTGTTAAAATCCCTTTGGGAAGAATAGACGCCATTGTTGGTCGTAGCTCTTTTCCCGCATGTCATGAGCCAAGTAGAAATCAAAATGGTGTCCGAGCTTGCGTAGCCGCATCCAACGCGCTTCCTCAAAACCCGCGCGTTGCATATAGAACCCGATTGCTTGGTGGTACGGGTAGACATATCCGAGTTTCTTTAGGGTTGCGAGTAGAGTGCTTACAGACATCTGATCTTTGGCTGCCTGAAAGGCATCTCGTACTTGGTATACGCCACCGGCGTATGCGGGGCGGACTACGATATCGATCAAAGTTCTCTCTAGGTTGGTAACATCAAGATTTTCGGCGAGTTGACCGCGCAGTTTCCCAACTTCAAGACGGTTGGTTTGCTTTCCGCTAATGAGCACAATTTCCGAGTTTTGATACTTGAATATGTATTTGGATGTTCGCTGTTTTGCCGAAAATGCCCGATCGATTGCGCCCTGCGATAGTCCGCCAGCTTGCGGTTTGGGAGTTTGCTCCTGATTTACGTAGATCTTCTTGGGAAGTTGGTCAGTTAAACCGTGCAGGAATACAGCCGTGCCATGGGAAAGGTACGCGTTTCGTCCGAGAGACAATGCTATTTCATAGGCGGATACCTCCCCCCAAACGTAGCGGCTCTTGTAGCCATATGGGGAAGTTAGTCTGATTGTCTGAAGCTTGGTTTTTTCCAAAAGAAACTCAAGAAAGCCCCTCGATGTCATTCCTTGGCTGAGACGCCAGAAATTCCGGTTTGACGTGAGGATTGTTGACAGGTCTTTTGGAGTGAAAATCTTCTTCTGTGAGCCCTCGAAGAGCTTAATGATGTCAGGCTTGGCGATCTGTAGTCGGGTAGCCATGGTTCCTATCGAATATGGTATGTATACCATATTCGATGGCAACTCGCCAGGTCAATGCGAATTTGTTTTCTACGGTGCGTACTAGGTATATATACCTAGTACGCACCGTAGACGAAGTATCGCTTTATGAGGACCATCCTGCCGCAGACATGATCGTAGTTACCATCAAGTCGCTAACGCAGTGCCATGTCACTAGGTATATATACCTAGTGACACGCCATACAAACAAGGACTTAATTGAAGCTACCAACAGAATCAAACGCGACCTTTCACGCTAAGTCCAAACCGTTCCTGGGGCTATTCTATTACTGCCCTTGCGCCCAGGCTGCGCTAGCCGCTTAGGATTTCACTTCTTTGCCGTTGGCGTCAAACTTCACTTCCGCTTTTTTGCCCGCCGCCGTGGTCACTTTGAACTCGTACCCCACGCTGGTTCCTTCCATCACTTTTTCCGCCACGCGGATTTTCGCCTTGGGATATTTTTTCTCCAGTGCTTGTTGCACGGCCGCCGGCACGTCCTTCATGTCCATGCTTTCCTCGACCGCATGCACCTTCCCGTCAGCCGCGTAGGTGGCGTCCCGCGTCATCTTGCCCTCGACGCTTTCAATCTCATACAGCATCTGCCCCTTCTCGACTTCCTTGGAAAAGCCCTTCATCGTCGCTTTCGGATACGCCTTTTCAAACGCCGCAATCACCGCTGTCGGCACATCTTTCTTTGTGAGCTTCGTTTCTCCAGCCTCCGCTTTCGCGGCGGTCTTCTTCGGAGCTGGCTGCTCCTTCGCTGCTGCTGTCGGTGTAGCTTTTTTCGTAGCCTTCTTTTCCTGCGCCCAGGCCGCCGCGCTCAGCCCCAGCACCAACGCCAGCACCGCCGCGCCCTTCAACATCGCAACAAACCAATCCTTCACTGCTTTCATGACCACTCCTTATTCATCCTCTTATTTGTTTGTACCGCACCGCGCATTCTAGTACTTCTCTAGCCCCATCGCGCTTTTTTCTCCACACCCGCTTTTCTCTGTGCCTCCGTGCCTCTGTGGCTGACTTTCTTCCGCTCGCACTTGCGCAGCTGCGCGTCTCCATTTACAGTGCTCTCTGAACGCGCATGACCATCTACTCCACGCCCCCGCTCTCGCTGGCTAACATCCGCACCTATCCGCTTGCGCGGCGCAAATCCAAAGTCACCGTGCGCGAGTTCGCCCGCCCGCCCAAGCGCGGCATGAGCGTGAAGCAGTGGGTCGCATCGCTCCCGCACATTCTTGCCGGCGACGATTTCCGCGCCGTCCTCGCCGCCCTGCGCAAAGCGCGTGCGCAACGCCGCCCAATTCTCTGGGGCCTCGGCGGTCATGTGATCAAGGTCGGCCTCGCGCCCGTGCTCATTGACCTCATTCGCCGCGGTTACGTCAGCGGAATCGCCATGAACGGCGCCGCGCTGGTCCACGATTTCGAAATCGCGCTGGTCGGCAACACGTCCGAAGACGTGGACGCCGTCCTCGGCCGCGGACAGTTCGGCATGGCCGAAGAGACGGGCCTCTATCTCAACGAAATCGCCGTGGGCGCCGCGCGCTCGCACATCGGACTCGGCGAAGCCGCCGGTAAACTGCTCACCAACAAGCGCCTCCGCGCAAAATTTCTCCAGCACAGTCTGCTCGCCGCTGCGTATCGCGCGCGCGTTCCCGTCACCGTGCATCTGGCCATCGGCACGGACATCCCGCACATGCACCGCTCCGCCGACGGCGCGGCGCTTGGCGCGGCCACCCATCACGATTTCCGCCTCTTCTGCGCGCTCGTCAAGCGCATGCATCCCGGCGGCGTCTATCTCAACTGGGGCAGCGCCGTGATTCTCCCCGAAGTTTTCCTGAAGGCCGTCAGCGTCGCGCAAAATCTCGGGACTCCTCTGCGGCGCATCACCACCGCCAATTTCGATTTTCCCCAGCACTACCGCCCGCAGCAAAACGTCATCCGCCGTCCGACGCAGGGCCGCGGCTCGCGCGGCTTCGCCATCACCGGCCACCACGAGATTCTGCTCCCGCTTCTCGCCGCCGCTTTGTAACCTGACACCTGTTCTCCTCCGTGTCACAATACCCCGCGCATGTCCGACGCCGATCCCCATCTCCCGCTGCCCGCAGGCGACTCTGCCTCGCCCGGCGAGCCCGCTCCTGCGCCGCACCCCGTTCCCGACGCGCTGCTCCCCGACGACCTCCGCGTTCCCTGGTCCTGGATGGACGTGCTCATCTTCCTCAGTTTTTCCTTGGGCATCATGGTGGTGCTCGAATACACGCTGCAAACCTTTCTGCTCACTTCCGGCCGCGTGAAGATGCACGAGCTTTCGGCCTTCGTCAGCAGCAACACGGTGTACGTCTCCGTGCGCCAGTTTCTCTGGTTCACATTGATGCTCGGGTTTCTTTTTTTCACGCTGCGCCCGCGGCGTGATGCGCCCTTCTGGGACACCATCGGCTGGCGCGCGCCGCGCACCGGCGAACTCTCCCGCGCCATGTTTTATCCGCTGTGTTTTTTTGGTGGCTGTGTCATCGCGGTGGTGGTCGCCACGGTCTCCGGCCTCATGGCCCCCAAGCAGCCGCTGCCCATCCAGCAGTTTTTTCTCGACCGCCAGAGCATCTACCTGATGGCGATTTTGGCCGTGTTGATGGCCCCGGTTGTCGAGGAGACCGTCTTCCGCGGATTTCTCTATCCCGTCTTTGCGCGCAGCCTGGGCGTACTCGGCGGCATCGCCCTCACCGGAAT